>NZ_PPPT01000244.1 GCF_006483445.1 Bradyrhizobium guangdongense | reverse complement strand
ATCCACGTTCTTCGTGCCGCGAGAAAGGTCGTGGATGGCCGGGACAAAGCCCGGCCATGACGGCGCGGAGGTATCCGCGCTTAAGTCACCGTCGTCATGAACGCGGCCAGCCTCTCGCGGTCGGCCGGCGGCATGGTCAGGCCGAGTTTTGAGCGGCGCCACAGGATGTCGTCGGGGAAGCGCGCCCACTCCGTCGTCATGAGATAGCGCACTTCCGCCTCCGTCAGCTCGGGGCCGAAGGCCTGGCCGAGCTCGTCGCGGCTTTTTGCATCGCCCAGCACCGCAGGCAGGCGTGAGCCGTAAGCGGCAACCAGCCGCTGCGCCTGCGCTTCGGTAAGAAAACGCCAGCGGTCGCGCGCCGCATCGACCTCGTCCTCAAAGCGCTGCCAGGCAAAAACGCCGCCCGGCAGGGGCGCGCCCGCGGTCCAGCGCGGGGACATCGGATAGAACGGCGTCAGCCGGGTCACCGCGCGCTCGGCACGCAGGCGCACGGTCGTCACGTCGCCGCCGAACATCGTGATCAGCGGCGCCTTGCGCCGCTTTGCGTCGAACGACATGCCGCCGTCGCGACCGCGCGCGGGCTCCTGCGCCAGGTTGACGCCCGATAGCGTCCGCACCACGTCCGTCGGCTCGACGCGCTCACGGAAATAGCGGCTTGCGGCCTCGCAGAGATAGGTGACGCCGGCGCCCGGCATGGCGACGATGGCGGGATCGCCCTTGAAGGGATGCGTGACCGTGCCGATTAGTGTGAAGTCGCGCTCATAGGGGCTGGCAAAGATCAGCCGGCCGTCGCTGTTCTGGAAGACGTAGACATTGTCCGAATCGAACAGCTTGCGCACGACGATCTGGCTGATCTGCATCGCGCTGGCACGCGGTGGCGGCAAGCGCAGCACGGTTTCCGCGACGCTCGCGGTCCAGCCGCCGCTGGCATTGGCCAGCGCCCGCGACGTGATCGCGTGGCGATGGCCGCGATCGACCACCGCGAGCCGCCAGATATCGGTCCGGTCGGCCCGCACGCAGCGGGCGCCGGTGCGGATGACGGCGCCACGCTCGGCCGCATCGAGCGCCGTGAGAACCGCGAGCCGGGAATCGTCGACCACGCAATCCGAATACTCGAAGGCCATGCCGAACGGCCGCTTCAGCGCGTTGCCGACCGGATGATGCGTGATGTCGATGGTCGCGGATGCCGGCAGGCCGCCGCGCGCCGCGAGCCGGTCGTAGAGCAGCAGGCCGGTGCGCACCAGCCAGGGCGGACGCTCGTCGGAATGCGCGGGGATCACGAAGCGCATCGGCCGCACCAGATGCGGCGCGGATTTGAGCCAGATTTTTCGCTCGACCAGGGCACGACGCACGCGCCAGAAGCCGCGGCGCTCCAGCACCGAGAGATCGCCATGGATCAGATGCGGCGTCGCCGACGACGCGGCACCGCCGAGATCGCCCTGCTCCAGGAGAATGACCCTGAGACCCCGCCCGGCGGCATCACGCGCAAGGCTGACACCGTTCAGGCCACCACCGATGATTGCGAGGTCGTAGTCCGCCATGAACTCGCTATGCGACGAGAAGGATTCTCCTCGCCATCACTAGCCGGTCTGGAGCGCAAGCTCCACGGTATCCGCATCAACGCGACCGATGAGGCCGGCATAGTGCCCGATCGGCAACGGCTTGCCGAGCAGGTAACCCTGCACGCCGTCGCAGCCTTCCTTGGCCAGGAAGGCGAGCTGGTCGACGGTTTCGACGCCCTCGGCGATGATCGACATCTCCAGGCCGTGGCCGAGATCGATCACGGCGCGAACGATCGCGGCCGATTGCGGGTTGCGGCCGAGATTGACGATGAAGGCGCGGTCGATCTTGATCTTGTCGAACGGAAACGCCTGCAGGTAGCTCAGCGAGGAATAGCCGCTGCCGAAATCGTCCATGGAGATGCGCACGCCCAGCGCCTTCAACCGGCGCAGCAGCGCAAGACCGCGGTCAAAATCCTCGATCAGCACGCCTTCGGTGATTTCCAGCTCGAGCCGGCCGGGCGCGAGCCCGGTCTCCAGCAGGATCGAATGCACGAGGCCGACGACGTCGCCGTGCATGAACTGCGCCGGCGACAGATTGACCGCGACCTGGAGCGGCTTTGGCCATGACGCCGCCTCGCGGCAGACCTGGCGCAAAATCCATTCGCCCATCTCGACGATCAGGCCGCTCTCTTCCGCGATCGGGATGAACTCGGCCGGCGAGACCTGGCCGCGCACGGGGTGCGCCCAGCGCGCCAGCGCCTCGAAGCCGATGATTTCGCTCTCGGCGACGCTCGGACCGGCAATGCCCTGCGGCTGGAACGCCAGCGACAGCTCGCCGTTTTTGATCGCCTTGGACAGGTCCTGATGCAGCACGCGGCGGTCGCGGATCTGCTGGTCCATCTCGGGCTGGTAGAGGCTGATCGTGCCGCGCGATTTCTGCTTGGCGCGGAACAGCGCCGCGCCGGCATTGGCGAGCAGCGAGGCGCCGTCCGCGCCATTATGCGGGAACACGGAAATGCCGGTGGTGACGCCGGCGCGCACCGCGCGGCCGTCGATCAGGAATTCGGGCGCAAGCGAATCGATGAGCTGCTGCGCCAGCGCCATGCCGGCCTCGGGCTGCTTGCCGTCGATGATCAGGCCAAACTCGTCGCCGGACAGGCGGGCCGTGACGCCGCCGCGCGCGGCGTCCTGGAAGCGCTGGGCGACCTCGACCAGGAGCTTGTCGCCGAGCGCATGGCCGAAGACGTCGTTGACCTCCTTCAGGCCGTCGAGGTCGCAGCACAGCACGGCGAATTCCTCGCCGGTGCCTTCGCAGGCCTCGATCATCTGCGTCAGCGCCTGGAGGAAGGCGGCACGGTTCGGCAGGTCGGTCAGGCCGTCATGATAGGCCATATGCGCCATGCGCGATTCGGTCTGCCGGCGGTCGGTGACGTCTTCGTGGGTCTTGATCAGATATTGCGGCTCGCCGGCATCGTCGAGCACGGTGGCGCGGCGGGTCAGGAACAGCCGCAGGCCGTCCTTGGTCGAGATCGGATGCTCTTCGGTGATCAAGCCGCGCTTCTTGATGGCCGCCTCATCGCGCGCGATGATCAGCTTGGCTTCCTTGGGATTGAAGATGTCGGCTGCAGTGAGGCCGGTGGCATCCTCGCGCTTGCGGTTGAGGATGGTCTCGGCGCTGCGATTGGCGAGCAGATAGCTGCCGTCCTTGACCTGCTCGACGATCAGCGCGACCGGGATGTTGTCGACCACGAGCTCGAGGAACTTCTTGGTGCTTTCGAGCTCCTCCGAGAGCGAGCGGCGGTCGGTGACGTCCTCGAAGAGTGCGATCAGGAATTCGGGCCGGCCCTCCTCGTTGCGGGCGACGACCCGCACCGAGGACAACACGCGCGTCTCGTCGCCGCGCTCGACCTTGAGCTCATTGCGGAACTGACCATCGCTGGATTGCAGCGCCTTGCGGTCCGCTTCCTCGATGCCTGCCGCGGTCTGGGGGCGGAAGATCTCGTCGGCCCGCTTGCCGACGATGCGGTCGCGCGAGAAACGCGAAAACCGCTCGAAGGCGCGATTGGCGAAGATGTAGCGGCCGTCCTCGATGCTCTTGGCGGCGACGCAGACCGGAACGTTGTCGAGCACCGATTCCAGGAATTGCTTGGTCGAGGCGAGTTGCCGCGACAGCTTGCGCTGCTCGCTGACGTCGAGATGGGTCGCGACCGAGCCGCCATTCGGCAGCACGAAGAATTTCACCAGGATGGAGCGGCCGTCCGCCAGCTCCGTGATCAGGCCGTTGGGGCTCGCGGCCTCCTCGTAGAACCTGTCGTCGGAGACATCCAGCGCGCCGCGATTGCGCCGCAGCTTGAGCAGGTCGCGGCCGTCCATCAGGGGCCAAAGATCGGAGCGCGAAAGTCCGTAGATCTCGAGATAGCGGTCGTTGCAGAAGATGATCCGCCGCTGCGCGTCGGTCATCACCACGCCCTGGTTGAGGTTGTTCAGGGCGGAGGAGATGAAGGCGTTGCGCCGCAACTGGGTGCGCTTGGCGCGACGCAACGAGGAGTGGATCCAGAGCACGATCGCGGCCACGAACGCGCAGACGGCGATACCCCCGATCAGGGCTTCCCAGATCAGGTTGGGATCGAGCTGGCCGATATAGCTGGGCGGGGCGAAGGCGTCGGCAAGCGTAAGCGCGCGCGCAGGCGTCATGGCGCAGCCCAGGCACACGACGGCCTGCACCGGAATCAGTAGCGCGCCGCAGTTCTTGTCAGCCATCAGCCACCCGAGATTTCAACTGCGGATTGTCTGGCTTCACGGGTTTGGATCGGGTAAACGCCTGTACGCGCGAAAGAAAAATGTGACGATAAATACGGCAATTGCCCTGACATGATAAATTCTTCGTTAAAATGGAACTGCCTGGCGGCACGTTCCTTGGGCAAAAACGCCAATTCGTCCCCACTTTCGGAAGCACTTCCCGACCATGGATAGAGTCGATTGCGTCGTTATCGGAGCCGGTGTCGTCGGTCTGGCCGTCGCCAGGCGGCTCGCACACGCTGGACGCGAAGTGATCGTGCTGGAGTCCGAGGAAGCCATCGGCACCATCACCTCCTCGCGCAACAGCGAGGTGATCCATGCCGGGATCTATTACCGGGCCGGGAGCTGGATGGCGCGGATGTGCGTCGCCGGCAAGCACGCGCTCTACCGCTACTGCGCCGACCACGACATCCCGCACAAGAATTGCGGCAAGCTGATCGTCGCGACCAATCCGAAAGAGACCGAGAAGCTGCAGTCGATCAAGGCCCATGCCGAGGCCAATGGCGTGCTCGACATGCAGATGCTCTCAGGCGAGGCGGCCCGCGCGCTGGAGCCGGCGCTGGCCTGTGATGCCGCCCTGCTCTCGCCCTCGACCGGCATCATCGACAGCCATTCCTACATGCTCTCGCTGCGCGGCGAGGCCGAGGCGGCAGGGACGTTCTTCGCCTTCCACACGCCCATCTTGCGCGCCAAGGCGGCGGGCGGCGTCATCGAGATCGAAGCGGGCGGCGAAGCGCCGATGACGCTGCAATGCGGCCTGCTCGTCAACGCCGCCGGCCTGTCGGCAACGACGGTGGCGCGCAACATCGACGGCATGCCGCTGGAGCGGATTCCGCCGGCCTATCTCGCCAAGGGAAACTATTTCAGTTGCAGCGCCAGGGCGCCGTTCTCGCACCTGATCTACCCGGTGCCGGAGCCGGGCGGGCTGGGCGTGCATCTGACGCTGGACATGGCGGGCCAGGCGCGCTTCGGGCCCGACGTCGAATGGATCGAAGCGATCGACTACGCCGTCGATCCGGCGCGCTCGGAGAGATTCTATCCGGCGATCCGCAAGTACTGGCCGACCCTGCCTGACGGCGCGCTGATGCCGAGCTATTCGGGCATCAGGCCAAAAATCGTTCCGCCCGCGGTGGCGACGCAGGATTTTCTGATGCAGGGCCCGCGCGATCACGGCGTCGAAGGCCTGATCAACCTGTTCGGAATCGAGTCGCCCGGACTGACGTCGTCGCTCGCGATCGCCGACCACGTCGCCGAGCTCGCGAACGTTTGAACACCGCGCGAAATTGATCGCACGTTGCGCGCATCGTAGCGTCCTGCGCGCAAGAATGAGCGCAACAAGCCTCATCCCTGCGAGCAGGGTGCGATGCCGATGTACTCGTCTACGGGGGTTACTAGTGGAGCGTCTCGTCCGAGCTATGCCGCAGCCGCTCGATCTGGTCCTTGACCATCAACTTCCGTCGCTTCAACTCAACAATTTGCAGGTCGTCTGTTGAAAGGTGCACGAGTGCGTCGTGCAATTCGTTTTCGAGAAGCTTGTGTTTCCGTTCCAATTCAACCAGATGTGCCTGAATTGTCATTCGAAACCTCCTCGGCAGGGTTAGACCTTGGATTCGATCCGGATGAAGAAGTCTACATCACCGATTCGTTCTGTCGATGGGTATCCGTCGTCGCACTGTCATTTTTGACTTTTGATATGTAACGAAGCGTGAGCATGGAACTCACGTTCGGAAATGTTCGTGATTTCAACAAGCTCGCACCGCGCGGCGCGCCTTGACTGAAATATCTTTCGCCAGAACGGTGGGAGACGACCCAGATCGCTTGCGATCACGCCGCGACAGGACGATAATTTCCACAGGGCTTCCACAGCCTTTCGCCAGCTCATCGGGTTTTTCGGCTACCGCACATCATGATTAACGAAGACGAGCGCGAGCTCGAAGCCGAGCTCGCCCGGTTGCAGCAGGAACACCGAGACCTCGATGCGGCGATCGATGCACTGCATCAATCGCCGGCCCCCGACCTGTTGCGGCTGCAGCGGCTGAAGAAACGCAAGCTGTTGTTGCGCGACCGTATCGCCTTCATCGAAGACCAGATCACGCCCGACATCATCGCCTGAGACACGGCCTGTTCTCCGCCGCCTGCGTTCACGTCCGTGGCGCGGGATTCCGCTTGACTCGCTTAGAACAAAGAGAGAACATTTGGACACCAGACGTTCCAGGGGAAATGCCAGAGGAATTGCCATGTCCGCGACGACGCCCGTGACCGCAGTCTTCGACAACAGCCATTATGAACAGGCCTGCGACCAGGCCATCGCCATGTGCGACGGCAATCTGCGCAGCACCATCAAGGCGCTGATCATGGCCAACGAATATCTGGAAGCCGAGCTGGAGGAATTGCAGGCCGCTGTTGCGGCGGGCTGCATTCCCGAAACATCGCGCAACAGGATGCGGAGCAAGAGCAGCGCCGCCTGAACAAAACGGAGCGAACCATGTCCGATGTCACCTACTACGTGGCATTGCCGTTCACGACCGACGAGGACGGATCGGTCATCGCGGGCACCGCGGAGGAATGCCAGACCTCGTCCGGCGCCTTGCGGCGCGCCGAGATGATGTCGCACATTGCCGGCCATATCGGCGCCATCGCATTCAGCCGCAGCGGCGATCCGCTGACCGGCGAATTCGGCGACGCCAAATTGCTGCGACGATTCGGCAACGTGCCGGAAGATCTCAGCGCGCTGTAGAAGCGCACGCTAACCCGCGACGATTCTGATCCGCGGCTCGTGCCGGCGTTGCGCCTTGCGTACATACATCGCGGCATCGGCTTCTTCCAACGCGCGGCCTGCCTCCGCATGCGAGCCGAGCAGCGCGACGCCTGCGGATGCACCGGCGGTCACGCGCTGGCCGCGGAAGGTGAACGATAATTCGTCGATCGCTTCCTCGAAAGCGACAGCCTTGGCCTTGGCATCGGTCTCGCTCAGATTCCAGAGCAACAGCGCAAACTCGTCGCCGCCGAGACGACCGACCACGTCGGAAGAGCGGACTTTTCTGGTCAAGGTCGCGGCGATCGTCTTCAGCACCTCGTCGCCGGCGGCGTGCCCGAACGCATCGTTGATCGGCTTCAACCGGTCGACGTCAAGCACGATCAGCGCGCCGCTGGCGCGGTAGCGCTTCATGTAGGCGATGGCGCGATGCAGCTCGCGCTCGAAGCCGCGCCGGTTCGGGATGCCGAGCAGGAAATCGGTATCGGCGGCGGCCTCGAGCTCGTCGATCCGCCGCAGCGCCTGGGTCAGCTTGGTGCGCAGGTTCCGGATCGTCGCCTTGGCATCGCCGGGTTTCGCTGCCACGAGCTTCGTCTTGCCACTTCGGGTTTTACCGGCCTTGCGGGCTCGCGCAGGGGTCTTCGAAGGCTTCTTCGCAGGCCTCTTGGCAGCTTTTGCCCTTTTTGGCGTTCTCATGGGCGTCCTGCTCAATGAAGGCTTGCGGTGATTCACCAAGACAGGATAGTCCATTCCCTTCCTCTTGCCACCGCCTTGCCAGCCGCCGGGCCCGCCCCGATAATCTGGCCTATGTTTCTGGATTTCCGAGCACAATTGTCGTCATGACCGCGCCGATCGCCATCATCATGGGCAGCCAGTCCGACTGGGAAACCATGCGACACGCAGCCGAAACCCTGACCCAACTCGGCGTCGCCTCCGAAACCCGCATCGTCTCGGCCCACCGCACGCCCGAGCGTTTGTTCACCTTCGCCAAGGGTGCCAAGGCCGATGGTTTCAAGGTCATCATCGCAGGTGCCGGCGGTGCCGCGCATCTGCCCGGTATGGCCGCGTCGCTGACGGAACTGCCGGTGTTCGGCGTGCCCGTCGAATCCAAGACCATGAAGGGCATCGATTCGCTCTACTCGATCGTGCAGATGCCCGCGGGCATCCCGGTCGGCACGCTCGCGATCGGCAAGGCCGGGGCAATCAATGCCGCGCTGCTCGCAGCCAGCGTGCTCGCACTGTCCGATCCGGCACTCGCTGGCCGGCTCGCGGCCTGGCGCAAGGCGCAGACCGATGCGGTTGCCGAGCGCCCGGAGGACGAGGCGTGACCCAGACCAATCGGGTCAAGCTGAAGCCCGGCGACACC
>NZ_PPPT01000243.1 GCF_006483445.1 Bradyrhizobium guangdongense | reverse complement strand
TTCTTGGCGCTGCGGGAAAGGTCGTGGATGGGCGGGACAAGCCCGGCCATGACGGTGTGGAATCGTCCGTGCGCAAGCACATGCGATAGCCCTGCCCGCATCGCATCATGCAGCAGCCGCTCGCCTCACGCCGCCGGCAGCGGCCCGTCGTCGGGTGCGTGCGCTGCGACGGGCTCGAGGATGTCGAGATGGATCCCGCCGCAAGCGGTGCAGCGCATGGTCCAGTATTCGCAGCCGGCGCGGCCGCCGATCACGCGGAGCACGGCGAGCTCGCCGCTGCATTCCGGGCATTCCGACAGCACGGACCGGTCATAGGAGCGGGCCTGGGTCTCGTCGAATTCGATGTACGCCATGACTGTTTCCCTGGACTGTTTCCCTGCTTGTCCGGCCGTGCGTCCGCGACGAGCGCGAAGCGCTCGCTCGGGGACTCATTCGTCGCTGGTGATGCGACGGCGAAAGCGATCGATGTGGTGCTTGGCATCCGCGATTGCGGCCTGGGCGTCGGGCCAGGCAAAGCCCATCTCCATGGCCGGAAACAGCACGCCGTCGATGGCGAGCGGGCTCAGATCGGCGCGGCGGATGCGGGCGTGCCACAGGCCTTTGCCAGCTTCGAACGATTCAATGTCAAAGCCGTCATAAGCAGTCGTCATTGGTAGTCCCCGTTTCTCGTTGGAGGGTCAGAGGACCACGTTTCGGCAGTTTTGACTGTGAAGCCGTTCACAAGCCATTCACACGCGGCGGCATTTTTTGTCAGGCCCGCGCTGTTCCCCGCGGAGTCCGCCGGGCCGGGCGCGCGGCGGGTTCCGCCGCCGAGCGCATGATCCAGCGCCGGAACGCGGCAAAATCGCGCTGCTCGGTCTGGAAGCTGCGATAGACCAGATACCAGCGCATGCCCTTCGGCACCGAGAGATCGAACGGCGCGACCAGCCGGCCGGCGGCGAGGTCGTCGTCAATATAGGGCCGGATGCCCATGGCGATGCCGAGCCCGTCGACGGCGGCCTGCAGCGCCTGGCCGTAGAACTCGAATTCCGGTCCGCGCGCGGACAGGCGTGGGAGACCGGCCGCCTTGAGCCAGATCGGCCAGTCGTCCGGCGAATGCGCGACGCGGATCAGGCTCGGTGCCTTGAGGTCTGCCGGCCGCTTCAGCGCCGTGGCGAGGCGGGGCACGCAGACCGGCGTGAGATCGCCGGCAAACAGCGGCTCGGCCACCAGGCCGGGCCAGTCGCCGGTGCCGAGCTTGATTCCGCAGCTCCAGTCCTCGCCGAACGGCACCGCCGCGCCGCCGGTGGTGAAACGCACCTCGATGTCGGGCTCCTCGTTGCGAAACTCCGAGAGACGCGGGATCAGCCAGCGCATCGCAAAGGTGTGGCCGACGCCGATGGTGAGGACGCGCAAGCCGGACGGCGCCGTCACCTGCGCGGTGAGGCTTGCCAGCGCATCGAAGATCGGCGTCAGCCCGCCCTGATAGGCGCGGCCGGCCTGCGTCAGCACAAGCTTGTTGGCCTTGCGCTCGAACAGCGCGACGCCGAGCCGCTCTTCCAGGAGATGCACCATGCGGCTGACGGCGGCCGCCGACACGTTCAGCTCGAGGCCGGCCGAGGCAAAGCTGCCGGTGCGCGCGGCCGCCTCGAATGCCTTGATGCCGTTGAGAAAGAGCAGCCGCCGCAAAACCGTGGACCCTCAGGAAAGCTGATGCCAGGCCAAGATAACTCAGTTTGCGCAGGTTGGACAGGCGAGGCACAAACATAAGCGCTATTTCGAGGTTGATTTGCCGATCTCGAAACGCCTGCTGTCCTTCGCCTCTCCCCGCCTGCGGGGAGAGGCCGGAATTTGCGAGAGCAAATTCCGGGTGAGGGGGAGTCTCCGCGAGTCCGACTGCTTCCGTCCTCGCGGAGACTCCCCCT
>NZ_PPPT01000242.1 GCF_006483445.1 Bradyrhizobium guangdongense | reverse complement strand
GCATCCGCATTATGTTCTTCCACAAGCGCTTCAAACTGACGCCACGGCATCAGCTTCAGGATGTCACGGAATACTGTATTGTGATGCGGCATGGCGCTGATCTCCTGTCGTGTCCCGGAACGCTTGCAGACGTCCAGAACTGACTAGAATCAACGCCATGCGCCTTGTCCAGAAAATCTAAGCCGGACAGCCGTGGGTCAAGCCCGGCCATGACGAGGTGGTGAGCACGAATCAATCGAAAGAGAATTGATGGACTCCCTCAATCCCGACCATCCCTCGCTCACCGTCGCGCCCCGGCCGCGCGTCTGGAAGTTTTGGGGCACGGCGCTGTGGGGCCTTGTCATCTTCGGTGCGATGTTCGCCGGCCAGATCGGTGCGATCGTCTACCTGGCGTGGTCTCGCGGCGGCCCGGTCAACTTGGCTGCGATGCAGGACGTCGGTCACGATCCCGCGGCGCTCGCGCTGTCCGTGATCATGGGCCTGCCGACAACGCTCGCGGCCGTATGGCTTGCAATCCGCCTGAAGGGCGCTTCCTTTATCGACTATCTCGCGCTGCGCTGGCCGTCATGGAAGCAGTTCTTGCTCGGAGCGGTCGGTCTTTTACTGGTCGTGCTGGTCTGGGAAACGACGTCACGTGCATTGGGCCGCGAGGCGACGCCGGGAGTCATGACCGATCTCCTGAAGTCGGGTCGGGACAAGGGCGCTGCGGCCATCCTCGTCTTCGCCTTCGCTTTCGCGGCACCGATGTCCGAAGAAGTGCTCGCGCGCGGCTTCCTTTATCGCGGCTGGTCGGAGAGTTTTCTTCGCGTCCCGGGCGCGATCATCCTGTCGTCGCTGGTGTGGACCGTCGTGCACCTGCAGTACGACCTCTACTTCCTCGCCGAAGTCTTCTCCATTGGCCTCTGGTTCGGCTACATGCGCTACCGGGCCAATTCGCTGTGGCTGACGATCGTGCTCCACGCGCTGAACAATCTCACCGCTGTCGTGCTGACGATGTGGCTTGGGAAGTAGGCGTCGTCAGGCTACCAGCGCAATCGCGATCGGCATCGTGATCGCCGCCAAAATCGTCTGCAGCGTGATGATCTGGGCGAGCAGCGGCGCATCGCCGCCCATCTGGCGCGCCAGTACATAGGCGCTCGGCGAGGTCGGTACGGCTGCGCAGATCGCGACGATCGTGAGGCTCGTGCCTGACAGGCCGAACCACAGCGCCAGGACCAGCGCGAGCGCGGGCATCAGCACCAGCTTGAAGGCGACGCCGAGGCTTGCACCGAGGCTCGGCCGCAGCAACCCTTGAAGCTGCAGGCCGGCGCCTGTCACGAGCAGTCCGATGGCGAGCGAGGAACGGCTCAGCGCGTCCGCGACGTCGTGCCAGATCTTTGGCAGCGGCAGATGCAGGACGTTGATCAAGAGGCCGATAGCGCAGGCCCAGATCAACGGATTGCTCGCCACCGTCATGACGATTGCGCGCGGGGACTGCTTTTCCGGCGAGGCATACTGGGCGAGCACGGCGACGCTGAAGACGTTGACCAGCGGAATGATCGCGACCATCGCCACCGAGGCCAGCGCCAGGCCGACGTCGCCGAATAGATTGGCCGAGACCGAGAGCGCCACATAGGTCTGCCAGCGCGTGGCGCCCTGGAAGATCGAGGTGAAGGCAGGGCCGTCGATGCCGAGCCGCCCCAATGCCGGCCGCAGCGCCAGGCACAACAGCGACATCACCAGCGCCGACAGCAGCAGTGCGCCGCCGACACCTGCGACCGGCACCGTCGTCAGGTCGGCCTTCACCAGCGTCTGGATCAGCAGCATCGGAAACAGCACGTAATAGGTCAGCCGCTCCAGCCCGTGCCATTGCGTGTCGAGCCGCATCAGGGTGCGCTTGAGGATGACGCCGAGGACGATCAGGATGAAGACGGGCAGCAGGGCCGCGATGACAACTGCCATGCGTTAGTCTGCCTTGCGCAGATTGGCGAGCCGGTCGAGCGCGCCTTGCAGGATGAAGATCGCGGCGTGCTCGTCGATCACCTCGGCGCGCTTGGCGCGGCTGACGTCCATGCCGATCAGCTCGCGCTCGACGGCCGCGGTCGAGAGCCGCTCGTCCCAAAACCCGATCGGAAGTGGAGTGAGGCCGGCGAGGTTGCGGGCGAAGGCACGGGTCGATTGCGCGCGCGGGCCTTCGCTGCCGTCCATGTTGATGGGCAGGCCGAGCACGAAGCCCACCGCCTTGCGCTCGCTCGCGATAGCAAGCAGCCGCGCCGCATCCTGCTTGAAGGCCTTGCGCTGGATGGTCTCGACGCCGGTGGCCAGCCGCCGGTCCGGATCGGACGCCGCGACGCCGATGGTTTTTGTGCCGAGGTCGAGCCCGATCAACGCCCCGCGTTCGGGCCAGTGGGTTGCAGCATCGACCAGGGGTAGGATAGGAGCCGGCATGGCAATGCGCATAGCATGCGATGCGCGGCGGAGTGAACCGAGAACAATGGATGCGCTGACGTTATTTGGCCTGTTTGCCGTGACCGCGATGCTGGTCTGCTATGCCTTTGAAGATCGCAGCCACTGGTTCGTGTTGCTGTTCGCTGTCGCCTGCGCGCTCGGCTCGGCCTACGGCTTTTTGCAGGGCGCCTGGCCGTTCGGTGTGGTGGAGGCCGTTTGGGCCGTCGTTGCGTTGCGGCGCTGGCATCTCAGGCCGCGATAACATCCTCGTCCTGCTTCAGGCACGCTGCAAAGCCCTGCAACGCGCTGTACTGATGCCCGGCGCGGCGGTGGATGAAAAGTGTTTCCACGCGCGCGTAGGACGGGCTCAGCGTGTGGATCGAGACGCTGCCGTTCATCTCGCTGCGTGCGACGACCGCGCGCGGCAGCAGCGTCACGCCCATGTCGGCGGCGACGCAGCCGATCATGCCGTCGAGCGTGCCGAGCTCGAAGCGGGCCGCCGAAGGCCAGCCGAACTCGGTCATGATCTGCTCGATGCGCTGGCGATAGGTGCAGCCGGTGCGGAAGACGAGCGCCGTCGGGCCCGACTCCGGCGTGCCCGCGCGCAGTTCGGAGAGGGTCGTCCAGCGCCGCGCACTGACGAGCACCAGCTCCTCGCGGAAGGCGCTTGTCGCGGTGAGGTCGGCGTGATCGATGGGGCCTGCGACGAAAGCGCCGTCCAGCGAGCCGTCGAGTACGGCAGCGACGAGATCGGCCGTGGTTGCGGTACGAAGCGTCAGCCGTACCGCGGGGAAGCGGCGGTGGAAATCTGCGAGCAAGGGCGGCAGACGCACGGCGGCCGTCGTCTCCATCGAGCCGATCGCGAGCGGTCCCTTCGGCTCGCCGTCGTCGCGCGCGGCGAGCGCGGCTTCGCGTGAGAGCGCGGCCATTTTTTGCGCATAGGGCAGGAGGCGCTTGCCGGCACCCGTCAGGGTCATGCCGCGGCTGTGGCGCTCGAACAGCGGCGTCCCGATCTCGGCCTCCAGCGCCTTGATCCGCTGGGTGACATTCGACTGCACCGTGTTGAGCTCTTCGGCGGCGCGGGTGATGCCACCGGTCCGGGCGACCGCGGCAAAGGTCCTGATATCGCTGAGTTCCATAACTTCGTTTCGTTTTCGAGATGGAAGCGTTCGCTAGAATTCAATTTTATAGAATGCTAGACGCGCCTAGTCTTCCTGTCCAGACCCGGAGGACGCCGTGCCAATCGCTACATCGCTGACCAGGCTTTTTGGGACCGAGCATCCGATCCTGCTTGCGCCGATGGACGTCGTTGCGGGCGCTCGCCTCGTGACGGCGGTGAGCCGTGCCGGAGGGTTTGGAATTCTTGGCGGCGGCTATGGCGAGCGGGCCTGGCTTGAGGAGGAGACCGCGAAGCTCAGAGGTCTGAGCACGCCGTTCGGGATCGGCTTCATCACCTGGAGTCTCGCCAGGCGTCCTGAGCTTCTCGACATCGCGCTGGCGGCGCGCCCGAGCGCGATCATGCTGTCGTTCGGCGATCCCGCGCCGTTCGCACCAACGATCAAATCCGCCGGCGTGCGCCTGATTTGCCAGGTGCAGGATGAAGCCATGGCGCGGCAGGCGCTCGATGCCGACGCGGATGTTCTCGTTGCGCAGGGAACGGAGGCGGGCGGTCATGGTGCCTCGCGCACCACCGTCGATCTCGTGCCTGCGATCGTTGATCTCGCGACCGGCCGCGTGCCGGTCGTGGCAGCCGGCGGCATTGCCGACGGACGCGGGCTCGCCGCGATGCTGATGCTCGGTGCGAGCGGCGTGCTGCTCGGCACGCGCTTCTATGCGAGCGAGGAGGCAGATGGTTCCGACGAGGCCAAGCGGCGCATCTGTCGTGCCGCGAGTGGCGAAACCGTGCGCGGCATCATCTTCGATCTCTCCCGCAACAATGTTTGGCCGGCGCCATTCACGGGACGCTGCCTCGTCAACGCCCATGCCCGACGCTGGATCGGCCGCGAGGTCGAGCTGATGCAGAATGTCGCCACGGTCGCGGCTGATTATGCGGCGGCCAAGGCGGTCGGCAATTTCGACGTTGCTGCCGTCATCGCGGGCGAGGCGATCGGCCTGATCCATGATATTCCCCCCGCAGCCGACATCGTCGCGCGGATCGCAATCGAAGCCGAACAGCTTCTGGCCGGCCGGCGCAATTCCATCGCCTCCGTCGCCTGACACGAAGAGAGAAAAACCATGTGGCCCAACCGTCGACTGATCGACCTCTTCAAGACCGAGTTCCCCATCGTACTGGCGCCGATGGCGGGCATCATGGATGCAGAGCTCGTGATTGCGGTGGCCCAGGGCGGCGGGCTGGGCTCGCTGCCGTGCGCGATGCTGTCGGCCGACAAGGCGCGCGAGCAGGTCAACATCATCCGCCAGCGCGTCGCCGCGCCGATCAACGTCAACTTCTTCTGCCACACGCCGCTCGATCTCACGGCGGAATCAGAGGCGCGCTGGAAGCAGCGTCTGACGCCCTACTACAAGGAGTACGGCCTCGATCCGTCGGCGCCGATCACGGCGGCCAATCGCGCGCCGTTCGATGCGGCATTCTGCGAGGTCGTGGAGGAGCTGAAGCCCGAAATCGTCAGCTTCCACTTTGGCCTGCCTGACCAGGCACTGCTGAAGCGCGTGAAGGCGGCGGGCTCTGTCGTCATTTCGTCGGCGACGACGGTGAAGGAAGCGGTCTGGCTCGAGCAGAACGGTGCCGATGCCGTGATCGCGCAAGGCGCGGAAGCGGGCGGCCATCGCGGCATGTTCCTGACCGACAATATCGCCGAACAGCCCGGCACCTTTGCGCTGGTGCCGCAGGTGGTCGATGCCGTGAAGGTGCCGGTGATCGCAGCCGGCGGCATCGCTGATGGCCGCGGCATTGCGGCGGCCTTTGCGCTCGGCGCATCCGGTGTGCAGATCGGGAGCGCCTATCTGCGCTGTCTGGAATCCAAGGTCAGTGCAGCGGCGCGAAAGGTGCTGGCGGAGGCCGGCGACACCGCCACCGTCATCACCAATGTCATGACCGGGCGCCCGGCACGGGGCGTGGCCAACCGCGTCATGCGCGAGGTCGGTCCGGTCTCGCCTGACGCGCCGGTCTTCCCCCACGCGGCAACCGCGCTCGGGCCCTTGAAGGCGGCTGCCGAAAAGCAGGGCAGGACAGAGTTCACCAATCTCTGGGCCGGCCAGGCCATCGGCCTTGGCCGCGAGGTCCCGGCCGCCGAATTGACCCGGGATTTGGCCAAAAACGCGCTCGCCCGGCTGAAAGCGCTGGCCGGCTAGGCCAGAGGCGCCGGTTGCGGCGCAAAAGCGGCCTCTGCTATACGGCAGGCTGATTTCTGCCGTCCGAGGCTCTATATAATGTCAGTCGACGCCGTGACCGTCCGCCGCATCGCGCATCTCGCGCGGATTGCGGTCAGGGACGACGAAGTTTCCCATCTGCAGGGCGAGCTCAACGCCATGCTGGCCTTCGTCGAGCAGCTCTCCGAGGTCAACGTCGAGGGCGTCGAGCCGATGACCTCGGTTACGCCGATGGAGATGAAGAAGCGGCAGGACGTCGTCAATGACGGCGAGATCGCCGACGATATCGTTGCCAACGCGCCCGCGACCGAAGGTCACTTCTTCCTGGTGCCGAAGGTCGTCGAGTAATTCAATCAGGACCGAGTCCGATGTGCCTGCTATGCGACGATGAGAAGGCCTACCAGGCCTATATGAATTACCTCGACGCGATGGAGCGGCAGGGCAAGGCTGCCGATCCCAATGTCGCCGTCAATGCCGTGCTCGACCAGCTCGAAGCGGCCGCGAATGCCGCCGTCAAGAAAGACGACCCGGCCAACGACAAAACCCTGTCTCCGTTCTTCTGCAGCCCGATCAATAAATGACCGATTTGACATCGCTGACGCTCGCCGAGGCCCGCAAGGGCCTTGCGGCCAAGACCTTCACGTCGCTGGAGCTGACCGACGCGCATCTGAGCGCGATGGAAGCCGCGCGCGTGCTCAACGCTTTCGTGCTGGAGACGCCCGACCAGGCCCGCGCCATGGCGCGCGAGGCTGACGGCAAGATCGCCAAGGGCGATGCCGGCCCGCTCGCCGGCATTCCGCTCGGCATCAAGGATCTCTTTGCGACCAAGGGCGTGCGCACCACGGCCTGCTCAAAGATCCTCGGCAATTTCGTGCCGACCTACGAGTCCACGATCACCTCGCAGCTCTGGCGCGACGGCGCGGTGATGCTCGGCAAGCTCAACAATGACGAGTTCGCGATGGGCTCGTCGAACGAGACCTCGTGCTTCGGGCCGGTGGGCAATCCCTGGCGACGCGAGGGCTCCAATACCACGCTGGTGCCGGGCGGCTCGTCCGGCGGCTCGGCGTCGGCAGTGGCGGCGCTGCTCTGCATGGGCGCGACCGCGACCGACACCGGCGGCTCGATCCGCCAGCCGGCGGCGTTCACCGCAACTGTCGGCATCAAGCCGACCTACGGCCGCTGCTCGCGCTGGGGCATCGTCGCCTTCGCGTCCTCGCTCGACCAGGCTGGTCCCATCGCGCGCAGCGTGCGCGATGCCGCAATTCTGATGCGCTCGATGGCTGGCCACGATCCGAAAGACACGACGTCTGTTGACATCCCCGTGCCGGATTACGAGGCCGCAATCGGCAAGTCCGTGAAGGGCATGAAGATCGGCATTCCCAAGGAGTATCGTCTCGACGGCATGCCGGCCGAGATCGAAAAGCTTTGGGAGGAGGGCGCTGCCTGGCTGAAGGCGGCGGGTGCTGAACTCGTCGAGGTGTCGCTGCCGCATACGAAGTACGCGCTGCCGGCCTATTACATCGTGGCGCCGGCGGAGGCCTCGTCCAACCTCGCGCGCTACGACGGCGTGCGCTACGGCCTGCGCGAGCAGGGCAAGAGCATCATCGAGCAGTACGAGAACACCCGCGCCGAAGGCTTTGGCGCAGAGGTGCGCCGCCGCGTCATGATCGGCACCTATGTGCTCTCGGCTGGCTACTACGATGCCTATTATTTGCGCGCGCAGAAGGTTCGCACGCTGATCAAGAAGGATTTTGAGGATTGCTTCGCCAAGGGTGTGAACGCAATCCTGACGCCGGCAACGCCGTCGGCGGCCTTCGGCATCGGTGAGAAGGGTGGCGCGGATCCGGTCGAGATGTATCTGAACGACATTTTCACGGTGACCGTGAACATGGCGGGCCTGCCCGGCATCGGCGTGCCCGCGGGCAAGGATGCGCAGGGCCTGCCGCTCGGTCTGCAACTGATCGGCCGGCCCTTCGACGAGGAGACGCTGTTCTCGCTCGGCGAGGTGGTCGAGCAGGCAGCCGGCCGCTTCACGCCCGCGAGGTGGTGGTGACAGTGGCGGCGTTCATCGCCAGCCTCGATGGCGCAGCGCCCGCGCCGGAACTCAGCGCGCCGCTCGCTGGCCTCTGGTGGGCCGGCAAGGGCGACTGGGACAAGGCGCACAAGCTCGTCCAGGACGAGGATGGCCGCGAAGCGGCCTGGGTGCACGCGTACTTGCACCGCGTCGAAGGCGATCTCGGCAACGCCGGCTATTGGTACCGCCAGGCCGGCCAGCCCACGGCAAAGGATTCATTGCAGGCGGAGTGGGAGCGGATCGCTTCCACGCTGCTCGGGAGCACGACATGAGCACGGCCACCCACAAGCTTCTCAAGGGCGCCACCGGTGAATGGGAGATGGTCATCGGCATGGAGATCCATGCCCAGGTGACGTCGAATTCGAAGCTGTTCTCCGGCGCCTCGACCGCGTTCGGCGGCGATCCGAACACGCATGTCTCGCTCGTCGACGCGGCGATGCCGGGCATGCTGCCCGTTATCAACGAGGAATGCGTCAGCCAGGCTGTCCGGACCGGGCTCGGGCTGAACGCAAAGATCAATCTGCGTTCGGTGTTCGACCGGAAAAACTACTTCTATCCCGACCTGCCGCAGGGCTACCAGATCAGCCAGTACAAATCGCCGGTGGTAGGCGAGGGCGAGGTGCAGCTCGAGCTCGACGGCGGTCGCAGCGTCACGATCGGCATCGAGCGGCTGCATTTGGAGCAGGACGCCGGCAAATTGCTGCACGACCAGTCGCCGACCATGACCTATGTCGATCTCAACCGCTCCGGCGTGGCCCTGATGGAGATCGTCTCGAAACCCGACATCCGAGATGCCGAGCAGGCCAAGGCCTATGTGACCAAGCTGCGCTCGATCCTGCGTTATCTCGGCACCTGCGACGGTGACATGGAGAAGGGGTCGTTGCGCGCCGACGTCAACGTCTCCGTGCGCAAGCCCGGCGGCCCGCTCGGCACGCGGTGCGAGATCAAGAACATGAACTCGATCGCCTTCATCGGGCAGGCGATCGAGTACGAAGCGCGCCGCCAGATCGAGATCCTCGAGGATGGCGGGTCGATCGACCAGGAGACGCGGCTCTACGACCCCAACAAGGGCGAGACGCGCTCGATGCGCTCCAAGGAAGAGGCGCACGACTATCGCTACTTCCCCGATCCCGACCTCTTGCCGCTGGAGTTTTCGCAAAGCTTCGTCGACGAGCTGAAGGCGAAGCTGCCGGAGCTGCCGGACCAGAAGAAGGCGCGCTTCGTCGCCGATCTCGGCCTGTCGGCCTACGACGCCAGCGTGCTGGTCGCCGAGCGCGAGAGCGCAGAGTTCTACGAGACGGTGCTCTCAGGGCTCGCCAACCGCGCGCGCGACGGCAAGGTCGCGGCGAACTGGGTGATCAACGAGCTGTTCGGTCGCCTTAACAAGGAGAGCCGGGAAATTACGGGGTCTCCGGTCAACGCCGCTCAGCTTGCCGCCATCATCGACCTGATCGGCGAGGGCACGATCTCCGGAAAGATCGCAAAGGATCTGTTCGAGATCGTCTGGCAGGAAGGCGGCGATCCCCGCGCGCTCGTCGAGAGCCGCGGCATGAAGCAGGTGACGGATCTGTCGGCGATCGAAAAGGTGGTCGACGACATCATCGCCGCCAATCCGGACAAGGCCGCGCAGGTCAAGGACAAGCCGCAGTCGCTCGGCTGGTTCGTCGGTCAGGTGATGAAGTCGTCCGGCGGCAAGGCCAACCCGCAAGCCGTCAACGACATCCTCAAGTCCAAGCTCGGCATCTGACAACGAGCGTCTTGCGAGGTGGCGGAGCGATCTCCGTCACCGCTTCGGCGCGAGATGCGATGCTCGCTTCGGCATCATCGACACCGAACATCGCGGCCTCTCTCGTCGCAAACCGCCTCCGAATCGCCGCGACGCGATTCGCGCAAAACAGCGGCTTGCACGCGCTTCGGCGAGCGATTGCGCCGTTAAGCATGAAAATATTTTCGTTGCCAAAACTTGCGACTCAGAGTCCGCGAAACGCCTCCGCGACGCGATCGAGCGCGGCGCGATGCGCATCAGCGCGTCCAGCATGCGCAATGCCTGAGTGCAGAAAAACACTTGCTGCATAGAGTTTTCTTGCAGTCGCATCGCTCGCACGCATCGATGATGCACGCGGCTTCCGCGTCGACGTTCGAGCGACTCATCGCATCAGCAAATCGAGCGCGCGACGCGTGCGCGCTTCTCTGCGTCAACACTTCCTTAAGCAGGACGCTGTTTTTTTCGTTGTGTTGGTGTATTCGGGATGAGTGTGCATCTCGATCCCCGAGTGCATGCAGCGATTAAAGCCATCTCACACATCGGAGGGCAACATGGCCAAGAAAGCGAAGAAGGCGAAGAAGGCGAAGTCCGCAGTGAAGAAGACTGCGAAGAAGACCCGCAAGGTCGCCAAGAAGAAGAAGTAACTTCGCCTTGTCGAAGTTGCCGGCTGCTAGCCAGTCGGCGCGTCATTAGAGCCACCAGCGAAAGCCAAAGGCTCTGACGGCGAAAGAGGGTGTCGGCGAGACATCAGGTCGACGGTCGGATCGTCAATCCATAGCGGGCTTGCCCGTTCAGATTTCCGGTCCGGCAGAAGAAACCAGGTTTTCTTCGTTCGGTGCGGTCGGCCTTCCCGGCCTCCGCAATTTCACAGATGGCCTTACGGCCAAGGTGAGATCCGGTCCTGACGTGTTCGCCGACGCCCTCGCTCCCAGCCGGGATCCTGGCCGGCTTTTTCATCATCCAACATTTCAGATCGCCTTCGTGTCCGCGGCCTCACCGCCGTTTGGCCGTGCCCGTTGTCCGCGAGCTTGTGAAATGCGGCCTGAGTAAACCGCCGCGAATTCATTGCCGAACATTTCCCTGCAATCTCCCCAATGCGCGGTTTCACGCGGGCCGGCCACCAACATGGCTCTGCGTTGATCCCAAAATTGCACCACAGGCGCATCGCACCGCGCGCCATGGTTATCGTTGTCCGAAAATCGCAACGGTAAACCGAATCTGACGAATCGCAGAAGTGCCCGTCAAATGGGGACTTTTTGCATTTTCGCGGATGCTGCGCGGCTTGTCGCGTTTACGTCCCCTTCATCGCGATACTTAAACTGCCATTCAAATTTGCTCGCCATGATCCTCGCCAACAAGCCGGCAAACGGCATGGGGAAGTGTTGGACAGTTTTGGACGGGAGCCGCGCTCGGGGGACGAGGCGGCAGAATAATAAAAGGGGATGCGACATGTTTCAGGGGACTTTTGATCTCGATGCGGCGACGCCGATCGACGCGACCGCGCTGTCTGACGTGCTGTTCGAGCGCGGGCTCTACTGGGCGAGCGGCCGATCCGGCCTCGTCGACCTGGTCGCTGCGCACAAATGGTTCAACCTCGCGGCGCTGAAGGGTCGCAAGGACGCGATCGGCCTGCGCCAGGAAGTCGCCGAGCAGATGTCGGAGACCGAGATCGCAGCCGCGCAGCGTGAAGCTCGCGCCTGGGTCGTCGCGCACTAGTTCCGTCGCAGTGTCGCCGGCGGTCCGGAATCTTACGGGCCTGCGCGCTTGCGCTGAATCAAATCACCTGTCGTCACGCCTCGTAAATCGCGGGGCATGCATGTACGCGACGATTCACACGGCGGGTGGCTGCCGATTCAACTCGCGCCCGACGATTGCGATCTGGAACTCGGGCGGCTGCACAAGACCGGGATATTGCCCTGGAACTTTCCATGCCGGCGCAAGTCGGGCGTGTGGTTCAACGCGTGGGCGGACGAGGCCGTTCTGATCTCACCCTCGCATTGGCGAATCTGGCGATCGGCCAGCTCGCGCTCGACATCTATATAGAGAGCGCGTCGGGGCAGGGCGATGCGCGCCCATGAATCGCAAAACCCTGCAAAAATCCAGCCTCAGCGCGCGTTTCGGGTGAAACAACGCGGCCATCTCAATTCTGCCGCTTGCGGCTCGCCGCCGTGTCGGGCATACCCGGCTCACCGGAGACGTGGCCGAGTGGCTGAAGGCGGCGGTTTGCTAAACCGTTATAGGCTTGTAAAGGCCTATCGAGGGTTCGAATCCCTCCGTCTCCGCCAGCCAGATCCTTCTCTCTATACATAGAATGTGCAGCGTGAAGGACGGCAGTTGCGCCGAGCTCGCGTGCTGATTTCATCCGATTCCATCCGAAACGACGCTTCAAAGCGCTTCACCTTGGGCGCCTAGGCCTGAGCCTGTGATCGCGCGGGCCGAGTCGAGCTCCGATTCCACGATTCGAACGCGTCAAACGTACGCGGAAAGGTAGGGGCGGCGCGCCGCTCCCCGTGCGGAGAAAATCGAGGGCAGATGGAACCGATCGAAAAACAATATGGAAAACAAAAGGTTACGTGACCCTTTTGATCACATCTGCGTGTTATTTGTGCAACACTCTCCGGGAAACACGTTCAGGAGGGGCGTTTCGGAGCGTTCTTTTGTTGTGTGTGCAAGAACGTTCGGTAATTGTGACTGAGCGACGGAGGGGGGCATCCCAAGGTCGTCCCGTTTTAGGTGGTTCGCTTAAGTCCCTCGCGTTCAGCGGGTGTGTCCGAAGGCGCGAAGCGGCTAAGCGGTTAGTTAAGGGACAAGGGAACCAACCTTAGGGTGTCGTCACCCAGCGGATCCGGAACCTTCCCTATAGAGCAAACTTGGAGGTTTAACATGAAGTTGGTAAAGAGCCTTTTGCTCGGCTCGGCGGCGGGTCTGATCGCCGTCGGCGGAGCGCAGGCGGCCGATCTTCCCGTGAAGGCCAAGGCGGTCGAATACGTGAAGATCTGCTCGCTGTACGGTGCCGGATTCTACTACATGCCGGG
>NZ_PPPT01000241.1 GCF_006483445.1 Bradyrhizobium guangdongense | reverse complement strand
GGAGGCCGAGAACAAGCTCGCCTATCTGCAGACCCAGGCGAGGCGCCAGCGCGAATTGTCGGGCAGGGGTGTCGCCTCGGCCGCCAAGGTCGAGCAGTCCAACAGCGAGGAGCAGGAGGGCGAGGACCGCCTGTCCGTGCTGCATCAGCGCATCGCGCGCGTGGAAGCAGCGCTTGGCGGCAAGCCCGATCGCCCGACCGATCAGTTCGCGGCGGTCCGCGAGAAGATCGCGCTGCGCGACCGCGCGGCGCTCGATCTCGCCTACACCGAGATCAAGACGCCGAAATCAGGCGTCGTCGTCAACTTCCGCCTTCAGCTCGGCGAGCAGGTCAAGGTGCAGACGCCGCTGTTCGCCGTCGTCACGGACCGCAGGCCATGGCTGGAAGCCAACTTCAAGGAGACGGACCTTACCCATGTCAGGGTCGGGCAGAAGGCGAAGGTGGTGCTCGACATGCATCCCGACGTCACCTGGGATGCCGAGGTCGAGAGCATCAGCCCGGCGACCGGTGCAGAGTTCGCGATCCTGCCGGCGCAAAACGCATCGGGCAATTGGGTCAAGGTCGTGCAACGCCTGCCGGTCAGGTTGCGGCTGATCGAGCAGCCCGGCGAACCGCCGCTGCGCGCGGGCATGACGGCCTATGTCAGCATCGACACGCGGCGCGTGCGCAGCCTGTCGGGCCTGTTTGGCGGCGGCCCCGCGGTCGCCGCGCATCCTTAAAGCCTGGTCTCAGGCACCGGTCCATGAACCTTCCCACGCGACCTGCGCACAAATCCGTCAGACCCATCTGACCGTCCGGACCTCACGATGAAATGGCTCGCCACCGTGCTTCTGCTCGCCCTTGCCACCAGGGCCCATGCGGCCTCGCCGGAGCAGCACTATCTCGAGATGCGCGATCGCTACATCGCAAAATTCTCGAAGTCCGAGACCGACGAGGAAGCCTCCCGCCAGCACACGGCCGCGCTTGAACAGCTCACCACCGCCATCCGTGCCGTGACCGGCCCCGTGGCGATCAAGGGCATGCCGGCGAACGCCACCTCCAACGTCGACACGCTCGACAGCCGGGACTCCGGCTTCGGCCATCTCGACGGGCTCGCATTCGACTCAGAAGCCGAAAAAACCCGCGTTGTGGTGACCACAACGACGCTGCTCAAGCAGTGGCTGCGCAAGCATCGCGAGGACGGCCTGCCGCCGACCATCGACGCGGCGCTCAGATCCAGCGAGTTCTACTATTGGGCGATCTACGATTCTGCGTTCGCCAAATATGCCGACCTGCCGATCGCAAAGCCGGCGGGCGCCAACGCTGCGTTTGCGGTGCTGGGCGTGCGCGGCAATGGCGACCTCAAGGGCGCGCCAAGCGAAATCGGCGTTGTCGCGATCCAGGGCGAGAAGGTCTTCTATGTCAACGTCCGCGATGCCCTGAAGACCGGACTGATCCCGTCTTGCGAAACAATCTACAAGCAGATGATGGCAAAGCCCGTCAGCAAGAAGGACCCGCGCGGCGATCTCAAGCGCGAGGACGACGCGATGGCCGCGCACACGAAATGCTTTGCGAAAGCGGCGCCACAGCAGCCCTGGTTCGCGGCGGCCGTCAAGAAAGCGCAAAGCCAGCTCGACCGGCTGCCGCTGCGCTGACCGGAGAACCGTTACGGCGCGGCCTCGTTCGCCGTGACGCCGCGGCGACGCCAGATTTGCACCAGGGTGAGGGTGACCGCGAGCACCAGGGGACCCAGCACGACACCCGACGTGCCAAGAAGGATCAGGCCGCCCACGACAGCGATGAACGACAGCATCGTGTGCATCCGAAGCTTGTTGCCGACCAGAATGGGATACACCAAATTGTCCACCAGGCCGACGACGACGGTCCCCCAGATCGCCAGCACGACCGCCGAGGTGTAAGCGCCGCTCAGGGCGAGAAACGCGGCGGCCGGCGCCCAGATCACGAAGGCACCGAGAAAGGGCACGATCGCGAGGAGCGCCATCAGGACGCCCCACAGCACGGGGGCCGGCAGCCCCAACCACCAGAACATCAGGCCTCCGAGCCCGCCCTGCAGCGCCGCGACCGCAACGGTCCCGAAGACCGTGGCGAAGATCGTATCGGTTGCCCTGCGACCGACCTCCGACAATTCTGCGTCCGTCAGCGGCAAATGGAGTCGCATCGATTCCGCGATCCTTTCCCGATCGCGCAGCAGGTAAAACAGGAAATAGAACGTCAGCAGCAGGTTCGCCATCCCTGAAAACGAGTCGCGGACGATGTCGCCGCTCCACGTCGCGACCGCCGAACTTGCGGTCCGTATCAGATCGGAGAAGTCGATCTTGTCGTGGATCCATTGCAGCGCCGGAGCCAGCCAGCGATGTTCGCCCATGAAACGCGTCCAGCTTTCCGTGTCGAGCATGGGCGCGACGAGCGCCGCGCCCCGAACCGCTTCGTTGAGCAGGGTTGCCACCACCAGGATCGCGGGAACGACGACGATGCCGGCCGTCACCGCGACCGTGGCCAGCGCCGAAAGGCCGCGGGACTTGAGGCGCCTGCCGATGACGGCGTCGAGCGGCGCGAACAGGACCGCAAGCGTCGTCGACCAGACCAGCGCCCCGAGAAAAGGCTTCGCCATCAGCGCGCAGATGGCGATGCCGAACACGACGACCACGGCCAGAACGGACGGAGCCACTCTCCGATCGGAAAATTGGGAAGCTTGAGGCATTGGTTGAACTTGACCGTTCGTTTCCACAGAATCCGCGCTACGGCGAGATGAATGCGCTGGCCATCATCAGGATCGAGGTGACGAGGCCGAACAAGGGTATCCACAAGGGAACGCGAAGATGCGCACGATCCGGTGCGACGCCCTCCGATCGAATTCGCAGCAGCGACAAATTGACAAGGGCGAAGGTCATGAGCGTCGCAAGCGACGTAATCTCCGCCAGCCGTTCCAGCGGAAACGCCAGCGCGAGAACGGTGACGGCCAGCATGACCAGACCCGTGGCGATCAGCGGCGTTCCGGTCCCCGCATGGACGCGCCCCACGATGCCAGGCAGGTCACCTTGCCGGGCCATGCCGTAAACGACGCGCGCCGTCATGGTCATCTGGGCAAGGATGGTGTTCAGCGTGGACACGATGGCGATCGCGCTGAATGTCGTCGGGCTCACGCCGGTCACGGACCCGAACACGAGGCTCAACGGAGCTGGCGATGTCGCCAGCAGGGACGGCGAGACCACACTGACCGAAATCGCGGCAATGAGGATGTAGAGCACCGAGGTAATCAGCAAGGTCAGCGCCATCGCCCACGGAATGTTCCGCCTGGGATTCCTGGCTTCCTCGACGACGTTGGCGAGATCCTCGAAACCGACGAAGGCGAAGAATGCGAGCAGGCTTGCAAAGGTGATCCCCGAGAGCACGGTGGCATCGAACGGCGGCGGCGCCAACAGGGCAGGGCCGAAGGAAATGCCGGAATGAAGGGCGGAGGCGACAATCAGCACCAGTCCACCGATCTCGATCAATGTCAGCAATCCCGCGAGAATGACCGATTCAAGAATGCCCCAGGCCGCGACGGCGCCCAGCGCAACGACGATGACGATGGCGATCAGCGGGGTCGGTAGTTCGATCAACTGCCTGATGTAGCCGGCACCGCCAAGGGTGACGGCGGCGGCTGCAATGATGCCGGTGGCAAGCCTCAGCGAACCGACCGCGGTGGACAGGAACCGGGAGTTGAAGGCGGCACGGACATAGGCGGCCTCCCCCGCGCTGACGGGATAACGCGTGGCGAGTTCGGCATAGGAGGCGGCCGTCAGCGCCATGACTGCGGCGGCCAGCGCGAACGCCCACGAGGAATAGGCGCCCGCATGGCCGGCAACAGCGCCGATCAGGACGTAGATCCCGGCCCCCACGGTGATCCCTGTCCCATAGAGGACCAGCAGCGGCAGCCCGAGCCGCCGTTTCAATGCTGCCGGAGACACGATCGGGTCTTGCTGTACTGCGTCCATTTCTCATCATTTCAAGCGACGGCCGGTGTGTCTGCGATGTATCGGCGAGCAGCAGGCACGGGCACTTGATTTCGGTCAATCCTGTGCGCCCGGGAGGTGCCAAGAAGAAGCTGCATCAACCCGCGGAGGAATGCCAAATGACGATCGCGACCGTGATGGTTTACGTCGATCCCGAGCAGCAACAGGAAGGTCAGGTCCGCGTTGCGCGGGATGTTGCCGACAAGTTCGGGGCGTCGCTGATCGGCGTGTCCGCCTTCGCGGTTGAGCCGCCTTTCGTGGCCGACGGCGTCATCATCCGGGAAACGACCGCGGAAGACCTGAAACGCATGAAGTCGGCGCTCGCGGACAAGGAGCAGTGGTTTCGCAGCATCGCCGGATTGCCGAAGGAACGGGTCGAGTGGCGCCACGGCGTGGAATATCCCACCGTGTTCCTGACCAGTGAAGCGAGATCCGCCGATCTGGTGGTGGTCCGCCGCACGCAGGAGAAGTACGACCGCTTCCATTTCATCGATCCGGCCGAAGCAATGGTGCGAATGGGGCGGCCGACGCTGCTGGTGCCCGATCACATTCCGCCGCTGAGCGCCGATCGCATCGTTGTCGGATGGAAGGACACCCGCGAGGCAAGAATTGCGCTGCGGGACGCGCTGCCATTCCTCGCCAGGGCTTCACAGGTCACGCTCGTCGAGATCTGCACGTCCAGTGAACAGGACGTTGCTCGCCGGCGTGTCCGCGACGCCGCAAAATATCTGCAGGCCCACGGCGTGAAGTGCCGTGTCGACGTGCGCGTGCACATGCCCGAGTCTGACGCCCACCAGCTTGTTCGTGTGGCCCGGGACGAAGGCGCGGACCTCATCGTCACCGGTGGCTACGGCCACACAAGGCTCGGAGAGTGGATGTTCGGTGGCATGACCCGCGATCTGCTGAACGAAGCGCCGGTCTGCGTGATGATGTCGCATTAGGACCTCGCGACCGCGGACGAGATCACCTTTGACGTGCATCAAGTCATCAGCGGTCGAACGAGTCATCCTTCCACATCGACATTCCGTCATCAGGAGCTTGTCATGCGCGCTTTGACCATCGCCGCCGCGCTGCTCACGATCGGGCATTCCGCTTGGGCCCAGTCGGCCTCCGAACATCAGGGCCATCATCCCGACCAGAAGGAGACGCAAGAGCAGTCGGCGCCAAAGCCGAGCCAGCAGGAGGCAACCGGATCCCAACGCATGCAAGGCGGCGGGATGATGGGCGGCAAGATGCCTATGATGGACATGTCGAAGATGATGGACATGATGCGGCAGCCCGGTGACGGCATGGGGGGCATGGAGGCCATCGATCACATCGAGGGTCGGATCGCCTTCCTGCGGGCCGAGCTCAAGATCACGGACGCACAGCAGGCCGCCTGGAATGCCTTCGCCGATGCGCTGAGGGCGAACGCCAAGACCCTGGGAGAAACGCGCAATTCGATGATGTCGCAACAGGGTATGGGCGCCCCTGGCCTGGTCGAGAAGCTCGCGTTGCAGGAAAAATGGCTGGTGGCGCGCCTCGACGGAACGCGGGCCATGAAATCCGCGCTCACCAATCTGATCCCGATGTTCTCGGATGAGCAGAAGAAGGCTGCGGATGAACTGCTCGCGCCGCAGATGGGCATGATGTCGGCGATGCGCGGCGGCATGATGGGAAAACGTCAGAGCATGCCGATGCAATGAGTTCGGAAACGTTCGCGCTGTCTTCCCGCTGCCAGGCGACCGGAAGCTTACGCCTCTTCCATGATCACTTGCTCGGCCAAACGCTCGACATCGGCGGGCTGGCATAGCTCCGTGCCGGCATTGAGCAGCGCGGCCGCTCCTGCCGCCATGGCGTAGCGGAAGGCAATGGCGAGATCGGCACCGGACGCAAGCTGCCAGACCAGGGCGCCGAGAAAACTGTCGCCGGCGCCGGTCGCGCTCAGCGGTGTCACCGGCAGCGGCTTTGCCCGCCAGATGCGATCCCGGGTGACGAGCACAGCACCCAGATGACCCATCGTGAGCGCAACGATTGCGGCCTGCTGTTTTTCGACGATGAGCCGGGCAGCCGCCTCCCATTCGCTGGCGCAGCCCGGCTCCGTCCCCGTGAGCTCACGCATCTCCTTCAAATTGGGTTTGATCAGGTCGACGCCTGCGGCAACGGCAATGGAGAGCGCCGGCCCCGACGTGTCGACCATCATTCTGGCGCCGCGCCGCCTGACCACATCGGCCACGCGCGCATAAAAATCGTCAGGCACGCCGGCGGGCAGGCTGCCGCTCGCGATCACGAAGCGGGGAAATGGCTCGAGCGAACCGATCAGCCGCAGGCATTCCGACCATTCGCTCTCGCCGAGCTTTGGCCCTGGCAGAATGAAGCGATATTGTTGGCCGGTGGAGACCTCGTGGACGAAGAAATCC
Organism: Bradyrhizobium guangdongense; assembly: GCF_006483445.1. Lineage (GTDB taxonomy): Bacteria > Pseudomonadota > Alphaproteobacteria > Rhizobiales > Xanthobacteraceae > Bradyrhizobium > Bradyrhizobium guangdongense_A. The sequence continues at coordinate 15,901 of NZ_PPPT01000241.1, read as the reverse complement.
TCACGCGTCTCGCCCGCGATTGGAAAGGTCCGGCTGGCAACGCCTTCCGCATCAACCAGCCGCCGCAGCAGATCGCCCATCACGCCGCCCACGGGATAGATGGCGCAGACGTCCCGGCCGCCCAGCCGGCTGATCACGCGCGCAACATTGATCCCGCCGCCGCCCGGCCCGCGGCGCTGCGAGGTGCCGCGCAGCTTGGCCACAGGCACGATCTTGTCGATCGACGTCGAGACGTCGACCGCAGGATTGATGGTGATGGTGGCTATATCAGGCATGCCCTAACTTTGCCCTCATACCTCTTCGCAGGCGGAAGGCTAAAGCGAGCACGTCCCCTCAAATTGACTGAAATCAAGGCTGCGAACATCTCAGCAGTGCTGAAGCCTGGGTTCAGCGCGTTGCATCGACAGCTCGACGTCCTCGGCGAACGGCGCCGACAGGTGGCCGTTCTCGGCCGCGCGCACATAAGTCATGGATTGTCGCCAGCGTTCTCAATAGTGTCACAATCAAAGAATGTTCGAAAGTGACTTCACAACCCCGCTGAAGCATGCTTTCGTTCTTAAATTGCGATGGATTTGTTTTGGAGCGGACAATGCCATTCACCCTCATTAAGGGGCAGTTTCGAGTTGTTGGCCTGTCGCCGGACGGCGATTCCATCCGGTTCCTGGCAGACGATCCGGCTCTCCTCAACGGCTTACCTGGGGGAAGGCCAGACCCACATCCAAAGCCCTTCGCCCAGCTTCGACTGGAAGGCATCGATGCGCTGGAAACGCACTATGCAGCCCGGCACCAGCCGACCCATTGGGCGCGGGCGGCGCGCGATCGACTGCTCGAATTTGCCGGAATTAGGAATGTTCAGTGGGACGCCAATCAGGCGACTATCGTTGCCGCTGACGACGGAACGCGCGGCTGGATACTCTCACGCGAGCGGGAAAAGTACGGGCGGCCGGTGGCGTTTCTCTTCGCAGGGGATCCCCCCGATGCGGATGGATCACAAATCGTGTTGCGACCGCCGATGCTAAGGCAGAGTTTCAACTACACGGCACTGGCTGAAGGCTTGGCCTATCCCACCTATTACACGGGCTTGTTTAGTGACTTGCGGCAGGAATTCACAACCGCTGTGAGCGCGGCTCGTTCTCAAGGGTTGGGGCTCTGGCCCGGCGACAGGTCGACGGCAGGCTTCGACGCAACAAGCCTGGCCGTGATCATTGATCAGGTCGCGATCCTGCCCAAGCTGTTTCGCCGGCTGAGCGATTACATGGCCGCGAATGGATCCGCGGTCGGTTTTCGCGAAGCCCTGGCACTTGGCGGGGACGTCGTGTGGGATCTGCGTGAACAAAATCGGACCCACTTCGACACATTTGTCCAGCAAGCACCGGGAAGCGTCAACATTCAACTGACGCGCAATCCCGAAGAGCTGGTCTTCGATCCGATGCCCGACGTGCCTGGCAACTTCTTCGCCGCAATGATTGGCGCCCCGATAAGTGGAGACGCGATGCAAGTTGCGGCCTGATTGTGCAGGCTGTCATCGCCAAACGGGCCCGCAACAGCCGTGCCTCGCGGCAGCGGTCAAGAAGGCAGAAAGCCAGCTCGACCTGCTGCCGCTCTGCTGAGCTGTTGCTGATTCAACGCGTCCGCATCGACAATTCGACGTCCTCGGCAAACGGCACCGACATGTAGCCGTTGGCCGGTGAGCGCACATGGGCGAGATAGTCCGGACTGTCGTCGGCATTGTCGGCAACGACGAGCGCACCCGGCCTCAGTCGGCTCTCCGCCAGCCGCAAGATGTCCGGGTAGAGCGCCTTGGCACCGTCGAGCAGGACGAGGTCGATGGTGTCGGGGAGGGCGGTGCGCAGCGTCGTCAGCGCGTCGCCTTCGCGGATCTCGACGAGATCGCTGAGCCCGCCGGCGGTCAGGTTCGCGCGGGCGCGCGCCACCTTGGACGGCTCGAACTCGCTGCTGATCAGGCGGCCGCCGCCATTGTCGCGCAAGGCGGCTGCAAGATGCAGCGTCGAGATGCCGAACGAGGTGCCGAACTCGACGATCGCGCGCGCGCCGCAGCTTCGCGCCAGCATGTACAGGAGCGCTCCGGTCTCGCGCGAGACCGGCAACGGAAATGCTTTCAGGCGACTGTAGAGGTCGATGTAGTCGGTCCTGCTGCGCACCAGCCGCGCCTGCTCGTCGTCAGGCACGTCGGCCAGCAAATGGTTCAACTCCTCCGACGATGCGGCGGCTTCGGCGAACAGGCGATCGAGCAGGGGCGCCAAGGGGGCGCCGGCGAGGGTGGTCATTGCGGTCTCCATTCCCAAAACAGCGCATCCTTGCGCCCGCCCCAGAAATACGAATAATTCGTCGCATTCGCTAATCGCATTCCGGATCATCCATGCCGCCGCGCCGCAAAGCCCAGATATCCTCGCGAAAACAGCCGAAACAGGCGCGCTCGACCGAGCTGGTCGCGACCATCCTCGAAGCAGCTATTCAGGTTTTGACGCGCGAAGGCGCGCAGCGCTTCACGACGGCCCGGGTGGCTGAAAAGGCCGGCGTCAGCGTCGGCTCGCTCTATCAGTACTTTCCCAACAAGGCGGCGATCCTGTTCCGTCTCCAGAGCGACGAGTGGCGCCAGACCACGGACATGCTCCGCGGCATCCTTGCGGACAAAGCCAAGCCGCCGCTGGAGCGGCTGCGAACCCTGGTCCACGCCTTCATCCAATCGGAATGCGACGAGGCCGCCATGCGCGTCGCGCTCGACGATGCGGCGCCGCTCTATCGCGACGCGCCCGAGGCGCGGACGGCAAGGGCGTCAAGCGACAAGATCGTCCAGACCTTCATGCAGGAGGCGCTGCCCAAGGCCTCGGACGCGACCCGCGCGCTTGCCGCCGACCTGATCAAGGCGACGCTCGCCGAGGTCGGCAAAAGCTTCTCCGAATCCAGGCGGACGGCCGCCGAGATCAAGGCTTACGCCAACGCGATGGCCGACATGTTTTGCGCCTATCTGCGCGATCTCGAGCGCGACGGGCGCTAAGCGCAAGCCTGCGCGGCTGGCAGAGCAGCCGCTTCCCCAGCCCAGTTGACACTGGGGCCCAGCCACCCTTATCAATCTGCTAATTAATCGCTTAATTAAGGCCGATCCGAGCCGAATTGGGAGACTGCGCCTGATGGGACGACGATCCGAGAGATTGATGTCACAAGATGATCCCGTGGCCGGCATCGAAAGCGGCGACGTGATCCAGGTCGTATCCCGCGCCTTCGACATCCTGCGCTGCTTTGAAAGTCGCAGCCAGCGCCTCGGCAATCGGGACATCGCCAATCGCTGCGGCCTGCCGCGATCGACGGTCTCGCGCCTGACGCTGACGCTGACCCGTATCGGCCAACTGATCTACCTGCCGCAGGAGCAGAAATACGTCCTCAATCCGGCCGCTTTTGCACTCGGCGCGACGCTAATTCCGGAGACTTGCGACACGGCGGAGCAGGGTGTCCACGACAGTGCCCGCGCCCATCGGGCCGAGGAACAATTCGCGCTTTGAGCCGCATCGACGATCGGCGCGATCGCAACCACCTCAACCAGAAACGTTCGGGAAGGAACCTGCCATGAAACTCGATTCATCGATCGTCGCCGTCGTCACCGGGGGCGCCTCCGGCCTCGGCGCCGCCACCGCGCGGGCGCTCGCCGCGCAAGGCGTGAAGGTCGCGATCTTCGACTTCGCCGTGGAGAAGGGCGAGGCCGTCGCCAAGGAGATCGGCGGCGTCTTCTGCAAGGTCGACGTCACCTCCGACAGCGAGGTCGATGCGGCCTTCGCAAAGGCCCGGGCGGCGCACGGCCAGGAGCGGATCCTGGTGAACTGCGCCGGCACCGGCAACGCCATCAAGACGGCCGGCCGGGACAAGGCCACTGGTCAGCCGACGCATTTCCCGCTCGATGCCTTCAACCGCATCATCCAGATCAATCTCGTCGGCACCTTCCGCTGCATCGCCAAGTCGGCCCAGGGCATGCTGTCGCTGGCCCCGCTGGCCGACGGCGAGCGCGGTGCGATCGTCAACACGGCGTCGGTGGCAGCCGAGGACGGCCAGATGGGGCAGGCCGCTTACTCCGCCTCCAAGGGCGGCGTCGTCGGCATGACCCTGCCGATCGCCCGCGACCTGATGAACGAAGGCATCAGGGTCAACACCATTTTGCCCGGCATCTTCAACACGCCACTGCTCCAGGGCGCGCCCGAGAACGTCAAGGCTGCGCTCAGCGCCTCGGTGCCGTTCCCGAAGCGTCTCGGCCTGCCGGAGGAATATGCCCAGCTCGCGCTGACCATGATCACCAACGGCTATTTCAACGGCGAAGACGTCCGCCTCGATGGCGCCATCCGCATGGCGCCGCGCTGAGGCCCGAACCAAACTTGGCTGGCTGATAGAGCGCCGGTTCTGGTTGAATCAGAACCGGCGCTGCGTTCTTTTCGACGGAGTGTCACAAGCCGGCATCGAATTGACGAAGCGCCAATCAATTGATGTCTATTTTTTTCCCGCCTTTGCGGCAACGGCTTCCCACTTCTTCGCCTCACTCTCGATGAACCGCGAAAATTCATCGGGCGCCATCGGCATCGGATCAGAGCCCAGACCGCGGATTCGTTCCGCGATGGCCGGATCGCTCAGCGCCGTCACGAACGCCGCGTTGAGTTTCGCGACGACATCGCCGGGCGTGCCTGCCGGCGCAACGATGCCGAACCAGCCGATCGCCTCGAAACCTGCGAGGCCCTGTTCGGCAAATGTTGGCGTGTTGGGAAAACCTGGATATCGACGAGCCGACGTGACGGCGATAGGCGCAATCAGTCCGCCTTCGATCGCGGTCTTCGCCGATGGAGGATCGACGATCCCGAGCGGCATATGTCCGCCAATCAGGTCGGTAACCACCGGCGCCATGCCGCGATAGGGCACCAGTTCGAGCCTGGTATCAGCCATCTGATTGAACATCTCGCTTGCGAGATGCATCAGCGTGCCGTTACCGCCGTGACCGAGTGCTAGCTTGTTCGGCTGCTTTGCCATGGCGATGATGTCGCGAAGCGTCTTTCCCTGCAGCGAATTCGAAGCTGCCAGAATGAAAGGCACCGACGCGAGGCCGGTTATGGGCGCAAGATCCTTGCGCGCGTCATAGGTCATGGTCTCCTGGACGCCGAGGCTTACGCCCAGCCCCGCCGCGCCGCCCAGTCCGATCATGTACCCATCGGGTGGCGCCTTGGCGACCATGCCCATTGCGAGCGCGCCGCCTGCACCCGGCCTGTTTTCGATTATCAACGTCTGGCCCAATTGCTTTTCGACGTCCGGCTGCACGATACGTGCGATTGCATCGGAACTGCCGCCGGCGGGAAACCCAACGACGAGGCGGATCGCTCGTTCGGGATAGGGACCCGCAGCCTTTCCACCGCCAGCCGCAGCCCACTGGCATGCGAGCACGATTGCTATCACTGCTTTTGAAGCGCTTCTCATGGGTCCCTACCGGTGCCGCCGTGTTCTACGCAGGCGCGTCGCGCGACAATGCGGGTTCTGCACGCTTCCCGTTAGCCACAAAATACTCATCCACTAATCAGGCCGCCTTATGAATTCCGCAATGCAGCAATTCGCATCTTCGGCGCGACGCAGTGAGCCAGTCGGGCCCCGCTCTGAATTCATCGAGTTCGTGATCTGATCTTCGTCGAGCTGGAATGGGTAGGCACGTCGCTCCTTCGATCGGCAGCGTGCCGGACAGGCAAGAGCCGCCGCGCTGTCTCCACGAAGCGTTGGGCCGCTGGCGAGAGGACGAAATCCGCCCGGCTCACCAGCGAAACGTGCCTGACGATCGCGGGGCGAGACAAGGGGACGGCTGCGAGCGTCGGGAATTGCGCCTCAGGTAGCATGTGCGCAGGCAAAATACTGATTCCGGCGCCTTCTGCCGTCAGTGCCAGTGCGGTCGTGATGAGAGAAACTTCCAGAGTTGGTTTCAACTGACGCCCGGTCCTGGCCAGGGCATCGTCGATTTGCGACCTGATCCGTGTTCCGCGGCGCATCGCGATCAAGTCGCATTTCTTGAGGCTGTCCCACGTCAGCCGCGAAGCTTTCTCAAACCGGCCGTCCTTGATCCCGATAGCCGACAGTGAGCTCTGCGTAATTGTTTCGATCGTCACGTCCGGCGTGTCGGCGTCCTCGACGCTTCCGATGCCCAATTCGGCATTTCCGGCAGCGACAAAGGGAAGCAAGTCATCCGCCGCAACATCGAAAATCTCGACGCGGATGTCCGGATAGTCCGCTCGGTATCGCGCCAGGACGCCGGGGAGCAGTGCAGACGCCACTCCCGCCGACACCGCAATGGTCATCCGACCTGCCTTGACCTCGACCAGATCGCTCATGTGCCTGGCCAATCCGTGGGCGCCGGCAAGTATCCGTTCCGCAATCGGTACCGCGTCTTTGCAGGCGAGGGTCGGATGCAGCGCGCGCGTCGTGCGGTCGAACAGTCTGAGCTGAAAGTTCTCCTCGATCTGCCGGATCAGGAGACTGACCGCCGATTGCGTCACGCGCAGTTCGGCGGCGGCCTTGGTGAGGCTGCCATGGCGATAGACCAGAACGAGCGCTTCGAGCTGCCGGATCGTCGGGGTCATAAGTCAACCTTATGAAACGATGAGAATTTTGTGACTAATCCGAACCATCGGAACCTGCAAGATATTTCCGTAGCGGAATGGGCCCGCGACCAAATCCAGTCTGGCGCGCTGCGCGCAGCCAGATCGGGCCTGATCCGGCCGCGGCAGGAAACCAATCTGTGCGGGCGACCAAGGGGAGGGACGTGATGAGTCAAAAAGGGATTTTGGCGGCGATCGGCGCTGGTCTGATCGTTCTCGGCGGTCTGCTCGCTCATTTCACCCAGACCGCGAATGGAATTCGCATCGAGGACGTCCGCTTCAAGGGCGCCAAGGGCAATACCATGAGCGCCCTTGTCTATATTCCCGCTGGCGCGACCGAGAAGACGCCGGCACCGGGGATTCTCGCGGTCCATGGTTATCTGAATTCACGCGAGACGCAGGACGGCTTTGCGATCGAGTTCGCGCGTCGCGGTTATGTCGTCGTGGCGCTTGACCAGACAGGTCACGGCTACAGTGATCCGCCGGCCATCGCCAACGGCTTTGGCGGCCCCGACGGACTGACCTATCTGCGAAGCCTGCCCTATGTGGACAAAAACAACATCGGGCTTGAAGGGCACTCGATGGGCGGCTGGACCGTGCTGGCCGCGGCAACGGCAATGCCCGACGCTTACAAGTCGATCGTGCTCGAGGGGTCCTCGACCGGAAAGCCGTTCGCAGCCGACGGAACGCCAGCGTGGCCACGCAATCTCGCACTGGTGTTCTCGCAATACGACGAGTTTTCACTGATCATGTGGGGCAGCGAATATGCCGCTGATATTCCCAAGTCGGCAAAGCTTGGCGCGGTGTTCGGTGTTACGGGACCGATCGAGCCCGGCAAGGTGTACGGCGATATCGCCAAGGGCACGGCACGGGTTCTCCATACGCCGGCCATCACCCATCCCGCCGATCATTTCTCGCACGAGGCGATCGGCTATAGTCTTGACTGGTTCGGTAAGACGCTGACCGGAGGCACACCCTTGCCATCGACCGATCAGATCTGGCTCCGGAAGGAAATCGGGACGCTGATTGCCCTTATCGGACTTGTCGTCCTCCTGCTCGGTGCATTCGAACTTCTGCTCGGCATGGCGCCATTTTCGGCGCTCCGCGCGGTCCCGTCCGGCCCTGGCGCGACGACCTCGGCACCGTCCACGCAGAACGGACGCTGGTGGATCGCGTTTTGGGTCACGGCGCTGCTGCCGGCCATCACGTACTATCCTGCCTTCGCACTTGGAGCCAATTGGCTTCCCGCATCCCGCTTCATGCCACAATCCTTCACCACCAACATCGCGGTCTGGGCTCTGATCAATACCGCGATTACGCTGGCGTTGTTTCCGCTGTTGCCGAAGCGCGCGATCCGAAAGAGCGTCGTGGGTCCATCGATCCTGATTGCGGTCGCAACCGGTGCGATCTGTTTCGTTGCGCTGTGGCTGGCCGATGTCCTGTTCAAGATCGACTTCCGGTTCTGGGTCGTGGCGTTCAAATTGCCGAGTGCGACGCAATGGATGATCATCCTGCTCTATTTGGCGCCGTTCACCCTGTTCTTCGTCGTCGCGTTGCACGCGGCGCACCGCAACTTCAGCCGCCCCGGCGCCTCGGTTCCCGGTCATTACGCCGCGATGATCCTGTCGCTTTCGCTCGGTTTCCTGATCCTCATCGGCGGCCAGTATCTGGCGCTCTGGCTGGGCGGCAAACTGATCAATCCCGTCGCGAGCTCGCCGGTCGTACCGTTGTCCACCATCATCGGCATCCAGTTCATCCCGCTGCTTGCCATCGTCGCCATCATCTCGACGTTCACCTGGCGACGCACCGGCACATCGCTGCCGGGCGCGCTGATTTGCGGTCTGATCGTGACCTGGTACATCGTTGCCGGCACTGCGACCCAGGCTGCATTCTGATGTCCTAAAGCGCGATGAGATTTGGATGAATGGTCATCGCGCTTTAGGCCTTTGTTTGAGCATGATCTCCGCGCAAACGCGTTCCGCGTTTGTCGCGAGGGAAAACCGCTTCACACTTTTCCGGATCATGCTCTAGAAAGAAATCCAGAGATGACGAAGCGCAGCACTGCGCACTACTTCCTCGAAGGCCTTACGGAGATCGGGGTCGACTACATCTTTGCCAATCTCGGCACCGACCACGTCTCGTTGATCGAGGAGATCGCGCGCTGGGACAGCGAAGGGCGCCGGCACCCGCAAGTGATCCTGTGCCCCCACGAGGTGGTCGCGGTTCACATGGCGGCGGGCTACGCCCTCGCGACCGGGCGCGGGCAGGCGGTGTTCGTCCATGTCGATGCCGGCACCGCCAACGCCTGCATGGCCATTCAGAACGTCTTTCGCTACCGCCTGCCGGTCATGCTGTTCGCCGGCCGGGCACCCTTTACTCTGCACGGCGAACTGCTGGGATCGCGCGACACCTACGTCCACTTCGTTCAGGACAGTTTTGATCCCGCCAGCATCGTGCGGCCCTATGTCAAATGGGACTACTCGCTGCCATCAGGCGTGGTCGTGAAGGAGGCCTTGGCCCGTGCGGCTGCTTTCATGCAGAGCGATCCGCCGGGACCGGTCTACATGTTGCTGCCGCGTGAGACGCTGGCCGAGACTTGGGACGATTCCGCGATGCCGGCCTATCCGCCGGCGCGCTACGGCAGCGTTCGGGCAGGGGGCGTCGAGCCGGCGCGCGCGGCCACAATTGCCGAAGCCCTCATGAGTGCCGAAAATCCGGTTGCCGTGACCGCCTATCTTGGCCGCAAACCGCAAGCGGTCGCCGTGCTCGACCGGCTGGCGAGGACTTGCGGCATCCGTGTCGTTGAATTCAATTCGATCGATCTGAATATCTCCCAGGCGTCACCGTGCTTTGCGGGATTTGATCCGGCTGCGGTCGTGCCAGAGGCCGATCTCGGGCTGTTGCTCGACGTCGACGTGCCTTTCGTGCCGCAATCGTTGACGGCGGCCGCAGCCCGGCGCTGGGTCCAGATCGATGTCGATCCGCTGAAGGCAGATTTTCCGATGTGGGGATTTGCCACCGACATGCGCGTTCAGGGGGACTGCGCGACCGTTCTGCAGCAAGTGCTGGATATTGTGGAGGAACGCGCAGACGAGGCGTATCGGAGCAGGGTCGGGGCGCGGATTTCGAGCTGGGCCCCGGCGCGCCAGGCTGCCGAGGCTCGGCATCAGGCGGCTGCGGCCGTGGAGGGCGTTCAGGGTGCGATCAATCCTGCCTACCTGTTTGCCCGCCTGAGTGCCGCGCTTTCGCCGAACGACATCGTCATCAATGAAGCGATCCGCAATGGGCCGTTGCTGCAACAGCAGCTTCGGCGAACGGAAGCCGGCAGCTATGTCGGTCTGGCCGGCGGTGGGCTGGGCTTCAGCGGCGGCATGGCGCTGGGCCTCAGGCTGGCGCAACCGTCCCGCCGGGTGGTGCAGGTCGTCGGCGATGGCGCCTTCCACTTCTCCTCGCCGGATTCCGTCTACGCGACGGCCCAGCAGTATCAATTGCCGATCTTGACCGTCGTCCTCGACAATGGGGGATGGCAAGCCGTCAAGGCGTCGGTTCAGCGCGTCTATCCCGACGGTGTGGCGCAGGGGACGAATTCGTTCCAGTCGCGGCTTGCGTCCGGCCGGCAGGGTGAGCGCCGGCGCTTTGCCGATGTTGCATCCGCTTTCGGCGGCTACGGCGAGGACGTCGTTGACCCGGCCCAGCTTGATGCGGCGATCGCGCGTTGCCTTGCCGCCGTGGATGACGGGCGCGCCGCCGTCCTGCACGCCCGCATCACGCCGCTTTAACTGGCAGGTTTTTGGCAAGTCCGAGGTGCTTTCGAAGGCTATCCGACCGAAAGGGTAGATCGCCGGGAGGCACCACGCGATCTCCCATCCCATATATCGAATTCGCATAAGGTATATTATGGAATATTTATATCTACAATTGGATCAGATATTTAGGCGAAATCCCTGACACGCCGCATTCGCTCCGGCGCCATGTCGGTTGCCGAAATCAAGCCGCTTGACGGCTACTGTGCATGGGGTTGTTTTTCGCGCTTTTGGATCGAGCCCGGCTCTGCAATAAGCAAACCTCGCGAGATCGCACATGACCTTCCGGCCTGACGTTCGTATAGGTTTGCATCTCACAAGAACAACAATCCCATAGGGAGCAAACCCAATGAGCTTTTCCCGCCGTCAGCTGCTCAAGGCCTCGGCCGCAACCGCCGTCCTGGGCGGCCTCGGAGCGCCCCACGTGGCCCGGGCCCAAAGCGCCGAGTTCACCTACAAATACGCCAACAACCTGCCCGACACCCATCCGCTGAACGTCCGCGCCAAGGAGATGGCGGCGGCCATCAAGAGCGAGACGAACGGCAAGTTCGACCTGCAGATCTTCCCGAACAACCAGCTCGGTTCCGACACCGACATGCTGAGCCAGATCCGCTCCGGCGGCGTCGAGTTCTTCACGCTGTCCGGCCTGATCCTGGCGACGCTCGTGCCGGCCGCATCCATCAACGGCATCGGCTTCGCTTTCCCGGACTACGACACGGTCTGGAAGGCCATGGACGGCGATCTCGGCGCCTATGTGCGCGGCGAGATCAAGAAGGCCGGCCTCGAGGTCATGGACAAGATCTGGGACAACGGTTTTCGCCAGACCACGTCCTCGAGCAAGCCGATCAACGGCCCCGATGACCTGAAGGGCTTCAAGATCCGGGTGCCGGTGTCGCCGCTGTGGACCTCGATGTTCAAGGCGTTCGATGCGGCGCCCGCCTCGATCAATTTCAGCGAGGTCTATTCGGCGCTGCAGACCAAGATCGTCGAGGGCCAGGAAAACCCGCTGGCGATTATCTCGACCGCCAAGCTGTACGAGGTCCAGAAGTACTGCTCGCTGACCAACCACATGTGGGACGGCTTCTGGTTCCTGGCGAACCGCCGCGCCTGGGAAAAGCTCCCGGAGGACGTCCGCAAGGTCGTCGCCAAGAACATCAACGCCGCCGCCATCAACGAGCGCGCCGACACCGCCAAGCTGAACGCCAATCTGCAGCAGGAACTGGCCGGCAAGGGTCTGACCTTCAACCAGCCCAATACCGGGCCGTTCCGTGACAAGCTGCGCTCCGCCGGCTTCTACGCCGAGTGGAAGGGTAAATACGGCGACCAGGCCTGGGACCTCCTGGAAAAGGCCGTCGGCAAGCTGTCGTAACGCGCGTTGGGGCCGTCATGGCTCATCTCGAGGTGCAGGTAACGGAAGTGGTGGGCGAGGTGGCTGTTCAGTCCCCTCGCCGGTCTTCCGTGCTGGCGTCGCTGGAACGGATCCTCGGCCTTCTCGTCGAAATCCCGGCGGCCATTCTGGTGGTCGCCGAGATCGTCATCCTGTTCGCCGGCGTGGTCGCGCGCTACGGGCTGCATCGGCCGCTGATCTGGTCGGATGAGCTCGCATCCATCCTGTTCCTGTGGCTGGCAATGCTGGGCGCGGCGGTCGCGTTCCGCCGTTCCGAGCACATGCGGATGACTGCGATCGTCGCCAGCGCGAGGCCTGCGATGCGGGCCTATCTGGACCTGGTCGCGACCTGCGCGGCGCTGGCGTTTCTGGCGCTGATCGTCTGGCCGTCCTACGAATACGCCTACGAAGAAAGCTACATCACGACGCCGGCGTTGCAGATTTCCAACGTCTGGCGCGCAGCCGCGCTGCCGGTCGGCATCTGCCTGATGGCGTTGTTTGCGCTCCTCAGGCTGTTGCGGGCCGGCGATTACCGGATGCTCGCGACATCAGCGCTCACGGTCGCCGTCGTCGTCGGTTTGTTCTGGCTGGCGCAGCCTTATTTGCGGCCGCTCGGCAATCTGAACCTCGTCATCTTCTTCGTCGGCGTCGCCGGCTTCTGCGTCTTCGCCGGCGTTCCCATTGCGTTCGGCTTTGGTCTGGCGATCTTCGGCTATCTGGCGCTGACCACGCATACGCCCGTGATGGTGCTGGTCGGGCGAATGGACGAGGGCATGAGCCACCTCATCCTGCTCTCGGTGCCGCTGTTCGTCTTCCTCGGCCTCCTAATCGAAATGACGGGCATGGCGCGGGCCATGGTGGCGTTCCTGGCGAGCCTGCTCGGCCATGTGCGTGGCGGCCTGCATTACGTGCTGGTCGGCGCGATGTACCTCGTGTCAGGCATCTCCGGCGCCAAGGCGGCCGATATGGCGGCGGTGGCGCCGGTGCTGTTTCCCGAGATGAAGCAGCGCGGCGCCCGCCCCGGCGATCTCGTCGCGCTTCTTGCGGCAACGGGGGCCCAGACCGAGACCATTCCGCCGAGCCTGGTCCTGATCACCATCGGCTCGGTGACCGGCGTCTCGATCGCCGCGCTGTTCACCGGCGGGCTCCTGCCCGGCGTGGTACTGGCGATCACGCTCTGCATGCTGGTGTGGTGGCGCTACCGCCACGAGGACATGAGCCATGTCCGCCGCGCCTCGGCCTCCGACATCGGCAGGACTTTTGTCATCGCCCTGCCCGCACTCGCCCTGCCCTTTGTCATCCGTTACGCCGTGGTCGAAGGCATCGCGACCGCGACGGAAGTCTCCACGATCGGCATCGTCTATGGCGCGCTCGTCGGGCTCCTGATCTACCGCCAGTTCGACTGGCGGCGGCTGTTTCCGATGCTGGTGGAGACGGCAGCGCTTTCCGGTGCGATCCTGCTGATCATCGGCACTGCGACCGGCATGGCCTGGGGCCTGACGCAATCAGGCTTCTCGCGCTCGTTGGCGGCGGCCATGACGGGCCTGCCCGGCGGTGCCGGGACCTTCATCGCGGTCTCGATCGTGGCCTTCACTATCCTCGGCAGCGTGCTGGAGGGCATTCCGGCGATCGTGCTGTTCGGACCGTTGCTGTTTCCGATCGCGCGGGCGGTCGGCGTGCACGAGGTGCACTACGCCATGGTCATCATCCTGGCGATGGGTATCGGACTATTCGCGCCGCCCTTCGGCGTCGGCTATTATGCCGCCTGCGCCATTGGGCGCGTTGACCCGGCCGAGGGTATCCGACCAATCTGGGGCTATCTGCTGGCGTTGCTCGTGGGCCTGATCATCGTGGCGATATTTCCGTGGATCTCGATCGGGTTCCTTTGATGGTGTGAAGGAGGGTGTCGATGAGTGACAACCAGTACAATATCGGCCTGGACAAGACGCCTGCCAACTACGTCCCGCTATCACCGCTGAGCTTCCTCGCCCGCAGTGCCGCCGTCTATCCCGATCACGTCAGCACCGTCTACGAAGGCCGCAGTTTTACCTGGCGCCAGACCTATGAGCGCTGCCGGCGCTTTGCGTCCTGGCTTGCCGGCAAGGGCATCGGCGTCGGCGACACCGTCGCGGCGATGCTGCCCAACATTCCGGCCATGAACGAGGTGCACTTTGCCGTGCCGATGGCGGGCGCAGTGCTCAACGCGCTCAACATCCGCCTCGATGCGCCCTCCATCGCCTTTCAGCTCGATCACGGCGGCGCAAAAATCATTCTGGTCGATCCGGAGTTTTCATCCGTCATCACGGATGCGCTGGCCCAGATGAAGGGTCCAAAGCCGTTCGTGATCGACGTCGATGATGCGTCCTTCAAGGGCGGCAAGCGGATCGGCGAGATCGAGTACGAAGCAGCCGTCGCACAAGGTAATCCCGACTTCACGGCGATCCCGCCCAAGGACGAATGGGACGCGATCGCGCTGAGCTACACATCGGGCACCACAGGCAATCCCAAGGGCGTCGTCACGCATCATCGCGGCGCCTATCTCAACGCAGTCAGCAACATCCTCGCGGGCAATCTCGGCCAGCATCCGGTCTATCTCTGGACGCTGCCGATGTTCCATTGCAACGGCTGGTGCTTCCCCTGGACGATCGCGGCCTCCGCCGGCATCAATGTCTGCCTGCGCAAGGTCGAGCCGACCAAGATTTTCGAGCTGATCAAGAGCCAAGGCGTCACCCACATGTGCGGCGCGCCGATCGTCTACAACACGCTGATCAACGCACCTGATGCGCCGAAAGGCAATGCAGCCCACCGCGTCGTTGGCCTGATTGCGGGCGCAGCACCGCCGGTTGCCGTGCTCGAAGGCGCCGAAAGCATCGGCATCAAGCTCACCCATGTCTATGGGCTTACCGAAGTCTACGGCCCCGCCTCGGTCTGTGCGGAGCAGCCGGGTTGGGACGATCTGCCGGCCGCCGAGCGCGCGCGCATGAAGCGGCGGCAGGGCGTGCCCTACCCGCTGGAGGAAGCCGTCACCGTCCTCAATCCGCAAACCATGCAAGAGGTGCCGCGCGATGGCGAGACCATCGGCGAGGTCATGTTCCGCGGCAACATCGTGATGAAGGGCTATCTGAAGAACGAGAAGGCGACGAAGGAAGCTTTTGAGGGCGGCTGGTTTCACACCGGCGACCTCGGCGTGCTCGACGAGCACGGCTACGTCATCATCAAGGACCGCTCCAAGGACATCATCATCTCCGGCGGCGAGAACATCTCTTCCGTCGAGGTCGAGGACATCCTCTACAAACATCCCGCCGTACTGTTCGCGGCCGTGGTCGCAAAGCCCGATCCGAAATGGGGCGAGGTGCCCTGCGCCTTCGTCGAGCTGAAGGACGGCGCGAGCGCGACCGATGCCGAGATCATCGCCTTCTGCCGCAGCCACATGAGTGGCTTCAAGACGCCGAAGGCAATTGTGTTCGGACCGATCCCGAAGACGTCCACGGGCAAGATCCAGAAATTCCTGCTGCGCAACCAGGTGGATTCGGCGAAGGCGATCTCGGCCTGAGCCGCGCTCGAATCCCGCCGAAAAGTTTCCGAGTAGGTTACGCCTGGTGGGCCTCAGCGGGAACGCCGGTCAACCGCTCCAGGACAGCGCGCCTCGCGCGCTTCAGATCCCAGACGAGCATCCATGCGCGCCGCGGGTGCGCGATCAGCCGATCGCCGATACTGGCAAAGAGCGCGGCCACATCGTGGTTGACCTCTCCGACGACGGTCCGGAGCAGCGCGGTCGTGTCATGCGCCGGGTGGGCCTTGAGCCTCGCATACAGCGCCGCAAAGGTCTTGAACCTGCCGAGCAGGAAATACGTCACCAGCAGGTTGGCGTAGTGCGGCGACACGAACACATGGGGCGCGAGTTGATCCGCCATTGCGATCATCTCGGCGTCGTCGACGTAACGCCACATGTTGCCCATGCCGTGAAAACCGAAGGTCGGCGCCCGCATGGCTGTGAAGTCCCGGATCGACAGCGTTTCGTAGGAGAATGCTTCAGCAACTGCCGGCAGCGCAAAACGCAACCCGAACTCGCCTTCGAGTTG
>NZ_PPPT01000240.1 GCF_006483445.1 Bradyrhizobium guangdongense | reverse complement strand
TCCGAAAAGGTTATTACCAAGGCGGCCCCATCAGTGAAAGCACAGCCTCTTGGCGCTTTGGGGCGGGTTTTGCCCGGATGCTGGGCAGGCCGTCCACGGCCGATCCCCGCTTGCTTTCCGGGCCTTTTGGCCCCAAATAGGGACCGGGAGATTGGCGGTGGACGAGCCACTCGCCAACCGGGTCAGGTCCGGAAGGAAGCAGCCCTAACGAGGTCCGGATCGGGTCGCTCGTCAGTCTCCTACCGTTTTTTCGAGCGAATTGCGCCGGCGGGACAGCCGCCAGCGCACGCTCCTTTCCGCAAAAGCCGGCCGAGAGACATTTCATTGCGGATCGACCGATGACCGACGCTGGCGGCCCCACACCCCCCGATAGCGCCAGCCAGACCCCGTATCGGGTGCTGGCGCGAAAATACCGTCCCTCCTCATTCGACGATCTGATCGGCCAGGAGGCCGTGGTCCGCACCGTCTCCAATGCGTTCGAGACCGGGCGCATTCCGCAGGCCTGGATCCTCACCGGCGTCCGCGGGGTCGGCAAGACCACCACAGCGCGCATCCTGGCGCGTGCGCTCAACTATGAGCTGCCGGACGGATCGGTGAAGGGCCCGACCATCCACATGCCGACGCTGGGCGTGCATTGCCAGGCGATCATGGAAAGCCGGCACATGGACGTGCTGGAGATGGACGCCGCGTCCCACACCGGCGTCGACGACGTCCGCCAGATCAATGACAGCGTGCGCTACGCACCGGCGAGCGCCCGCTACAAGGTCTACATCATCGACGAAGTCCACATGCTCTCGACGGCGGCGTTCAACGCCTTCCTGAAGACGCTCGAGGAACCGCCGGAGCACGCAAAGTTCGTGTTCGCGACGACCGAGATTCGCAAGGTTCCGGTCACCGTGCTGTCGCGCTGCCAGCGTTTCGATCTGCGCCGCGTCGAGGCCGACGTGCTGATGAAGCACCTCGCCGGCATCGCGGCGAAGGAAAACGTCGAGATCGAGCCCGAGGCGCTCGGCATCATCGCCCGCGCCGCCGAAGGTTCCGTGCGCGACTCGCTGTCGCTGCTCGACCAGGCGATTGCGCATGCGGCCGGACAGGTGAAAGCCGATGCCGTCAGGCAGATGCTGGGGCTCGCCGATCGTACGCGGGTGATCGATCTCTTCGATTCGCTGGTGCGGGGCGACATCGCCTCTGCCTTCAAGGAGTTCCGCGATCAGTACGACACCGGCGCCGATCCGATCGTCGTGCTGTCCGACCTCGCCGAGTTCGTCAACTTCGTCACCCGCGTGAAGATCATTCCGGCGACCGCCGACAACGTCGCCTATGGCGAGACCGAGCGGCTGCGCGCGCGCGACTTTGCATCGAAGATTTCGATGCGCGTACTGTCGCGGATGTGGCAGATGCTGCTCAAGGGCATCACCGAGGTGCAGGCGGCAACGCGTCCTGCCGCCGCTGCCGAGATGGTGCTGGTCCGCATCGCCTATGTCGCCGACCTGCCGACGCCGGACGAAGCGATCAAAATGCTGGAGCAGAATGGCGGCGCCTCGCCTGTCGTGAGCGGTGCAAGTGCAGCGCGTAGCGCGCCGACCGCACCTGTTGCGTCGGCTGCGCCCGCGCGTGCACCGTCGTCATCGCCGCCACCATCGTTCGGTGGCGGTGCGCGTCCGCAGATGGCCGCGCCTGCGCCGACTCCGCAAGGTGCCGCCGCGCCGGCGCTGCGCATCACCAGCTTCACGCAGCTCGTCGCGCTTGCGGGCCAGAAGCGCGACGTCATGACCAAGGCGGCGCTCGAAGGCGACATGCGTCTCGTGCGCTTCGAGGACGGCCGGCTGGAAGTTGCGCTCGAACCCAACGCGCCGAAATCGCTGATCACGGAACTGCCGCGCAAGCTCGAGCTCTGGACCGGCCGGCGCTGGACCGTCGTGGTCTCCAACGAGCAGGGCCAGCCGACGCTGCGCTCGGTGAACCAGGCCGCCAAGCAGGAACATGCCCGCAGCGCCGAGGCCGATCCGCGCGTGCAGGAGGTGCTGTCGCGCTTCCCCGGCGCCAAGGTCGTCGAGGTCCGCAGGCTTGCCCCGGAGACGCCTGACACCGATATGAATGCCGACTATGGCAGCGACGATCCGCCCGACGGTTCCGACGGCGACGATCTCTAACCTTTTTCAAGGACAAGAATCGATGGCTGATTTTCTCGGCATGATGAAGCAGGCAGCGCAACTGCAATCCAAGATGCAGGCG
This sequence comes from Bradyrhizobium guangdongense, assembly GCF_006483445.1. GTDB lineage: Bacteria > Pseudomonadota > Alphaproteobacteria > Rhizobiales > Xanthobacteraceae > Bradyrhizobium > Bradyrhizobium guangdongense_A. The sequence goes on along the minus strand of NZ_PPPT01000240.1, from coordinate 3,228 downwards.
ATGCAGGAAGAACTCGCCAATGTGGAGGTGGAAGGCATCTCCGGCGGCGGGCTGGTCGCGGTGCGCATGACCGCGAAGATGGACGTGAAGGGCATCAAGATCGATCCGTCGCTGATGAAGGCGGAGGAACGCGAGGTGCTGGAGGATTTGCTCGTCACCGCGCTCGCCGATGCGCGCCGCAAGGCGGAGCTCGCGATGCAGGAGAAGATGCAGGCATTGACCGGCGGGCTCGGCCTGCCGCCGGGATTGCTCGGCTAAGACATGCCCGCGGTTGCCGGTCCCGAAATCGAGCGCCTGATCCAGCTTCTGGCGCGCTTGCCAGGTCTAGGCCCGCGCTCGGCGCGGCGCGCCGCGCTGCACCTGATCAAGAAGCGCGAGGCGCTGATGATGCCGCTGTCATCGGCGTTGCAGGTCGCGCTCGACAAGGTCCAGGTCTGCAAGACCTGCGGCAATATCGACACGCAAAATCCGTGCACGGTTTGCACCGATCCGCGGCGCGATCCCGCCATCATCGTCGTTGTCGCCGATGTCGCCGACCTCTGGGCGCTGGAACGGGCCAATGCGACGCACGGCCGCTATCATGTGCTGGGCGCGACATTGTCGCCGCTCGACGGCGTCGGTCCGCAGGACCTCACCATCGATGCGCTGGTCGCGCGCGCGCACAACGCTGAGGTGCACGAGATCATTCTGGCGCTGAATGCGACAGTGGACGGCCAGACCACCGCGCATTACATCACCGACCTCCTGCAGGACGCTAATGTGAAGGTCACAAGGCTCGCACACGGCGTTCCGGTCGGCGGCGAGCTTGATTATCTCGACGAAGGTACGCTATCGGCTGCGATGCGGCAGCGGACCCTGTTCTAGCACTCTCATTGACGGAAACGGACGACATGACGAAACGACGATTCGGCAAGCGCCTTGCTTTGGTTGCCGCCATGATGACGCTGGTGACGCCTGCCGTATCAGCGCAGCAGGGCGATGACGTTCCCGCATCGAAACCGGGCAAGCCGATCAACGCCGGCGACGTGCTCTCCGGCGAGCTCAGCACGATGAAAGTCCGCGGGGCTAAGGGTGGCAAGAAGGTCGCGACCTATCAGATCACCTCGGAACCGCGCCGCCTGCCGGCGCCGAACGGCCTCTGCAATCTCGAGACCGGCCCGGAAACGTTCCAACTCGTCACCTCCAGCGATGCGCAGGCCGCGCAACTGAAATCTTTCGCCGGCAAGGAGATCTCGGTGAAGGTCGACGAGGTCGCCTGCGCCAGCGATCCCGGCCAGATGAGCGAAGCCGTGATCACCAAGTGGAGCCTGATCAAGAAGTAACGGGAGCTGTCCATGTCGCCGCTGTCCCGCCTCGCCTGCATCGCATCTGCCCTGCTTGCGCTGGGGACTGCGGCGGAGGCGCAGGCACCGATCAAGGCCGGCGACACGCTCACCGGCATCTTGCGCCTCGTGCGCACGCGCCATCCCAACGGCACGAAGATCGAAGCCTACCAGATCGTCAGCGCGCCCAGGCTAATGCCGAAGGACGACGATTTCTGCGAGGACGGCAAGGGCGTCACCACCTTCCATCTGTTCACGATGAGCGAAGCGGCGCGCAGGCAGTTGCAGCCGCTGCTCGGCAAGACCGTCACGGTGCAGGCGTCAGCGCTGTTCTGCTCGGAGACCGCCTGGCACATCGGCGATGTCGCCGTGCCGGAGTGGACGGTGGTGAAATAGCTAAACCCGCACCGGCCCCAGCCGCTCAAAGTGCCCGCGCTTCTGCAGCCAGGTGAGCAGGATCAAGCTCGGGATTGCGACCAGCACGCAGATCACGAAGAACATCGGCCAACCCACGCCCTTCGCGACAAAGCCTGCACCTGACGAGAGATAGGTCCGCCCCACCGCGGCGAGCGCGGTGAGCAGTGCATATTGCGTGGCCGTGTGCAGCGGGTTTTGACACAGCGCCGAGAGATAGGCGACGAAGATCACGGTGCCGATGGCGCTGGTGAAATTTTCGGCGCAGATCGCGAGTGCCAGCGCCCATTGATTGGTGCCGACCACCGCGAGCCAGGAGAAGGAGAGGTTGGCGAGCGCCTGTACCACGCCGCCGATCCACAAGGATGCTGCGAGCGGATAACGCCGTGCGACGAACCCGCCGGCAAAGCCGCCGATCAGCGTTGCGGCAAGCCCCACGCCCTTCACGATCGCCGCATAGTCGTTGCGGGTGAAGCCGAGGTCGATCACGAACGGCGCCGTCATGGTGCCGGAAAACGCGTCGGTGAACTTGAACAGTACGACGAAGGCGAGCGCCGCCAGCGCATCCCTGCGCGACAAGAATTCCGAGAAGGCGCCGATCGCCGCATGCAGCACGCGGGCGATCGCCGAGTCAGCCTGCGTTGCGGCCTCCGCTTTCGCGGACTGTTCGGGCTCGGTGGCGGCCAGCGCGGTGACGGTGCCGATCAGCACCAGCGCCGCCATCACCACATAGCCCCACATCCACGCAGATGCGCGCGGAATGCCGGTATCTTCGAAGCCGGAGACGATGAACAGCGCACCGGCCGTCGAGACCAGCATGCCGATGCGGTAGGCCGCGACGTAGGACGCCATGCCCGCGGCCTGCTCGCTCTCGGGCAGGCTCTCGACGCGGAAGGCATCGACCACGATGTCCTGGGTCGAGGACATCGTCGCCACCAAGAGCGCGCCGAGCGCGCAATAGAACGGCGAGCGCGCCGGATCGGTCAGTGCCAGCAGCAGAATGGAGACGATCAGCAGCAATTGCGAGAACAGCAGCCAGCCGCGCCGCCGCCCGAACGCGCGCGTGAACAGCGGCACATGCAGCGCATCCACCAGCGGCGCCCACAAAAATTTCAGCGTGTAGGGCGTGCCGACCAGCGCAAACAGCCCGATGGTCCCGAGATCGACGCCGGATTCCCGCATCCACACCAGCAGCGTCGATCCCGAGAGCGCCAGCGGCAGCCCCGAGGAGAAGCCGAGGAACAGCACGATCAGCACGCGCGGTTGGGTGTAAACGGCAAAACTCTCACGCCAGGACGGAGAGGGCTTTTCGGTGGCGGTCTTGGCTGCGGGGGAGGTCGCGTCAGGTGCGGTCATGGAGGGGTGTTAGCAGATTCTGGCGGCGCTGCCCTCTTCTCCCTCTCCCCGTTCTTACGGGGAGAGGGTTGGGGTGAGGGGCCTCTCTCCCCACGTGAGTTCGACGTGAGACCTGTACCCCCTCACCCGGAATTCA
>NZ_PPPT01000239.1 GCF_006483445.1 Bradyrhizobium guangdongense | reverse complement strand
CCCGGCCATCCACGTCTTCCTAAGCCAGCCAAGAACGTGGATGCCCGGAACAAGTCCGGGCATGACGATGAGAAGGAGACCCTGCCATGAAACGCGAAGACCTCACCGAAAAGCTGCTCGACATCAAGCGCGAGAAGGGCTGGAGCTGGAAACACATCTGCGAAAAGATCGGCGGCTATTCCGAGGTGCTGATCGTCGGTGCAATCCTCGGCCAGATGAAGCTGACCAAGCCGCAGGCCGCGAATGCTGGTGAGCTGTTCGGCCTCTCGAAGTCCGAGGTCGCCATGCTCAACGAAACGCCGATGCGCGGCATGGCAATGCCGCCGACCGATCCGTTGATCTATCGCTTTTACGAATTGGTCATGGTCAACGGCCCGGCATGGAAGGCGCTGATCGAGGAAGAGTACGGCGATGGCATCATGTCCGCTATTGACTTCGACATGGTGATGGAGCGCCTGCCGAATCCAAAGGGCGACCGCGTCAAGATCACCATGAGCGGAAAATTCCTGCCGTACAAATATTACGGCGCCAGCGGCAACGTGCCTGAATACGGTTTCAAGGAAGGCTGATCGCCTGGCACAAAAGGGAGTGCGGTGGCCGAACGACCACCGCACTCCGGATGTTGAGGGCGCACTGGGCGCCGTGACGGCGGCGCCTGATCTAGCGCTTGCGCGTTGCCTTCCAACGCCGTGTCGGCGCGGCCTTGGCCCGTGCCGATGCCGACTTCTTCGAGCCCTTGGCCGCGGTCTTGGTTCCCGAGCGGCTGCTCGCGGAGACCTCGACGGCATCCTGGGCTTCCTTGCTGATGCGGAAGGTCATGCCTCCTACCGGCATGTCGTCGTGCATGACGGTCACGACGATGTCGTGATCTTTCTGCTGGCCGAGCGTGGCGAGGTCGAACTCCCTGCCCGCGGAGACGGCCATGTTGACCTTGAGCATCTCGTCCGGCTTGAGCCGCTGCACCCGCTGGATCTGCGGCACGGTGAACTTCCAGCCGAGCCTGGCGAGCCACTCCGGCAGCTTGATCTCGACATTGACGCGCACCGGCGCCCTGCCGTGGTTGCGGATCCAGAACGGCAGTTTCTCCCAGGCGATCTTGCCGATGTGGATCGAGATCGGGTGCACGTTCCGCTGCCCGAGATTGTTGTCATGGGGCACCAGACGCCATTCGGGAATCGGCCCCGTGATCGCGCCGTCGATATTGCCGGCGTCACCCTTGGCCGAGACGCTGAAGAACATGCACTCGTGGCCGACCTGCGACGGCACCCATTTGAAGGGACCGACGACGACGCCCACGGCGTCCGCAGCCGCGAGGTTCGGGGCCGCCAGTTGCGGCGTGGTCATGGGAGTCCAGTCCGTCGGGAACACGAGACCGGCCCCGGGGTTGCAGTGGAAGCCCTTGACCACGACGTTGGTCGCCGCCTGCGTGCCGCGGTTCTTGATGCGCACATAGGCGTAGTTGGTCTGCCCGACGATCGGCTCCTGGTGCACGCCGCCGCCCGCGCCGACAGTGCGGCGATTCCAGATGTCGGTGCAGCTCCAGTGATTGGGCTGGAACGGGTATTCGCCGTGGCGGCCGTCGTCGATATAGACGTCGACCGGCGGCGGCAGACCCTCGACCGTCGGGGGCGGGCCGGGCCGGAACAAGCCCTGCTTCTCGAAGGCCCAGCGGATCACCTTGTGATAGGCGCCGCCGGCGTGGGTCTCGGCCGGACTGGTTCGCGTCCAGACACCGGCGTCCGCGATCTCGAGTTGCTGCTCCCAGCCGAGCGCGTTGGGCGGATTGGTCGCCGGCGTGAGCTGGCCGACCGCACGCAGGATGAGATACACCGCCGTCGTCGCTGCAAACTGCTTGCGGGCGAGCGAAGCTGAATCGCCGCCGATCGAGCGGTAGAGACGGAAGTGCGAGGTCGCCAGGATCTGCTCGCTGAAATAGCCGTTGAGATCGTTGGCGCCGCCCCAGCCCCATCCGCCCGCAACCGGACGATCGTGCCTGCGGCCGATATTGACCCAGGGGAAGCTGACGAAGCGGTCCGGAGCGTGGGTGTCGGGATCATTCAGGATCACCGCGATGCTGTCGCCGGCGCTGTGCGCGAAGCCGAAGTTCGGGGAGTCGACATGGTCCCAGAGGATGCCATGCCCGCCGAGCTCGTGCAGCACGACGCGCCAGTCGGCCGCGATGCCGATCGGCGGAGCGCCGAGCGCGGCGAGCGAGAACACCACCGAGCCGATGCCGTTGCCGAGTGCGTTGCCCCGGCACTGCGCGTTGATCACGTCGCCGAGCGCATGATGATCGACCGGCACCGGGAACGAGGTGTGGTCGAAATAGCTCGGAATGTTGAAGCCGATGTCGCGCACGGTGCGGAAGAAGCGGTCGCAATGGTAGTAGGCGTTGACGGCCGCGAAATCGTCGGTGCGTGAGACATAGGCGAAGTTGAACGGCGCCGTCGTGGTCGGGACCGCAGGCGTCGGCGGATCGACATTCGTGATCGACACGAACGTGCCGGTGAGGCTCTGGGTTCCGCCCAACGGCGGCGAGAGGTCGATCAGGGCCACGTTATCGCGCAGCGGATCGAGCGTCGCGGCCGGTGCACTCGGCACGGCGGCGGGGTTGCCGGTCTTGGTGATGGGGTCGCGATCGAACACCAGCCCCGTCACACCGTCAACCAGCGCGCGCAGGAACAGCACGGTCTTGCGCTTAGGCTCGATGAACGCACGCCAGTTCAGCGTTCCCCATTTCGGCAACGGCATCGAGAACAACGCCTCGAGCACGACATAGTGCTTTCCGGAGACGATGTCCGACGGGACCGGCGGAAGGGGAAGGGTGGGAGGCTCGGCGCCGAATCCGTGTTCGCCGATCTCCTGGTGAATGCGCTCCTTGGGATCGTATTGATAGACGATGAGGCTCGTGCGGTTGATGCGCAGGCCCTGTGCGTTCGGGAACGCGGCACGGACGATGTCGTCATGCGCGCCGGACGCGGCCGTGTCGAGTGCGCTCCTGCTCGTCAGCGTGTCGGCAGGCGGCTCGGTGGCGACGTCGTAATGCAGCGTCGAGGTCGCGGCCTTGACCTCGTTGTCGGCGCCATGCATCACGACCGATACGCCGGCCCGGTAGATCGGCAGGCCGAACATGGTCTGGTTGTAGCTGACGACGGTCGAATCCATCGCATGCTTCTCGGATTCGAAACGCAGCGCCTCGTCTTCGGCGACCGGTGCGATCGCGGCGCGCACGTCCATCGAACGCGTCATGGTCTGCGGGAGCTGAAAGAGGTCGGCGTGGTCGAGCAGGAACCGCTTTGCCGCTTCCTGCGCGGTAGCCGCTCTCGTCCTGGGGGCGACGGCGGCGGCGGCGGTGTCGTCCGCCATGCCTCCGATGTAGCTGAAGTGTCGCGCGTGGCCGTGATCGTCATAGATGATGTTGGGACTCTCAGGCATATCGCCCTCCTGCAAATCGAATGTGAAGAACCAAGTTGCGAGCAATCATCCCAAAAGAACGGGCTGAAGAATTCAAAATGACTTCGAATGTACTTCGCTATAACATCGCACGTGGCGGTCGACCCTAGCAGATCGACTAGCGGCGACCGCGCGAAAATAAGTCGCAGCTACCTGTGAGCGAAGTAATAAAAACGTGTTTGAAAGTTTTCAGATGTCGTGAAGTGCTTCACACAAGCACGGAACGCTATCATACAAGGCTCTCGGGAGAGTTTGCGCTTGGCGGGCAACAATGTTGACCTATGTCGCGCGCCGGTTGCGCGCGACCACATGCAAGAAATGCTCGCAATGGTTGCGTCGACGAAATTCGCTGCTGCGACAACGCGATCGACGTCAAGTTGACGCGGAACCGACTGCCGCGAAGGCGCCGCGCAGCTCCGTGATCGCAGCCATCCTGCTGACATAAGTGAACGAGCCGCTGTTCTTCATCTCGCGCGCGCTTTCGAGGAATGCGGCCAGCGCAAAACGCGACATCGCGCCGCCGACGCTGATGCGCTTGACTCCGGCTGCGGACAATTGTGGCAGTGTCAATGTCGGATCGGCAAAGCCCATCACCAGATTGAACGGCTTTCCAACCGAGGCGACGACGGACTTGATCGTCGCGAGGTCGCGCACACCAGGTGAATAGAGTACGTCGGCACCGGCGGCTTCGAAGGCTTGCAGCCGCTTGATCGTGTCGTCGAGATCGTTGCGCCCGTGCAGCAGGTTTTCGGCGCGCGCGGTCAGCGTAAAGGGGAACGGCAAGGCGCGCGCGGCCTCGACGGCGGCCTGCACGCGTTCGACCGCGAGGGTAAAATCGTAGATCGGGCGTTCGCGGTCTCCAGTGAAATCCTCGATGGAACCACCCACCGCGCCGGTTTCGGCCGCACGCCGGATCGCTTCGGCCGCGCGCTTTGGCTCGTGTGCGCCGCAATTCTCGAGGTCGATGCTGACGGGCAGTGGGGTCGCCTCGGCGATGGCGCGGGCATTGTCGAGGATGGCGTCGAGGCTGACCGTCGAGCTGCCGAGCATGTTGGCAAGGCCGAGGCTCGTGGTCGCCAGCGCCTCGAAACCCATGGCGGCGAGCAGTTTTGCGGTGCCGGCATCCCAGGGATTGGGAATGATGAACGCACCGGGACGCTCGTGCAGGGCGCGAAACGCTTTTGCTTTGTCCAATTGGCTCGGCATCGTTCGCTCCTTCGTGGTGGCTGATGCAGAAATTAGGGGTATTCCGGTCATCCGCCAAATTTGTTATTTCTTGTAACAACATCAGTTTTTTGCATGAGGTGGCGGTGATGGACAGCGATGCGCTCAGCACTTTCCTGACGGTTCATCGCCGCGGCGGGATTTCGAATGCCGCAAAATTCCTGCATCGCTCGCAGCCGGCGATCTCGCGCCGCATTGCGCTTTTGGAGCAGGAGCTTGGCGTGCCCTTGTTCGAGCGGGTGGCGGGCCGGACGCGGCTCAGCGATGCGGGACGCGTGCTGGTCCCTCATGCGGAGCGCGCAGTCGCCGCCGCGGAGGATGCGGAGCAGGCGATACGCGCGCTCACCAGGCAGGCCTCGGGGCCGGTGTCGCTTGCCGTCACCGGCACACTTGCGGATGCGCGTCTGTCTGACATCATGAAGCGGCTGGCTAAGGAATATCCGGACGTCGCGCTCAGCCTGCGCACGGCAACCAGCGCCGAGGTCAGTGGCTTGATCCGCCGCGGGGAGGCGACGATCGGCCTGCGCTATCACATCGACCGCTCGCGCGATCTGGATTGCGTGCCGATCCTTTCCGAAAAGCTGCATGTGGTTTGCGCGGCCGATCATCCCTTGGCCGGCCGGCGCGTGAAGCGGCTGGCCGAGCTTCACAGCGAGCGCTGGGTCGCATTCCCCGAAATACCGGGCCGGCCCGAGAGAGCGGCCGCGCATGTCTTTGCGCTGTTTCTCACCCAAGGACTTGGTGACATCGAATGGACAGCGGTGGACAGTCTCACCGCGCAGAAGCGCCTCGTGGAAGCCGGCTTCGGCATCGCGCTGCTGGCGGACAGCCACGTGGCCGACGAACTGAGCGCCGGGACGATCTCGAAGATCGCGGTTGGCGATCTTGCCGCGAGCAACGACATCTCGATCGTGACCCGGCGCGGCGGCTTTTTGAGTCTCGCTGCGCAAAAGCTGCTGGAGATATTGCGAAGCGATTATGGCGAGAGCGCCGTCGCGGCCGCGCGGCGCCCAAAACAAAGACGTCCGGCGCGCAAACCCATTGCGCGCCGGCGCGTCAGGTCGGGGTAGCGGCTTACTTGCCCGCCTTCACCTCAGCCACGGCGACCGCGACCAGCTCGTTCATCTTGGCGCGGATCGCCTGCTCGGTGATGGCCACGCCCTTGGCGGTAAAATCCGTCACCACCTTGCGCAGCACGTCGCCGTCGCCGGCCTCCTCGAAGTCGGCTGCGACCACCTCCTTGGCATAGGCGGTTGCGGCGTCGCCGGTAATGCCGAGCTGTTCGGCCGCCCAGAGGCCGAGCAGCCGGTTGCGGCGGGCCTCGGCCTTGAATTTCTGCTCCTCGTCGAGGGCGAATTTCTTCTCAAAACCTTCCTCGCGCTTGTCGAAATTGGTCATGCAGTTCCCATTCCCGGTGAATCACGGGCGGCCTCGTTGCGAGGGCCCCTCACGACGCCTAGATAAGGGGCACGAATCGGCGAAACAACGAGCCGTTAAGCCGCAGGCAAGACGGTATAAGTGGGCACCAGAAGGGCCGGATCGATTGTGCTGAGGCAGCCAATCGGATAGGTTGCCGTAAGGCTTGGTTCCTGTTCTGTTTCTCTGGTTCCAGGCTGTTCACGGCAGCTCCGCTGTGGGTCGTAATCCTAGTCAACCGGAGCACACCAAATTCATGGATTTCAACAAAACACGGTACATCCCAATGAGCCGTCGACGTCGCATTTATGAAGGCAAGGCAAAGGTACTCTATGAAGGTCCGGAGCCGGGTACCCTGATCCAGCACTTCAAGGACGACGCGACCGCGTTCAATGCCAAAAAGCATCAGGTGATCGAGGGCAAGGGTGTCCTCAACAACCGGATCTCGGAGTACCTGTTTCAGCACCTCAACGACATCGGGGTGCCGACCCATTTCATCCGCCGCCTCAACATGCGCGAGCAGTTGATTCGCGAGGTCGAGATCGTGCCGCTCGAGGTTGTCGTGCGCAACGTCGCCGCCGGCTCGCTGTCGCAGCGCCTCGGCATCGAGGAGGGCACGCAGCTCCCGCGCTCGATCATCGAGTTCTACTACAAGAACGACCAGCTCAACGACCCCATGGTGTCGGAAGAGCACATCACCGCCTTCGGCTGGGCGACGCCGCAGGAGATCGACGACATCATGGCGCTCGCCATCCGCGTCAACGACTTCCTCACCGGCCTCTTCCTCGGCATCGGCATCCGTCTCGTCGACTTCAAGATGGAATGCGGGAGGCTGTTCGAGAACGAGATGATGCGCATCATCGTCGCCGACGAGATCTCGCCGGACTCGTGCCGGCTGTGGGACATCAAGTCGAACGAGAAGCTCGACAAGGACCGTTTCCGTAGGGACCTCGGCGGCCTCCTGGAGGCCTATACCGAAGTCGCAAAGCGCCTCGGCATCCTCATGGAGAACGAGCGTCCGCAGGGCTCCGGCCCGGTGCTGGTGAAGAGCTAAGAGGATTTTGACGTGAAGGCACGTGTCACCGTTACCTTGAAGAACGGCATTCTGGACCCACAGGGCAAGGCGATCGAAGGCGCGCTGAAATCACTCGGCGTCGACGGCGTCGCCAGCGTCCGTCAGGGCAAGGTGTTCGACATCGAGCTCGCCGGCGCCGACAAGGCCAAGGCGGAAGCCGCACTGAAGCAGGCCGCCGACAAGCTGTTGGCGAATACGGTGATCGAGAACTACCGCGTCGAAGTGCTGGGCTAGCCTACAGCCGTCCATCCGGGCTACGTGCCGATGGGTGCATGACTGCTCACAGCCACCCTGCGCGGCGGAAGCGCCAGAACAGGCCGAAGCAGGCGGTTGCCATCAGGGCGAGCACGGCGAAATAGCCGTACTCCCATTCCAGCTCCGGCATGTGCTTGAAGTTCATGCCGTAGATGCCGGCAAGCGCGGTCGGCACCGCGATGATCGCTAGCCACGAGGCGAGCTTCTTGGAGACCGCGGTCTCCTGGGCCTGGCCGACCAGCAGGCTCGCTTCGAACGCGAAGGCCAGCACCTCGCGCATGGAATCGATGCGCTCCTGGATGTTCCTGACGTGGTCAGTGACGTCGCGAAACAACGGCTGCATCGCGGGGCGCACCATTGCGAGCTCGTCATGCTCCAGCCGGCGGCAGACTTCGACCAATGGCCCGATCGCATTGCGCAGCCGCAGCAGGTCGCGCCTGAGCATATAGAGCCGTTCGACCTGTCCCTTGGTGATCGGCTTGGAGAGCACGTCGTCCTCGATGCCCTCGACCTCGTCGTGAATGCTCTCGAGCACGGGGGAGTAGTTGTCGACGATGAAATCGAGCAGGGCATAGAGGATGTAGTCCTCGCCGCGGGCCAGCGCCCGCGGGCAGCTCTCGCAGCGCTCGCGTACCGGCGCATACGACGTCGACGCACCGTGCCGCACCGAGACCAGGTAACCTTCGCCGACGAAGATGTGGGTCTCGCCGAACACGATGCGGCCCTCGACCAGTTGCGCCGTCCGCGCCACGATGAACAGGGCCTCGCCATATTGCTCGATCTTCGGCCGCTGATGGGCGTGGTCGGCGTCCTCGATGGCGAGGTCGTGCAGGTCGAACTGCTTCTGCACGGCGCTGAGCAGCGCCATGTCGGGCTCGTGCAGCCCGATCCAGACCACATGGCCGGGCTTGGCGCGCCAGCTCGAGGCCTCGCTGATGGCGATATTGGCGACGCGCCGCCCGTCGACATAGGCACCGGCCGCGACCACGCCTTCGGTGGTCACAGGCTCGGCAGGGGATGTGGGCATGGACGGGACATTCATGGCTGCAATCCCGGAAATCGGCGCCCGATCGGGGCCGGTCATGGCCTGTGCACAAGACCGTCACACGACGCTAGCACTGGTAAAATCCGCGTCAAATGGTTATGTCTGCGGCCGGATTTGGCCCTCCGGCCAGCCCGATTCCACGCATCATTCGGAAACCCGCCCATGAAGTCAGCCGTCCTGGTTTTTCCCGGAATCAACCGCGAGCGCGACATGGCGCGGGCGCTGAAACTGATCTCGGGGCAAGAGGCCGCGATGGTCTGGCACGCCGAGACCTCGTTGCCTGCGGGGACCGATCTCGTGGTCGTGCCGGGCGGCTTCTCCTATGGCGATTACTTGCGCTGCGGCGCCATCGCCGCGCGGGCGCCGATCATGGACGCGGTGCGCGACTACGCCGCCAGGGGCGGGCTCGTGCTCGGCGTCTGCAACGGCTTTCAGATCCTCTGCGAGTCCGGCCTGCTGCCGGGCGTCTTGATGCGCAACGCGCGGCTCAAATTCATCTGCCACGACGTGCATCTGCGCGTCGAACGTTCCGACACGCCGTTCACCCGCGGCTACAATGCGGGTCAGGTGATCCGCGTGCCCGTCGCGCATGGCGAAGGCAATTACGAGGCGGATGAAGAAACCATCAAGCGGCTCGAGGGCGAGGGCCGGGTGCTCTACCGTTATTGCTCGGCCGACGGCGTCGTCGATGATATCAGCAATATCAACGGCGCCGCGCACTCGATCGCCGGCATCGTCAACGACAAGGGCAACGTGCTCGGCATGATGCCGCATCCGGAAAACCACGTCGAAGACATCATGGGCTGCACCGACGGCCGCGGCCTGTTCGCCGGCCTTGTCGCGCATCTGGACCGGGCGGCGTGAGCAGGATCGCCGCAAAGCTCGTTGCAGCGGTCGCGGCGCTGCTGCTGACCGCGACCGCGCAGGCGCAAGACTATCCGAAACGCGCAATCACCATGATCGTGCCGTTCGCGGCCGGCGGCACGTCCGACGTGATCGCGCGCGTGGTGGCCGAGCAGATGAGCGCGGCGCTCGGCCAGCCCATCGTGATCGAGAACGTCGCAGGCGCCGGTGGCTCGACCGCGCTGACCCGCGCCTCGCGCGCCGAGCCCGACGGCTATACGATCGCGATCGGCAATGCCGGCACCAGCGCCGCCGCCTACACGATCTATCCCAAGCTTGCGTTCACGCCTGAATCTTTCGTGCCCATTGCGATGGTCGCCAAGACCTTTGGCATCATCGCGCTGCGCAAGGATTTTCCGGCCAAGGATCTGGCCGAGTTCATCGCCTATGCGAAGAAGAATCCGGGCAAGATCAATCTTGGACACGCCGGCGTCGGCTCCTCGAATTATCTGATCTGCAAGAGTTTTGTGCAGGCCGCCGGCATCGACGCGACGCTGGTCGGCTATCGCGGTGCTGCGCCCGCGCTCACGGATGCGGTCGGCGGGCAGATCGACGGCGTCTGCGATGCGGCCGCGTCGGTGTCGCAATCGATCAACGAGAAGCTGGTGAAGGGCATCGTGGTCGGCTCGACCGTGCGCCTCGGCACGTTGCCTGACGTGCCGACCTCGGCGGAAGCGGGTCTGCCCGAATTCGAGGCGCAGGGCTGGAACGGCCTGTTCGCGCCAAAGGGCACGCCGCCGGCGGTCATCGCAAAACTCAATGCCGCTGCAAGAAGTGCGGTCGAGAGCGATGCGGTGAAGAAGCGTTTTGCCGATTTGTCGACGGTCGCGCCCGATGCGAACGAGCATGCGCCGGAAGTGCTCCAGCAGCTCGTGACGCGCGACGTCGAGAAGTACCGAAAACTCCTCGCAGACGACGCCAAGCAATAAGTTCGGCCATCGCGCGCGCTCCCCGGCATGAACCTCGGCCGCGGACGATGCGACTGATACGGCATCGTCGATTCCGTGCAGGCACCGCTGCTTCCCGATTTTCGTCGATGCGGGCAACTCAAGGTTGTCTCGCGGGGCGAGTCACGCTATCAGGAAGCCGGTCCGACGCTGTCGATTTGCTTTTTTCTCGGATTTCGCATGCCCGTTGCCTTGGTCGTCCTGAGCTCTCGATCCAGATGCGGAGTGCGCCAAAATATCTGCGCAAGGCGCAGGCCGAGTGGCTGCGGGAGGCCTGGATGATCGAGAGCCGCACCGCCTTTCGCGCCCTGGCCGCCCTTTGCAGCGGAGTCCTGCTTGCGGCAGTGATTGCGATTGGGTCGGCGGTCCCGCAGACGCGTGATCAGATCATCAACAACTGCCGGAACACGGTCGGCCGCTCCTTCGTGCAAAGCTGTATGCAACAGAAGCAAGATCTGTCCGCCTGCCGCGCGGCCGCGACGCCACATGTACGCAACTGCGTCGTTGCGGCGGAACGGAAGAATCCGGCGGGCCGCGGCGCGGGGGTCGGCGAGCCGGTTCGAGTTGAAGGTCCACAGCGTCTGCTGGTCGTGCCGGTTCGTTTCCCCGACGTCGTGCCGAGCAAAAGCATCGAAGAGATCACGACGAAGGTCCAACACGTATCTGATTGGATGCGCAAGGCTTCCTACGATCGGGTGCAGATCGAGTTCCAGGTCCTTGACTGGCAGCCCATGCGGAGTTCGCTTGCAAGCTATCGGGTGAGCCCATCCAATTTCGAGGTGGATCCATCCCGCGTGCGCCGCCTCGTCACTGAAGCGTTGTCCGCGGCGGCACGAAAGGTGCGATTGGCTGACTTCACGCAAGTCTACGTCGTCGCGGGCGTAGAAACGGTCCAAGGTACCGGTTACGGGATGATCACCTACGCCGCCAACCCAGGCATGTTGAGCGGCGTTTCTCACGGCAGAGCCCGCATGGAGACGATCCATCTCGACGACGGCACCACGTTCGATCGCGGGATCGTCGTATCGGCTGAAACCGCGCATGTCGGTCACGTCGCGCACGATCTGCTCCACGCCTTTGGCGGTGCACGCGACGGGCGGCGTTCGGTACCCGACCTCTACGATCACCAGATCCAGCACCGTCGACCGCGATTCACCAGCCCAACCCTCTTCTCGATTTATGCTGGGCCGTGGGACATCATGTCCCAGCATTTCGTCGAGCGAAATCGGCCACCGCCGCCACCCTCTTCCTTCACCCGCCTCCAGCTGGGATGGATCGATGCAGATCAGGTGGTGACGGTCCAGCCCGGGCAGACGCAGAGCGTGCTGCTCGAGCCGCTGGAGTCCGGTCGCAGGCCTTTGGTGGTGAAGGTGCCTCTCGGTCCCCGGCACTACCTGCTGCTCGAAAATCGTCAGAAAATGTGGCTTGGCGCTATATTGCCCGCGACCGGTCTGATCGTCCTCGATGTCGACGAGGAGCGTGGGGAGGGTGCAGGCATCGTCAAGGTCGCGAATGCCCATCCGGATGTCCCCGGTTTCATGAATGCTCCCTTCGCGCCGGGCAGTAAGCCAGATGCCTACATCAATCGCGCGGCGGGTGTCGCCGTCGTCGCGGAGAGCGTCGAGGAGGGGGATCGCCTGCGGATCCTCGTAACGCCCCCCAAGCAAGTGCGTTAAGTCACGTTATCGATTCTTCCATCGCCCCTTCAGCCGCTCCCCCGGCACCGTCATCGCAGCCACACCCGCCATGACCAGCACCAGTCCCAGCACCAGGTTCGACGGCACGGTCTCGCCGAGCAGAGCTACGGAAAGGCCGACGCCGATCGGAATGCGCAAATAGCCTTGGGCGTTGGTGGTCAGCGTGCCGAGCCGGGTCAGGCACATGTAGAACAGCATCAGCCCGAGGGCGCTGGAAAAGATTCCCATGGCGATGACGGCCGCGATCGCCTCCAACGTCGGATGCAGCGTCCAGGGATGGTCGATGACGAGCGAGGCCGGCAGCAACACGAGGCCGCCGAACAGCAGCGAGCCGGCCGCCACCACCATCGGATCGTAATCCGTCAGCCGCAGCCCGAAGATCGTGGCGCAGGCAAAGGACATCGTCGCGAGCAGGATCGCGATCTCGGCAAAGATCTCGTTGCCGAGGCCATGCAGTGCATCGAGGCCGATGATGACGGCCGTCCCGGCGAGGCCGAGGATCGCGCCGATCAGCTTCAGCAGCGTCGCGGGCTCATGGCGCGTGATCGCCCAGGTGATGAGGAAGGCAAAGATCGGCGTCGTCGAGGCCAGCACGACGGTGCTGGACGCCGGCACATAGAGCTGCGCCCAGGTGATCATCAGGAACGGGACCGTCGAATTGATCAATTGCTGGAAGGCGAACAGCTTCCACGCCTTCAGATCGGTCGGAAGCTTCAATCCGCGGATGCGCAGGATCACGTACAGGAAGGCGAAGGCGACCAGCGAGCGCGCCGAGATGAAGGTAACAGGCGGGATCGAGCCGAGGCCGATCTTGGTCAGCGGGTAGGTCGAGCTCCAGCAGCAAGCGAGCGCCAGAAGCAGCGCATAATCGCGCCAGCCGCGCACGGGTCGTGCGGTCGTGACGGGCGTCGTTTCGACGGCAGCCACGCTGCCCGTCCTCGCTGTGCTCTGCGGCACCTACTGCTCCCCGCGCATTGACGCGCGGGTCCAGTCATAACCGGGGAGGGGCAAAAGGAAAGGCGGGAAGCTATGCGTTTGGCGGCGGTGACGCCTTCCGCTTCACCCGCTTGATCGTGCCCGAAAACGTGAACAGGGCGCGGTCACCTGATGACAGCATGCCCCGCACGAAGATCAGCGAGCCGCCGGCGCGGGTGACCTCGCCGGTGCACTCGATCAGCTCGCCCTCGCGGGCGGCATCGAGGAACTCGCTCGAAAACGACACCGTCACTGCCGGTCCCTGCAGCTCGACGGCGGCGAGCGCAAAAAGGCAGTAGTCGGCAAAGGTCATGAAGCAGCCGCCATGGACGTTGCCGGAGCCGTTGAGGTGCTTTTTCGCGACCCGGAACGCGCAGGTGATACGGCCGTTCGCATCCATCCGGTGGTAGAATGGGCCGGCTAGGGTCTCGAAATTGTCGCGTTTCCAGGTCCGCCAGCCCTGAAATTCGCCCTCGGTCTCGACATGGAGATCGGGGCGGAGGTCGAATGCGGTCTTGGTGAGCTGGTTCACGAAATCTGGCCTTCAATTGTCGGTTTGGGTCCTTAAATCCGATCTATCACCGCAGTGCAAACCCCGTGCCCCAGAGAAAGCGCTTCGGCCGCCGCAAAGCTCTGGACAGGCCGAAAATGCCGCCTAAAAGGCCTTTTCGCCCCCGTTCGATCTACCTATTAAGGGACCCATGAACGCGCCCAAGAATAAGTCCACGAACGAACCGAAGATCACCCCCGAACTCGTCGCCGCTCACGGGCTCAAGCCCGACGAGTATGAGCGCATTTTGAAGCTGATCGGGCGGGAGCCGACCTTCACCGAGCTCGGCATCTTCTCGGCGATGTGGAACGAGCACTGCTCGTACAAATCCTCGCGCATCCATCTGAAGGGCCTGCCGACCAAGGCGCCCTGGGTGATCCAGGGGCCGGGCGAGAATGCCGGCGTGATCGACATCGGCGATGGCCAGGCGGTGGTCTTCAAGATGGAGAGCCACAACCATCCCAGCTACATCGAGCCCTATCAGGGCGCGACCACCGGCGTGGGCGGCATCTTGCGCGACGTCTTCACCATGGGCGCGCGTCCGATCGCCTGTCTCAACGCGCTCAGCTTCGGCGCGCCCGAGCATGCCAAGACGCGGCATCTGGTGTCCGGCGTGGTCGCAGGCGTCGGCGGCTATGGCAATTCCTTCGGCGTGCCGACGGTCGGTGGCCAGGTGCGTTTCCACACCCGCTATGACGGCAACATCCTCGTCAACGCGATGGCGGTCGGTCTCGCCGACGCCGACAAGATCTTCTATGCGGCCGCCTCCGGCGTGAACATGCCGATCGTCTATCTCGGCTCCAAGACGGGCCGCGATGGCATTCATGGCGCCTCGATGGCCTCGGCCGAGTTCGACGACAAGTCCGAGGAGAAGCGTCCGACCGTGCAGGTCGGCGATCCCTTCGCCGAAAAGCTGCTGCTCGAGGCCTGCCTCGAGATCATGGAAAAGGGCTGCGTGATCGCGATCCAGGACATGGGCGCGGCGGGCCTGACCTGCTCGGCAGTGGAGATGGGCGCCAAGGGCGATCTCGGCGTCGACCTCGATCTCGACGCCGTGCCGACGCGCGAGACCGGCATGAGCGCATACGAGATGATGCTCTCGGAGAGCCAGGAGCGCATGCTCATGGTGCTCAAGCCCGAGAAGGAAAAGGAAGCCGAAGCGATCTTCAGGAAGTGGGGCCTCGATTTCGCGATCGTCGGCTACACCACGCCGAGCAAGCGTTTTGTGGTCAAGCATGGCGGCGACGTCATGGCCGATCTGCCGATCAAGGAGCTCGGCGACGAAGCGCCGCTCTATGATCGGCCGCATGTGCCCTCCGCAGCGCTTCCGACGGTGCACGCGCGTGAGATCGTGGCGCCGATGGGCGTGGGCGCGGCGCTCGAGAAGATGATCGGCACGCCAGAACTCTGTTCGAAGCGCTGGGTCTGGGAGCAGTACGACCACGTCATCCTCGGCAATACCGTGCAGCGTCCCGGCGGCGATGCCGCCGTCGTGCGCGTTGAGGATGGTCCGAAGGGGCTCGCAATGACCGTCGACGTCACCCCGCGCTATTGCGAGGCAGACCCGTTCGAGGGCGGCAAGCAGGCCGTGGCGGAAGCCTGGCGCAACATCACCGCCGTCGGCGGACGGCCGCTCGCGATTACCGACAACCTCAACTTTGGCAATCCTGAGCGGCCCGAGATCATGGGCCAGTTCGTCGGCTGCCTGAAGGGCATCTCGGAAGCCTGCCGCACGCTCGACTTCCCGGTCGTCTCCGGCAACGTCTCGCTCTACAACGAGACCAACGGCCGCGCGATCCTCCCCACGCCTTCGATCGGCGGCGTCGGCGTGCTCGACGATTTCACCAAATCGGCGTCGCTCGCCTTCAAGGCCGAGGGCGAGGCGATCCTGCTGATTGGCGAGACTCATGGCTGGCTCGGGCAATCAGTCTATCTGCGCGACGTCTGCGGTCGGGAAGAGGGCGCTCCGCCGCCGGTCGATCTCGCCGCCGAGAAGCGCAATGGCGACTGCGTGCGCGGCATGATCCACGCCGGCACCGCGACCGCCGTGCATGATCTCTCCGACGGCGGTCTTCTGGTGGCGCTGGCCGAGATGGCGATGGCCAGCGGCATCGGTGCGCGCCTGTTGGCCGGACCGACCTCGCTGGTGCCGCACGCCTATTGGTTCGGCGAGGACCAGGCGCGCTACATCGTCACCGTGCCCGAAGCGCAGGCCGGCCTCGTGCTGGCAAAGATGCGCGGCTGCGAAGTGCCCTGCGTGCGGATCGGCACCACCGGCGGCGACGCGATCGCGATCTCGGGCGAAGCGCCGGTCGCGATCGACACGCTACGCGCCGCGTACGAGCGCTGGCTGCCGGAGTATATGGCGGGCAAGGCGGCGTAGGGCGGACGACGCGTAGCCCGGATGAGCGCAGCGACATCCGGGTCTTTCTTCGTGCGGCTTCCCGGATATCGCTGCGCTCATCCGGGCTACAATTGTTGAAACAGCGCCCCCTACTTGTAGTGTCGTAGCCCGGATGGAGCGAAAGCGTAATCCGGGTTCGTGCCGAGTAGCCGAAAAGTCCCGGATTGCGCTGCGCTCCATCCGGGCTACGGATTCGAGCCCGCTACAACACCCGTGTTGCCCCTGGAATCTTCCGCAACGCGCGCGTCAGCGCCCAACTGAATGCGACCGTCAGCACGAATCCGACCATCGCCTTGACGATCGCCGGCAGGTCATAGTCGAACAGCCAGTATTGCAGCCAAAGCGCGATCGGGTAGTGCACCAAAAACATGCCGAAGGCGTCGGCCTGCATCGGATCGAGCAGCCTGGCCGAACCTGATTGCTTGAACCTCTGGAAAAAAGCCAGGATCAGAAACAGCACAGCGACGCTGAAAACCGCGAAGCAGAGGGCATAGAGCCCTTCGTACCAGTTCGGCAGCGGCGACGGATTGCCCAGGATTTCGCGCTTGATGTAGATCAGCGTCCAGAGCAGGCAATACGGGACGATCGCCAGGACCATCCAGTCCCAACTGACCTTCGCCATCCGGCCGTCTGCCGCGAGCAGTCCGCGATCCATATGCGCGACGCCGATGCCGGCGCCGAAAAAGAAGTAGCTCGCATAGAGCAGCACGCGCCCGTGCTGCACCGAGAACGGCCCGAACTCGAACCAGCTGCTTGGTCCGTAAATCATCAGGCCTGGAACATAGACCGCTGCCGTGGCGGCAAGCATGACGGCGAAGAAGACGGCGGGCCGGCGGCGACCGTGCAGCGAAAGGCGATTGATCGGATCGAGCAGGTTGGGCGACAGCCGTTGCAGAATGCAAGCAATGAGGTCGAAGGCGAACAGGACCCACAGGAACCAGATCGGCCCGCTCGGCCACGGGCCCTTGGTGACCATATTCCACCAGTATTCCGAAAAGCCGATCTCGGGATGGTGCCGCAGCGAGATGGCGTAATAGGCGAGCGGAATGACCGTGAATGCGCAGATCACGAACGGCAGGCCAAGCCGAAGCAGGCGATCTGCCAGATAGCTCTGCGCCCCCTTGCGGGCGATGCCTGACCACGCAAACAAGCCCGACAGGAAGAAGAACATCGCCATGAAGAAGCTGTCGGTGGCCAGCACGATCATGTCGAAGCCGAAGAAGGACGTCGGGTCGGTGTGTCCGAAATACGTGTAGGGAATGACGGCATGGTGCAGCAGCACCACGAGGGTCAGGAAGGTGCGGGCGCGGTCGAGCGACAGGTTGCGCGTCTTGGTCTTCGGGGCTGCTTGAGCCTCCGTACCGATCGTCCCCGAAATCGTCGTCATGTCTACCCCGGTCATTCCACACGTTGGCGTGTTTTGCAGTCGGGAACCCGATTCAGCAAGGGCTGTTTGGGGGCTGTACGGCCATGAGGAACCAGTTCCCTATCGCCGCGTTCAGGAATTGAGCTGAGGCCCGCAAAGCGCGGGGGCGAGCGTCGGAGCTGGGCAATGACCATCCTGAAATGGGCACTGATCTTCCTGTTGGTCTCGATCGTGGCCGGCGTGCTCGGCTTCTCCGGCATCTCGGCCGCATCGGCCGATATCGCCCGCTTCCTGTTTTATGTCTTCGTCGTGATCTTCCTGGTGCTGCTGATCCTGGGGCTGACGATTTTTAGGGTGTAGGGACCCACTTCAGCACGTTCAGTCGTCATGCCCGGGCTT
>NZ_PPPT01000023.1 GCF_006483445.1 Bradyrhizobium guangdongense | reverse complement strand
GATGAGGGGTTCTATCCGCTAGTGGAAATGGAGAGAGGCTCACTCATGGAGAGAGACCCCTCACCCGTCTCGCCGCTGCGCGGCGAGCCACCCTCTCCCACAAGGGGAGAGGGGGAAGAAAACTACGGCCGGTTCGGGTCGAAACGCTTCTCGAGGCCCTTCCAGCAGTCCGCATAGTCATCCTGCAACGTCGATGAACTCGCGGCATGCGCGGTGACGCGCTGCGGGTAGCGGGTCTCGAACATGAAGGCCATGGTGCCCGTGAGCTTGACCGGCTTCAGCTCGCCATTGCTGGCGTGGTCGAAAGCGTCGCGATCCGGGCCATGCGGCAGCATGCAATTGTGCAGGCTCATGCCGCCGGGGACAAAACCTTGCGGCTTGGCGTCGTAGACGCCGTAAATGAGCCCCATGAACTCGCTCATGATGTTCATGTGATACCAGGGCGGCCGGAAGG
Source organism: Bradyrhizobium guangdongense (assembly GCF_006483445.1). Taxonomy (GTDB): domain Bacteria; phylum Pseudomonadota; class Alphaproteobacteria; order Rhizobiales; family Xanthobacteraceae; genus Bradyrhizobium; species Bradyrhizobium guangdongense_A. The sequence continues at coordinate 28,311 of NZ_PPPT01000023.1, read as the reverse complement.
TGTTGTCGGCCACCATCCAGCGCTCGGGGAAGATGACGAAGTCGATATTCGCCGTGCCCGCGGTCTCCGACGGCGAGGTCAGCACGGTGAAGATCGAGGGATCGGGATGATCGAAGCCGATCGCGCCGACCGGCGAGAAGGTGCGCAGATCATATTTGTAGGGCGCGTAATTGCCGTGCCAGGCGACGACGTCGATCGGCGAATGCGGCAGTGTCGTCTTGAACAGCGAACCGCCCCATTTCACGAAAAGCTCGGTCGGCGTGTCCTGGTCCTCGTAGGAGGCGACCGGCGTCAGGAAGTCGCGCGCGTTCGCAAGACAATTAGCACCGATCGGGCCGCGCTCCGGCAGCGTGAAGGCGCCGCCATAGTTTTCGCAGAGATAGCCGCGCGCCGGGCCGTTGCGAAGCTCGACGCGGAATTTGACGCCGCGCGGGATCACCACGATCTCGCCGGGTTCGGCATCGATGCGGCCGAACTCGGTGACGAGGCGAAGATTGCCCTGCTGCAGCACGAACATCAGCTCGCCGTCGGCATTGTAGAAATGCTGGTTCACCATCGATTTGGTGATGAGATAGACATGCGCGGCCATGCCGGCCTGGGTATTGACGTCGCCCGCCGTCGTCATGGTCTGTACGCCCTGGATGAACGTGACCGGCCCGGTTGGGATCGGCGTCGGATCCCAGCGCAGTTGCGCGATAGGCAAGTCGTTCTCGTGGCACGGTGCCGAGCGCCACAGGCCGGCATCGACCTTCTCGAAGCGACCGGAATGCTTCACCGAGGGACGGATGCGATAGAGCCAGGAACGCTCATTGGTGCCGCGCGGGGCCGTGAAGGGCGAGCCCGACAATTGCTCGGCATAGAGCCCGTAGGCGCAGCGCTGCGGCGAGTTGCGCCCGATCGGCAGCGCGCCCGGCAGTGCCTCGGTCTCAAAGGAGTTGCCGAAGCCGGACATGTAGCCCGGCGTCACCTGGGCGGTCGAGCGAACGATCTGATCAGGCGAGGTATTGATGTTCATGACTATCCTCCTCCTTGCAGGGCGGCCCACATCTCCTGGTCGCGCTTGTCGGTCCAGATCACGGGATCATCGATCCCCGACGCTTCGTCATAGGCGCGCGACACGTTGAACGGCAGGCAGTGCTCGTAGATGGCGAAGCCCGAGAATTTCGGGTCCATCACCTCGCGCGTCGCGGCCATCGATTCCTTGAGCGTGCGGCCCTTGGCGACGGACATTTCGGCCGCGCCATAGAGCGAGGTGACGAAATCGCGCGTCATGGCGATCGCCTCGCGGCAGGTCGCGAGACCCTTGAGCGCGTCGCCGCGGCCCGGCGCGATCGCCTTGGGATTGAAGTTGCGGATCTCGTTCAGCGTCAGCGGCCATTCGCGCAAATGCGCATCGCCGCAATAGCAGGCCGAGTGATACTCGATGAGGTCGCCGGAGAACATCACCTGCGCATCCGGCACCCAGGCGACGATGTCGCCGGAGGTGTGGCCGGCGCCAAGCTGCATCAGCCGCACCTCGCGCTTTCCGAGATAGATCGACATCTCGCCTTCGAAGGTCAGCGTCGGCCAGGTCAGGCCGGGAATACTCTGCGCGTCCTGGAACAGGCGGGGAAATCGGCCATACTCGGAATCCCAATCCTGCTTGCCGCGCTCCTCGATCAGACGATAGGTCTCCTGCGAGGCGACGATGCCTTGCGCCTTGTAGGCCGATGCGCCCAGCACGCGCACGGCGTGATAGTGCGAGAGCACCACATATTTGATCGGCTTGTCGGTGACTGTCTTGACGCGCTCGATCACCTTGTTGGCCATCGCAGGTGTCGCCTGCGCGTCGAACACGAGGCAGCCGTCATCGCCGACGATCACGGCCGTGTTGGGATCGCCCTCAGCGGTGAAGGCGTAGAGATCGGAGCCGATCTCGGAGAAGGTGATCTTTTTCTCGGAGAGGTCGCCGGTGGATGCGAAGTTCTTCGCCATCAGTGAGTTCCCTTTAAGTCTTGCTATTGTTGTTGCTGTTGCTGTTGTTGCTGCTGGCCGTCGACGACGCGGCGTTTTGCCAGCACGATCGCTTCGTTCAGCACGTCGATGTCGCCGATATGGTTGGCGAGGATCAGGACCAGTGCTGCGTCGAGATCGGCGCTCTGCTCGTCGGTGAGACCGCGATGCGCCTCGACGACGGCGCGAAAGGCATCGTCGGGCCGCGCAAAGTTCGAGCTGGTGGACAGAGCCATCGGCAAACCTTTCAGTTCAGGCCTTGAGCCCGCGACAGCGCAGCCGCAATCGCCTCGCGCGTCGGATGGCGGAAGCGCGCCGCGACATAACCATCGGGCCGCAGCAGATAGGCGCTGCCGGGCGCGGCATCGTAGCGCTTGGCAATCAGGCCGGCTGTATCACCAAGCCCATCCGCACCGCCGATGCGAATTTCCCTGACGCCTTTGGGCACATCGATCGCCACGCCATTGCCGAACCCGAGCAGGGTGAAATCCGTTCCGCCCTTGCGGAAGGTGTCGGTGAGGTAGGCTGCCTCGCCCGCGCGCGTCGCGACCGGCGCATCCAGCATGGAACAGCCGGGCCGCGGCCCGCCATTCCACGCGTCGGCATCGGACGAGGACAGCGGCGTGTCATAACTGCAGGGCACCGAGAGCCGGCCGCCATTGACCATGCGCTTGCCGAACTCGGTTTCCTTGGCCAGCGACAGCACCGCCTTGCGCAGCCGCGCCTCCTGATGCGAGTTCGGCGCCATGAAATCGGTCGAGCGGGTGGATTCGCGGATGTTCTCGTCGGCGGCCGCACTGCGCTCGATGTGATAGCTCTCGAGCAGGCTCGCGGGCGAGGCGCCACGCAAGACGCGATCGAGTTTCCACGACAGATTCTCTGCGTCTTCCAGGCCGGAATTGGCGCCGCGTGCGCCGAACGGCGACACCTGATGTGCGGAATCGCCGGCAAAGACCACGCGGCCATGGATGAAGCGATCCATCCGCCGGCATTGGAATTTGTATAACGAGATCCATTCGAACTCGAACTTGTCGTGGCCGAGCATGCGCGCGATCCGCGGCCGCACGTTTTCCGGCTGCTTCTCGACGGCGGGATCGGCGTAGCGGTTGAGCTGGAGATCGATGCGCCAGACATTGTCGGGCTGCTTGTGCAACAGCGCCGAGCGCCCGGCATGGAACGGCGGATCGAACCAGAACCAGCGCTCGGTCGGAAATTCCGCTGTCATCTTGACGTCGGCGATCAAAAATTGATCCTCGAACACCTGGCCCGCGAACTCGGCGCCGACCATCTGCCGCAGCGAGGATTTTGCACCGTCGCAGGCGATAACGTATTGCGCACTGACGCGATAGGCGCCCTCCGGCGTGTCGATCGTCAGCACGACGGAGTCGTTACGTTGCTCCAGTGCACTCACCTTGTTGCGCCAGCGCAGATCGATGGCCGGCAATTCGTCGATGCGATCGACCAGATAGGCTTCGGCATAATATTGCTGGAGGTTGATGAAGGCCGGCCGCTTGTGGCCGTCCTCGGGCAGCAGGTTGAACTGGTAGAGCTGGGACTCGCCGTGAAAGATGCGGCCGACGCTCCACACCACGCCCTTCTCGACCATCCGGTCGCCGACGCCGAGCCTGTCCCAATATTCCAGCGAACGCTTCGAGAAGCAGATCGCGCGGGAGCCTTCGCCGATGCGGTCGGCATCATCCAGCAGCACGACGCGCTGGCCGCGCTGCGCGAGGTCGATCGCCAGCGACAATCCGACCGGTCCCGCGCCAACCACCACAACCGCATGCTGGGCGGGGTCGGCGCCGGGGCGGTCCTGATCGGGGTGGCGGCGGTAACCGAACTGGGTTTTTGCCTGCGCCATGCGCTAACCTCGGCTCTGGTCAGGGGAGACCTGATCTGCTAGATAGTCTCACGTGCAACTATCTTGAACCGACCCCAGCCGATCGTCAACCGGAATCCGGAGATATTTTTCTTGGCGAGGACCTCAAACGACGCCGCGCTGAAGGCGCGACCTTCCGAGCCACAACAGACTGCGTCGAAAGCGAAGGCGCGGCTCGATCTGTTCAAATTCGTGCCGTTCCGCCTCAACCGGCTGGCGGCGGAGGTGAGTTCCGCGCTCTCGACCGAATATCAGGAGCGCCATGGGCTCGACATTCCGGCCTGGCGCGTGCTCGCCACGCTCGGCTTCCGCAACGACGCCTGCAGCGCGCAGTTCATCTCGCAATGTACCCGCACGCACAAATCGACGATCAGCCGCGCGGTGACGCTGCTGCTGCACAAGGACCTGATCGAGCGCGTCGAGAACGAAGCCGACCGCCGCGAATTCCGCCTGCAACTGACGAACAAGGGCCGCGCGCTCTACGAAGAGCTGTTCCCACAGCTGCTGCGGCGGGAAGACGAGATCCTCGCCTGCCTCACCGCGCAGGAGCGAAAGCAGTTTGCCGCGCTGCTCGGCAAGATCGAGCAGAGCCTGGATCTGATTCAGACGAGTGAAGAGGCGGACGCGAAGCAGGCGTATTGAGGATGTTCGTCATTCCGGGGCGCGCCCGCTTGGGCGCGAGCTATGATGCGCAATTGCGCATCTGAGAATCCATTGCGCCACCGGTTATGTCGATAAATGGATTCCGGGCTCGCGCTACGCGCGCCCCGGAATGACGGTCCCTATTTCGCAAACGACTTCGTCGGCGGCAGGTGCAAGGCCCAGGCGTCCGTCTTGTCGCTCGCGCGCGGATAGATTTCGGTGACGATGGGATCGTGGCCGGGGATGAAGCGATCGGGATGGCCGGCGAGGCGTTCGATCGTTTCCCAGCCGACCGCCATGTCGCCGACATTGTAGACAATCGGGAACGGGCTCTTGCGCTGCAGGTTCGCGTAGTAATGCGCGGCGTCGGAGGCCAGCACGACGGGACCGCGCGCGGTCTCGACCCTCACCACCTGCAAACCGTCGGAATGACCGCCGACCCGGTGCACGGTCACGCCGGGCGCGATCTCGCCGTCGCCGGAGTAGAAGTTGACGCGCTCGCCATAGACGTGGCGCACCATCAGCGTGACGTGCTCGACCGAGAACGGATGTCGCAGCAGGCCGTTGCACATGCAGCGTCCCGTCGCGTAAGCCATCTCGCGCTCCTGCAGATGGAAGCGCGCGTTCGGGAAACGATCGAGATTGCCGGCATGATCGTAGTGCAGATGCGTCACGATGATGTCACGAATGGCCGAGGCGGACACGCCAAAGCGCTCCAGCGCATCGACCGGATTGAGCGTCAGCTTGCGCGCCCGCGCACTCGCCTCCTCGGCATTGAAGCCGGTGTCGACCAGGATGTCGCGCCCCTGCCCCCGGATCAGCCAGACGAAGTAATCGAGGTCCTGCGCCGTCGTCTCATGCGGATCGGGCGACAGGAAGTTCATGTTGGGCGTGCGCGGCGACATGGTCGCGTAGCGGAGCGCGTAGATTTCGTAGGCGTTTCCCATTGTTGACCTTTTTCTTCTCGGGGGTCTGCAGATCAATCCGCCGCACCAAGCCATCGGCGGTCGCAAAGGTCAAACGCGGCTGCGATCGATCGCTTTGCGCAGACAATGTGAGACCAATCACTTTTTGGTCGCAAGGGCTGCCTTATGAGGTCACGACGCCGGACCTGAGACCTTTGAGCGAGGAAAGCCGTGGCGCCCAAAATATTCCCCGCAAGCAAAACCCCTCATCGCGGTCAATTGTCGCGATTATCCCTGTTCTCCAAGCGGTTGACGCGCCCCCACCCCCGGTTTGATAATGCAAATTGCGTAAGTTAAGGTCGCCGCGGCGCAAGCTGGATCGGCGCCTTTTTGGCTGGACCAAGCTGGTATGAAAATTCGCTTCCTTCTGCTTTTGCCCCTGATGCTGTCGATCGTCCCGGCCGCGCCGTCCTTTGCCGCGGGCGACCGCTTTGCGCTGGTCATCGGCAACGCAAAATACCCGGATGCCGAGGCGCCGCTGAAGGAACCGCTCAACGACGCGCGCGACGTCGCCGACGAGCTCAAGCGCGACGGCTTTACCGTCGAGGTCGGCGAGAACCTGACCGGCGACGGCATGCGCCGCGCCTTCGACAAGCTCTATGGCAAGATCAAGCCGGGCTCGGTCGCACTGATCTTCTTCAGCGGCTTCGGTATCCAGTCGGCGCGCCAGAGCTACTTGATCCCGGTCGATGCGCAGATCTGGACCGAGTCCGACGTCCGCCGCGACGGTTTCAGCCTCGAAACCGTGCTGGGCGAGATCAATACGCGTGGTGCGGGCGTCAAGATCGCGCTGATCGACGCCTCGCGCCGCAATCCGTTCGAGCGGCGCTTCCGCAGCTATTCGGCAGGGCTTGCGCCCGTCATCGCGCCGAACGGCACGCTGGTAATGTATTCGGCGGCGCTCGCCTCCGTCATCTCGGATACCGGCGGCAGCCACAGCCTGTTCGTGCAGGAACTGCTGAAGGAAATCCGTGTCCCCGACCTGATGGCCGAGGAAACGCTGAACCGCACCAAGATGGGCGTGACCCGCGCCTCGCGAAACGAGCAGGTGCCGTGGCTGTCCTCCTCGCTGGCCGAGGACTTTTCGTTCATTCCGGGCGCGAGCTCCTCGCGTCCCACCGCGACCAATGTGACGGCGCCAACGACCCCGGCACCGCCAGCCCCGCCGCCCGCATCACCGGCGCCTCCGACGATCGTCGCCAACAACCCGCCTGCACCGCCCCCGGCTCCGCCGGCACCTCCGCCGCCGCCAAAGCCGCCGGAAGTCAGCGTTGCACCTTCACCCGCGCCCGCACCGCCTCCCGCGCCGCGCCCGCAGATCGAGGCTGCGCTTCCGCCGCCACCGCCGCCGGTGAAGCCGGCCGATCCCGCCCCGAGCGTGCCGCCGGATGCCGGCGTCAACCAGGCTGCGCTCGCCGACGATCCCACGATCAAGAGCCTGACCGCGAAAATCGCCTCCAATCCTGACGACGTGAACGCGCTGTACCGGCGCGGCCAGGTCTATGCCAGCAAGGGCGCCTACAGCCTCGCCATCAAGGATTTTGACGACACCCTCAGGATCAATGCCAAGGACGTCGAGGCCCTGAACAACCGCTGCTGGACCCGCACCGTGGTCGGCGACCTCCAGGGCGCCCTGAAGGACTGCAACGAAGCCCTGCGGCTGCGCCCGAACTTCGTCGATGCGCTGGACAGCCGTGGCCTCGTGAACCTGAAATCCGGGGCGGTGAAGAACGCCATCGCCGATTTCGACGCTGCCCTGAAGATCAATCCGCGCCTGACCTCCTCGCTCTACGGGCGGGGTGTCGCCAAGCAGCGCAACGGCTCGGCCTCGGAAGGCGCCCTCGATATCGCCAACGCCAAGGCGATGGATCCCAATATTGCCCAGGAATTCGCAAGTTACGGAGTACGCTAGTATTTTTTTGAAATGAGGCGGCTGTCGCTCGAACCCCAGGGGTGGCAGCGGAGACCAAACGGAAGGATGCCGCGATGGGTCTTTCCGGGGGTCTTGGCCGGGGGCTTATTGCAGGAATTTTTGGAACCGCGCGGGCAGCGCAGGAGGGACTGGCAATGACATTCTCCGCAAAAGGTTTTACCGCGATCCTCTCCATGATGACGATCGGCGCGGCGCTCCTGCTGCCGCTGTCAGGCGCCTTCGCCGGCGACGAGAAGAACGTCACCGAGGACGACATCGTGAAGGCGCTGGCCCCGGCGCCAAAGAAGCCGCTGACCCGCGGGCTCTCGATCGGTCCGCAGGCCGATCCGGCCCCGAGCGCCGCCGAGACCAAGCTGATCCAGTCCGTCCGTGGCCGTTCCACACGCTCGCTCTCCGCCGTCGAACGCGAGGAAATCGCGACCGCCGCCAAGGACAAGCCGAATATCGATCTGGAGATCACCTTCGACTACAACTCGGCCGACATCAGCGCAAAATCGCTGGCGTCGGTGCAAGCGCTCGGCCGCGCGCTGACCAACCCGGACCTGAAGGGCTCGACCTTCGTCGTCGCCGGCCATACGGACGCTGCGGGCGGCGAGACCTACAACCAGGACCTGTCAGAGCGCCGGGCGGATTCGATCAAGCGCTATCTGGTCGACAAGTACGGCATCCCCGCCACCGACCTCGTCACCGTCGGCTACGGCAAGAGCAAGCTGAAGGACCCGAACCAGCCGATGGCCGAAGCCAACCGCCGGGTGCAGGTCGTCAACATGGAAAACAAGACCACCGCATCGAAGTGACCGCGACACAATTGCCCAGTTGATTGTTCAAGTGACCGGTCGTGATGTCGTGTAAATTGGCAGTTCCACGATGCGTCCCGCAGCCTTGCGGGACGCAGCTTCGTTTCAGGGAATCTCTTTTGGCGATGTCAGCAGGCTCTGTACCGGCATCGGCGAACCAGGCCAGGATGATCCGGCGATGAGCATCTCCGAATATCTCAAGCCTGCGGGAACCGTGCTGTTCGTCGTCGTGCTCGGCGTCGGCTATTACTGGTTCGAGAACCGCCATCGCCCGGAGGCCAAGGAAACGCCGGGCGAGGCGCTCGTGGTCGTGACCAAATCGACCAATGCGTGCTTCTCGGATCTGGTGCGGGTGACCGGCTTCTTCGTGCCGCGCCGCGAGGCCGTGGTCGTCGCCGACCAGGAAGGCTCGCGGGTCACCGATCTCTTCGTCACCGAAGGTGCGGTCGTCACCGACAACCAGGAGCTGGCGCGCCTCTCCCCGCCGCCGCAGATGCCGGGACAGCCGCAGCGGCCAGGCCCGCAGGGTCCGATCTCGCTGAAGGCGTCGGCCCCGGGCCTCATCACCGAAGTCAGGACCATCGTCGGCGCCCCGGCCTCGCCGCAGGCCGGCCCGATGTTCCGCATCGCCGTCAACAACGAGATCGAGCTCGACGCACAGGTGCCGGCGGTTCACATGTCCAAGCTCAACACCGGCGCCACCGTCCGCATCAGCCGCGACGGCGCACCCGACCTGATCGGGCGCGTGCGGCTGGTTTCGCCCGAGATCGACCGCGCGACCCAGCTCGGTCGCGTGCGGATCACGGTCGCCAACAATCCTTCGCTGAAGGTCGGCATGTTCGCCCGCGCCTCGATCGACGCGAAGCGGAGCTGCGGCGTTGCGGTTCCCAAGACCGCCATCGACCATCTCACCATCCAGGTGGTCAAAGGCAACACGGTCGAGACGCGCCGGGTGCGGGTCGGGCTGACGTCCGACAGCTCGACGGAAATTTTGGAAGGGCTCGACGTCGGCGAAATCGTCGTCGCCGACGCCGGCTCTTCGCTGCATGACGGCGACCAGATCAAAACCATGTTCGCCGATGAACTCGATCGAGCGCGAGTACGCTGATGGCCCTCAATATCTCGGCATGGTCGATTCGCAATCCCCTGCCCTCCGTCGTCTTTTCGATCATCCTGCTGATCCTAGGCTGGGTCTCCTTCACAAAGCTCGCGGTGACGCGGCTGCCGTCGGCCGACATCCCCGTGGTCTCGGTCGCGGTCTCGCAGTTCGGCGCAGCACCCGCCGAGCTTGAATCGCAGGTCACCAAGACGATCGAAGACGCGGTCTCCGGCGTCGAGGGCGTGCGGCACATCACTTCGTCGATCACAGACGGCCTGTCGATCACCACGATCCAGTTCGCGCTCGAAACCAACACCGACCGTGCGCTCAACGACGTCAAGGACGCCGTGACGCGCGTGCGCTCCAACCTGCCGCAGAACGTCACCGAGCCCTTGATCCAGCGCGTCGACGTCATCGGCCTGCCGATCGTCACCTATGCCGCGATCTCGCCCGGCAAGACGCCGGAGCAGCTCTCCTTCTTCGTCGACGACGTGGTCAAGCGCGCACTGCAAGGCGTGCGCGGCGTCGCCCAGGTCGAGCGCATCGGCGGTGTCGAGCGCGAGATTCTGGTCTCACTCGATCCGGACCGACTGCAGGCGATGGGGCTGACCGCCGTCAATGTCAGCCAGAGCCTGCGCGGCACCAATGTCGACGTTGCCGGCGGCCGCGCCGAAATCGGCAAGAACGACCAGGCGATCCGGACGCTCGCCGGTGCCAAGACGCTGAGCGATCTCGCCGGCACCATGATCCCGCTGTTCGGCGGCGGCGAGGTGCGGCTCGACGACCTCGGCACCGTCACCGACACCATCGCCGACCGTCGCACCTTCGCCCGCTTCAACGGCGAGCCGGTGGTCGCGCTCGGCATCAAGCGCTCCAAGGGCGCGAGCGACGTGGTGGTCGCGGCCGCCGTGCAGAAGCGCATCGATGCGCTGAAGGCGGCCTATCCCGACGTCGATCTCAAGGTGATCGACACGTCGGTCGAATACACCAAGGGCAATTACGAAGCGGCGATCTCGACCCTGTTCGAAGGCGCGATCCTCGCCGTCGTGATCGTGCTCCTGTTCCTGCGCGATCTGCGCGCCACCATCATCGCCGCGATCTCGCTGCCGCTGTCGATCTTCCCGGCGTTCTGGGCGATGGACATCCTGGGCTTCTCGCTCAACCTCGTCAGCTTCCTCGCCATCACGCTGTCGACAGGCATATTGGTCGACGACGCCATCGTCGAGATCGAGAACATCGTACGGCACATGAACATGGGCAAATCGCCTTATCGTGCCGCACTCGAGGCTGCCGACGAAATCGGCCTCGCGGTCATCGCGATCTCGCTGACCATCATCGCGATCTTCGCGCCCGCGAGCTTCATGTCCGGTATCGCCGGACAGTTCTTCAAGCAGTTCGGCATCACGGTGTCGGTGCAGGTGTTCTTCTCGCTGCTCGCGGCGCGCTTCGTCACGCCTGTGCTTGCGGCGTATTTCCTCAAACACCATACGCATGAAGAACCGCCGCCGGGCCGCGTGCTGCGGACCTATCACGGCATCGTGGCGTGGTCGGTGAGGCACTATTTCATCACCGTGTTGATCGGGCTCGGGATCTTCGCCGCGTCGATCTGGAGTATCACGCTGCTGCCGCAGGGCTTCCTGCCGGCGCAAGACTCTGCGCGCTCGCTGCTCGCGATCGAGCTGCCGCCGGGCACCCAGCTCGCCTATACCGAGAAGGTCACCGAGGACATCGTCGCGCAACTGCGCAAGCGGTCCGAGGTCAAGAGCATCTTCGTCGACGGCGGCCGCGTCCCGCCGGGGACCCAGGAGGTGCGCCGCGCCGCCCTGATCATCAACTACACGCCCAAGCACGACCGCAAGATCACGCAGCGCGAGCTCGAATTCTCGATCAGCCAGGAGCTGGAGAACGTCCCCGACATCCGCTTCTGGTTCCTCGACGAGAACGGCCTGCGCGCGATTTCGCTGGTCGTGACCGGTGTCGACGCCAACATCGTCAACAACGTCGCCAGCGAGCTCGCGACGCAGATGAAGCGGATTCCGACGATCTCCAACGTGATCTCGGAAACCGCGCTGGAACGGCCCGAGCTGCGCATCCAGCCGCGCGCCGATCTCGCCGCCCGGCTCGGCGTCTCGACCGAGGGCCTGTCGCAGACCATCCGCGTTGCGACCATCGGCGACGTCGGTCCTGCCTTGGCAAAATTCGACGTCGGCGACCGCCTGGTGCCGATCCGCGTGCAGCTCGAGGACGCCGCACGCAGCAATCTGAAGACGCTGGAGCAGTTGCGCGTGCCGCTTGGCGAGCACGGCGAGAAGGGCGGCGTGCCGCTCTCCGTCATCGCCGACGTCAAGCTCGACCAGGGCCCGACCAGCATCAGCCGCTACGACCGCGAGCGGCAGGCCACCGTCGCCGCCGACCTCGTCGGCTCCGCGGCGCTCGGCGATGCCACCAGGAAGATCTACGAACTGCCGGTCATGAAGAGCCTGCCGAAGGGCGTGAGGGTCTCACCGTCCGGCGACGCAGAAAGCCTCAACGAACTGTCCGAAGGCTTTGCCACCGCGATCACGGCGGGCCTGATGATGGTCTATGCCGTGCTGGTGCTCCTGTTCGGCACCTTCCTGCAGCCGATCACCATCCTGTTCTCGCTGCCGCTCTCGATCGGCGGCGCGATCGCGGCCCTGCTGGTCACCGGCAAGCAGCTCACCACGCCGGTGTGGATCGGCATCCTGATGCTGATGGGCATCGTCACCAAGAACGCGATCATGCTGGTGGAATTTGCCATCGAGGCGATCCATGCCGGCAAGCCGCGCGACGAGGCGATGATCGACGCCGGCATGAAGCGCGCCCGCCCGATCGTGATGACGACGATCGCGATGGCGGCCGGCATGATGCCGAGCGCGCTCGCGGTCGGCGCCGGCGGCGAGTTCCGCTCGCCGATGGCCCTTGCCGTGATCGGCGGCCTGATCTTCTCGACCATCCTGTCGCTGGTCTTCGTGCCGGCGATGTTCATGGTGATGGACGATCTGGGCGCCCTGATCTGGCGCTTCGGCAAGCGCCTCGTCGTGCACAGCGAGGATGCGGAGCACGACACCGGCCATGCTGAGCCCGCCACGGCGGCACCGGCCCCGAAGGGGATCGTGCACCCGGCGGCGGAGTAGGAGCTGACAGCTTCCTACTCGTTCCGCGCGATAGACGTCAGCTTGGTCATGTTCTTCAGCAGAATCCGCCCGCGCTGCAGGTCGAGGATCGCTTCCTTGCGCCAGGCCTGAAGCTGGCGGTTGACGCTTTCGCGGGCCGCGCCGACGAACACGCCGAGCTGCTCCTGCGAGATGTGCACCTCCGAGCCGTAATCGGCCGCAAGCGCGCAGAGCCGGCGCGCCAGCCGCACCGGCAGCGGCTGCAGCATGGATTCCTCCATGCGCTCGCTCTGCCAGCGGATGCGCTGGCACAGCAGCATGATGATCTTGATGGCGACCTTGGGCTCGCGCTCGAGAAAGGCGAGGAAATCCTCGCGCCGCAGCACGAACAATTCGCTGGCCTCGCCCGCGGTCGCATCCGCCGTGCGGTTCTGGCCGTCGAGCACCGCGACCTCGCCGAACAGGTCGCCCGGACCCATGAAATTCAGGGTCAGCCGGCTGCCGTCGGAGGCGCCGGTCTCGATCCGGATCTGGCCGCGGCGGACGCCGAACAGCGCATCGCCGGGGTCGCCCTTCTGGAACAGGACCTCGCCATTCGCCAGATGCTGGGTATGGCAAAGATTGGCCAGCCGCTGCAATTCGTCCGCGCCGAGATCCGCGAACATCGGGTTCATCTTCAAAATGACCGCAAATTCGGCCTGTTTGCTCATTGCAATTTCCTTTGCAGTTCCGCGGCAATACCCTCGGAACAATCGGGATTCAGCATCGCGGAAAACCCGCGGGAGGAAGTGTGTCATAAGTCACATAACTTTGCAGCACCCCCTGTTTATTTTTGACGGCTTGGTGCGGTTTCCCCTCCCGGGATAAACTATGGGCAACGGGCGGGCGTGGCGCCTTGCCGGATTCCTTGCCGGGTTCGACGCCGCACTCCGTTTTTGGAAAGTCGACATGAGAGCTGTGAAATTCGTCGGCGCTGCAGTCGCCGCGGTCATCATCGTCATCGCGATCGTGCTGGTGGTCGGGATCCCCTCGGGCTTCCTGAGCTCGGCGATCGCCTCGCGGGTCGAAAGCGCGACCGGCTATCGCCTGACGATTGCGGGCAGCACCAAGCTCAGCCTGTGGCCGACGCTGAACGTGACGCTGAACGACCTGACGCTGCAGGATCCAAAGGATCGCAGCGGCATCAACCGCCTCACGGTGGAGAGCGTGCAGGCCGACATGTCGCTGTCGAGCGCCTGGTCGGGCAAGCCCAAGATCAGCGAGATCGTGATCACCCATCCCGTGCTGTCCCAGCCGCTGCTGCGCGAGCGGTTGCCGAGTGCGACCGCGTCGAAGCCGGCGATCGCGCTCGATACCGGCGGGGCGACGATCGATCGCATCCGCATCGTCGACGGCGAGGTGGCGTTTGCCGCCGTGCGCGACCGCATCGAGAACCGCATCAGCGCGATCAACGCCGACGCGACCATCGGCGCCGATCGCAAGGTGAATTTGAAGGGCACGGCACGCGCCGGCGACACTCCGCTCAAATTCGACATCAAGGCCGCAACGCCGGCGCCGCCGATCGATCGGCAGGCGATCCCGGTCGATTTCGCGATCGACATGCCGGACGTTTTGCGCTCGCAGCTCAACGGCCGCGCCGAGGTCCGGCTCAACGGGCCGCTGGTGATGATCAACAGCCTCTCCGGCGCGCTCGGCAACGGCGCGTTCAACGGCTGGGCTTCGGTCGACATCGCGAGCAAGCCGCTGGTGAAGCTCGACCTCGCCTTCCAGCAGCTCGACATTCCCCTGGCAAAGCCCGCGAGCAACGCGCCGTCGCAGCCCTGGAGCGACAAGCCGATCAACGTCTCCGGCCTCAACTATGTCGACGCGCAGGTGCGAATCTCCGCGAGCGAAGTGACGGTGGGCGAAGCGCGTTTCTCGCCGCTGGCGCTCGACGCAAAACTCGCAGGCGGCGTGCTGAAGGCCGGCACCGCCAATCTCGGCGCCTATGGCGGCCAGGTCTCTGGCGAAGTGATTCTGGACGCGACCAGCGGCGCGCCGAGCTTTGCGATGCATTCCGACCTCGTCGGCGTGCGCGCGTTGCCGCTCCTGAAAGGGCTCGCCGATTTCGACCGGCTCGACGGCAAGCTGCAGGCAAAGATCTCGGTACGCTCGGCCGGCATCAGCCAGCGCGCCCTAATGGCGAACATGCAGGGCACGGTGTTTGCCCTGTTCCAGGACGGCGCCATTCGCGGCATCAACGTCGCGCAGATGATCCGCTCGCTCACCTCGGGCACGTTGTCGGGCTGGCAGGACAGCCAGGAATTGAGCACCGACCTCACCCAGCTCTCCGCCTCCTTCCGCATCGACAAGGGCCAGGCGGTCACGACCGATCTCAATCTCGTCGGACCGCTGGTGCGCGTGACCGGCGCCGGCACCATCGACCTCGGTACCAAGCTGATGGGTTTTCGCGTCGAGCCAAAGCTCGTGATGACGACGCAGGGCCAGGGCTCGTCGCTCAATCCGGTCGGCTTCGGCATTCCCGTGATGATCGACGGCTCGTGGTCGCAGCCGCGCATCTACCCTGATATGGCGGGCATGCTCGACAATCCCGACGCGGCCTACGCGAAGCTGCGCGAGATGGGCAAGGGCCTGTTCGGCCCCGACGGCGCCGGGCTCGGCAATATCCTGGGCAGCCTCGGGCTTGGCGGCAACGCGCCCGCCGGCACTGCGAGCAACGCCCCCGGCAGCAATCCGCAAGGCCAGCCGCAACAGCCGGCGCAGAACGATCTGCTCGGCGGGCCGCTCGGCGCGGCGATCGGCAATCTGATCCAGCAAGGGCTTTCGGGAGGCACCAGCCCCGCTCCGGGCACGCCTTCTGGCACGAGCCCCGGCACCGGCACGAGCCGCAGCCGCAGCATGCCGGCCAACCCGACGACACCAGAGCCGCAGGCCTCGCCCGCCCCGCCCGCCCAGGCGCCCAGCCGTGACGAGGCGCAGCAGGACAGCCAGCCCATGAACGACGTGCTGCGGCAGCTCTTCAACCGCTGAAATCAGCCCCGAAACGGCTCTCGCGGCCCTTGCCAATGGGTAACCACGCCGGCCAGCGGCCGGTTGAGGGGCCCAAACTGTGCTAGAACGAGTCTGGGCGAGAGCAGCCCTAGGCGCCGGCGTCACCTGCGGCGCATGAGGATCCGGATGGCGGGAGCGACAGACAAGACCCGGTTTCTGCGCGAGGGCCTGTTCGCCAAATACGTCGTCTCCCTCGTCGGCCTTGTCGTGTTCGTGCTCGCCGTCAACGGGGCGATGGAGACCTGGATCTCCTATCGCGCGACCAAGACCACCCTCACCGACGCCATGGAGGAGAAGGCGCAAGCCACCGCCAAGCGGATCGAGCAGGCGATCTCCGAGCTGGAGCGCCAGATCAGCTGGGTGACGCGCGCCTCCCAGGACACGATCGAAAAGCGCCGCGCCGATTACGCCTCGCTGCTGAACCAGGTTTCCGCGGTGAACCAGCTCTCGCAGCTCGACGGCGAGGGCCGCGTGGTGCAGCGCGTCTCGCGCGTCTCGATCACGGGCGGCAGCAGCAACGATCTCTCCCGCGACATGCGCTTTACCGATGCGGTCGCCCGCGGCGTGGTCTATGCGCCCGCCTATTTCTCCGACGATCATCCGCTGATGTCGATTTCGGTGGCGCATTCCGGCTTCAAGTCCGGCGTGACCATGGCCGAGATCGACCTCGACTTCCTCTCCGACTTCCTGTCCGACGCCCAGGTCGGCAAATCGGCCTTTGCCTATGTCGTCGACCCCCACGGCAAGGTGCTGGCGACCTCGGCTAAGGGGCCCGACATCGGCAAGGACCTGTCGAAGCTGCCGCAGGTCGCCGCGATCAATTCACCCGAGCACGAGCCGCTGACGTCGGGCACCGATTTCAACGGCCATGCGGTGCTGACGGCGGCGGCCGAGGTGCCGAAGCTCGGCTGGTCGGTGATCTTCGAGCAGCCGACCGCGCAGGCGCTCACGCCAATTCGCGACCAGCTCGTGCGCATCGGACTTCTCATCGGCATGGGCCTGATGGTCGCGATGCTCGCCGGCGCCTTCCTGGCGCGGCGCATGCTGATCCCGATCAACGCGCTGCGCGACGGCGCCAACCGGCTCGGCGAGGGCGATTTCAGCCACCGCATCGACGTCAAGACGTCGGATGAGCTCGAGCAGCTCGCCAACCAGTTCAACAGCATGGCCGGCCAGCTCCAGGAAACCTATTCGAGCCTGGAGACCAAGGTCGATGAGCGCACGCGCGACCTCGCGCAGTCGATCAACGAGTTGAAGGTGCTCGAGGAGGTCGGCCGCGCGGTCGCCTCCTCGCTCGATCTCGACGCCGTGCTGCCGACGATCGCCGCGCGCGCGCTCGAGATCACCCATGCCGACGCGGTGCTGATCTACGGCTACGACGCCGACAATCATCGCTTCAACCTGGTCGAGGCCAACGGCATCGACAAATCCGCCGACGGCGCCCATGTCATCATCGACGAAGGCGCCAACATTTTGAGCGATGCGGCCGAAAGCGGCGAGCCGATCGCGATTGCCGATCTCGACCGGGCCTTCGAGCAGCCCTTGCGCGACGTCGCCGTCGATGCCGGCTTCCACTCGGTGCTCGTGGTGCCGCTGGTCGACCAGCAGGGCACGCTGGGATCGCTGGTGGTGCTGCGCCGCGCCAGCGGCGAGTTTGCGGCAGGCCTCACCGGGCTGATGCGCACCTTCGCCCACCAGGCCGTGCTCGCGATGCGCAATGCGCGGCTGTTCACCGAGGTCGATCACAAGGGCCGCGAGCTAGAGGCCGCGCACGAGACGGTGCAGCAGCAGGCCGCCAAGCTGCAGGAGCAGACCGAGCAGCTCCGCAACTGGAACCGTTCGCTCGAAGAGCGCGTCGAAAAGCAGCTCGGCGAGATCGAGCGCATCAAGCGGCTCGAGCGCTTCCTCGCGCCGCAGGTCGCGCAGCTCATCGCCTCCTCCGACGGCCATGATGCGCTGCTCGACAGCCACCGCCGCGAGGTCACCGTCGTGTTCTGCGATCTGCGCGGCTTCACGGCGTTCACCGAGGCCACCGAGCCGGAAGAGGCGATGAACGTGCTGCGCGAATATCACGCCGCGCTCGGCGAATTGATCTTCCGCTACGAAGGCACGCTCGACCGTTACGCCGGCGACGGCGTGATGATCCTGTTCAATGCGCCCATTCAATTCGCCGACCACACCAAGCGCGCGGTGAAGATGGCGGTGGAGATGCGCGACACCATCGGCGCGCTGACCGAGAAGTGGAAGAACCGCGGCCATTCGCTCGGCTTCGGCCTCGGCATCGCGCTCGGCTATGCCACGCTCGGCCAGATCGGCTTCGAGCAGCGGCTGGAATATGCCGCGATCGGCAGCGTCACCAACCTCGCCTCGCGCCTCTGCGACGAAGCCAAGGCCAACCAGATCGTGGTCTCCCGCCGCGTCTTCGGCATCGTCGAGCCCTGGGTCGACGCGCGCCCGCTCGACGATCTCCAGCTCAAGGGATTCAATCATCCCGTGCTGGCGATGGAGATTCTGAGCTGGCGCGAGGAAGTGGACAACGTCGTGGATGCGTCGGCCGCGCGGCGGAGGATGTAGGCTCGCCTCGTCCGCTAGCTCCGCTGTCATTCCCCGCGAACGCGGGGAATCCAGTACGCCGCTGCTTCTCCGCATTCGTCACAGCCTCTGGAATACTGGATCGGCAGCCTTCGCGGGCGATGACACCTGAGATTTCTTCCCGAACCACATTCCTCCCCGCCGCGACTAACCCTCGCCTCAATGCTGGACGGAGTGGACCGTGGCATTCGCATTGCCTTCGCGCGCGTATGATCTGCAGATGCTGGACCGCGGCGCGGATCGCGCGCGCGATCATGGCTGGGTGTTTGGCCTGCCGCCGGGCATCGCCACCGAACAATGGCCGCTCGATCCCGTCACCGGCTATCCGCTGATGCACGGCTTCACGCTGCTGTTGCCGCCGGATTATCGCGTGCATGGCGAGGACATCGTCGCTGTTGCGTTCTTTGCGACTGCGCCCGACCATAATGACGGCGGCGCGTCCGACGACCCCGAGATCCGCGACGCCGTGATGGCGCGGCCTGCGCATCCGCGGCTCGCACGCATGACCGACATTCTCTATTACGAATATGCGGCGATCCTGCTGAGCCAAGCCGAGTATGACGGCGCGTTCGCGATGCCGCCCGCGCCGCTTCCGCTCGCGACCGCCGAACGGCCGCGCTGGCTCGACATCGGCGGCGCGGCGGCGTTTCACGAAAACGCATTGCCCTATGCCAGGAAGATGTTTGCCACCGCGCCGCGCGAGCATCTCACGGAGACCCGCGCGATCGGGCTGCAACCGCGCGCGAACGATCCCAATGCCGGCAAGGCCCCGCGCGACGAGTTCAACTATCGCGGCGAGCCGACCGGCTATCAGCCCTATTACTATTATGTGGGCAGCGACAAGCGGCCCGAAAACTATCGCCTGCACGACTGGGGCAAGGACCACGCGCAGAATCATCTCGGCGGCACCATGCGTCCCTCGCAGGCGGTGCCCGCGATGAGCCCGTTCTACATCGAGTTCGAAGAGTATTTTGGCGGCTACAATTTTGGCGGCGGCAATGCGCAGCTCGATTTTAGGGAGATGAAGTTCGACTGGGCGTGCGGGTAACCGATAACGACGCCAGCGCCTCATTCACCGCCGTCGTCCCGGCGTGAAACAAATCACACCCCGCGCTTCGGGCCCATCGCCTCGAACCCCGCCTTCTGCTCGTCGCTCAGGCCGACATAGAAATCATCCAGCGCGTCGCTGACGTCCTTCACGGATTGCAGCAGGGCTTCCAGCCGGGCCTTGGTGGCACTGAGGCGGGCGGGCATGGTCTTGAGCGTTTCGGGCGGACAGGGCGGGAGCTCGAGGATGCGCAGCGCGGTGTCCTGCAGCACCTCCAGCGTCGCGCGCCTGGTCGCATCGAGCTGCAGGTTCTTGGCGATCTCGTCGATCGGCCACTTCACCTTCTCGAACTCGGCGGCCTGCTGCTCGAGCGAGAGCTCGGCCTGCTTTTGCTGCGCGGCCTGACAGGCGGCTGCGGGCGAAGGTTGCGGCTCACGGGGCACGGCGTGGCGCGCCCTGCGCGAGCGGGCGGGCGTGGAGCCTGGTTGATCGACGGCGAGCGCGTTGAGCTTGGCCTTCTGGCTGTCGTCGAGCAGGCTCGTGAACTTTTGCAGCGCCGGCTGCACAGCGGCGGAGGCCTTGACCATGGCCTCGAGGCGGCGCTGCATGATCCTGATGCGGTCGAGCGCGGTCGCCGGCGTCTCGGTCGGGCACGACGCGCGGATCGTCTCGCCGGCCGACGCCCAGGCGGCGGTGAGCTCGTCGAGGCCCGCGCGCTGCGCCTCGCTGAGCTGGATCGCCTGCTCGATGCGCTCGGGCGGAAGCTGCGCGAAGTCCGCGGTGTCGGCGTTGCAGAGTTCCTGCGTCGAGGGGAATTTGCGGGTGCGACGGCCCGTGGGATTGCCGGGCTCATAGGATGCGAGATCGGCCGCCGCATAGGGTGTGAAGATCGCGGCATTGATATCGCGATAGCCGTAGGACCAGACGCTCATGGCGTTGCCGGTCGCGACCGTGTCGTAGAGATCGCCATAGGCGAACGGCCAGAACAGCGGACCGACCCAGCCATAGCTGCCGTCGGCGTGCTGCCACCAGCCTTGTGTGCTGCGCCCGCCCTGCCAGCCCGCGAGCGCCGCCATGGCGGTGGCTTGGGTGCGGATGATCGGACGGGTCGCGGGGCGGATATCCTGCGGCCGCATCGCGGCGCGAACGTAGCGATGGCGCGCGGCGATGCGCGCATGGCGGACGCCGGCGATCGACAGCACCCGCCCCATCGCGGAACGGACTACGCCGACAGGACCGCCGCGAAAGCGGAATCCCGCTTCCGCCACGTCAGGCAGCAGCGTGGTCAGCGCGACCAGGACCAGGCCGGCTACGGCTGTCCGCATCCGCGCTTTCGATCCCCGGCGCGCCTGACGTTCCGGCTGACCCATCTCATGATCCATCTCTTGGCCCTCCTCCGCGCCAAGCCGGATCGCATCACGCGGAGATGACTCCGAAGGAAACCAAAAGTTCCGCGGGCTGAACCCTAAGGTTCTTGCTTCGCCTCGCCCCGCTTGCGGGGCGAGGCGAAGATCGCGCAAGCTGAGAGAGCGATCACCGTCCCTTGCGCGGCAGCACGAAGGTCTGGCCGGGATAGATGCGGTCGGGATCACTTATCTTGTCGCGGTTGGCGTTGTAGATCAGCGCGTAGGCGGCGCCGTCGCCATAGGTGCGGCGGCTGATCATCCAGAGGCTGTCGCCGCGCGTTACGACGCGGCTCGGCGTCTGCGATCCCGTATCGGCCTTCGGCCGCAGCGGGCCCTTCTCCGCCGACGGAGCTGCGGCGAGCGCGAGCGTGCCGGTCGGGCTTTCGTCCTTTGCGGTCTCCTTCGCGGCCGCCGGCTCCTTCGGCTGGTCCTTCGCAATTTCCTTGGCGGCTTCCTTCGTCGGACCCTTTGCCTTTGCCAGATCGGTGCGTGCCGGCGCGACCGGTGCGTTCAGCGCCACGGGCACTTCGGCCTTCGATTGCGCGACGGCGCCGTCGGGCGCGGTGGATTTCAGCGTCAGCTTGTAATTGCCGGGCGGCAGCTTTGGCGGCGTCATCACGAACAGGCCGCTCGCATCTGCGGTGGCCGCGTCATGCCTCTCGCCATCGCGGAGCAGCTCGACCCGCGCGCCGGGTGCGGCACGACCGGCGATCACGGCCTCGCCGTCCTCGTCGACACGCGCGACGTCGAAGCGAGGGCCTGCGTCTTCCGCAACCGGTTTCGGCGGGGCTGAAGGAAGATCGGCCAGCGCCTTCTTGGCTTCGCCGAGCGCGGCGACAACGGAGTTGCTGGATTTCGGCGGCGCAGCGGCGACCGGTGTATCCGGTGCTGCGGACGCGACCTGCGGATTGCGCGGCGCGCTCGCCTCAGGCTTGGTGTCGGCCTTCGCTTCAGCCTTCGCGACCGGCTTGACGTCCGCCTTGGCCATGCTGCCGGCCTCGGCCTTTGCCTCGCGCTTGGTCTCGACCGGCGCGCGCCCGATATTGGTGCCGTAATAGACGATCGCGGTGCCGCCTGCGGCTACCGCCAGGCAGGACAGCACGATCATTGCCGCCTTCGATGCGATCACCATGAATCCTGGTCCCTTCACGACGGATCGGGTGCAACCTGCGCTGAATCGCCCCAGCCATCAAGCCGGTAAATCGGCGAACCGGACGGTCACCACACCTGACCAAGCGGCCAGGGACGAAGGGGACCCGGACACCAGCGACAGGGGCCGGCGGGTTCCGGACCAGACCCTACTTGTCGAGGCGAGCGGCGCGAACTTCGGAAAATTCCGCGTCGGGATGCGCGACGATGGTCGCGAACATGATGCCGCTGATGATGATCGACCAGGCGGTGTTCCAACAAATCCAAAACACGTGACGGCCTCCGAAAAATGCCCTCCGCCGGCCCGAGTCTAGAACAGTCCGGTTACGGAGCCGTTCCACTCCTGCTGCGGCGTGTGGGCGCACCCCAGGCTCACCACGGTTAGTCTGCGATGGCTGCCGATCGGTTTGTCGGTGTGTCGCTTTGCCACCCGCGCAGATGACCTCGGAGGCGGGGCCGGCGCACCGATACAATTTCGACATTGATCGATCCAAACTTGCTTTTGGTCGAACACCGGCTGTCCCGCTATCCTTGCGGGCAATTCCGGCCATGGAAAAGGGAAGCAATCCCGGTCATGGCGAAAGGAAGCTGGAGGAAGTCCAATGGTCACGTCCATCCGCAGCCTTGCGCTGCCACTTGCTGCAATCATCCTCATGTTGGGAGCCCGTGCCGGCATGGCCGAGACCTTCGCCTATGTCGGCAATGCCGACAGCAACGACATCAGCGTGTTTCGTCTCGACGGCAATGGCGAGATGATTGCGGTGCAGACCGCGCCCTTCACCGGCATCGAGAAGCCGGGATCCTCCACCCCGATCGCCATCAGCCCCGACAAGCGCGTGCTGATCGCCGGCGTCCGTTCGCAGCCGCTCACCGCGGTGAGCTTTGCGATCGATGCGAAGAGCGGCATGCTCAAGCATATCGGCAACGGGCCGCTCGCCGACAGCATGGCCTATGTGTCGACCGACCGCAGCGGCAAGTTCTTGCTCAGCGCCTCCTATGGCGGCAACAAGATCGCGGTGAATCCGATTTCCGCTGACGGCGTCGCCGGCCAGCCCTTGCAGGTGATCCCGACCGGGCTCAACGCGCACGCCATTCTCGCCGCGCCCGACAACCGCTTCGTGTTCGCGACCAATCTCGGCTCGGACCAGGTGCTGACCTTCGCGTTCAACGCCACCACCGGCGAGCTCACGCCGAACGATCCGCCGTCGACAAAAGTGCCGGACAAGTCCGGGCCGCGGCACTTCGTGTTTCATCCGAACGGCAAATACATCTATCTCCTCCACGAGCTGAACGGCGACGTCGCGGCGTTCGCCTATGAGGCGAAGGGCGGCGCATGGGACGAGATGCAGCGCACCACGATTCTCCCGCAAGGCTTCAACGGCAAACCCTGGGCCGCCGACATCCACATCACACCGGACGGCCGCTTCCTCTATGCCTCGGAGCGGACGACATCGACGCTGACGGCCTTCAAGGTCGATCCGGCCACCGGCAAGCTCACCACCGTCGGCAGCGCGCAGACCGAGAAGCAGCCGCGCGGCTTCAACGTCGACCCGTCCGGCCGTTACCTCGCCGCCGTCGGCGAACTCTCCGACAGCATGACGGTCTATGCGATCGACCAGACCACCGGCGCACTGGCCAAGCTGAAGTCCTACTCGACCGGCAAGAAGCCGAACTGGGTGGAGCTGGTTAACCTGCCCTGAGGAGGGGGACCAGCATCGGCCCTAAGTAAACATCCGTAGTTTCGGCTGCGTCAATCTGCCGTCATATACGGCCGATGGACCGACAAATCGTCTTCAAGTGCCCGCAAACCGGCATGAACGTGCAGCATCGGCTCGCCGCAGCGGCTGATCAGGGCACCGAGACGCATGTTTCGGTGCCCTGCCCGGCCTGCACCCGGCTGCACCTGATCAACCGGGCGACCGGCCGGCTGCTCGGCGAGAAGTAAGCCCGCCCTCGCCTCCGGCGAACCTCCTCTCCCCTGCATCGACTAACGAGAGAGCGCCCGCGTCCCCCTGCGCGGGCGATGCGGCATGGCCTTGTCGTTTTGGCTGCGGCCGCCCATGGCCCGGCATGCCGCCATCTGCTATCGATCGCGTATGATTTGAGCGGAAGTCCCGATGCGTCCTTTCAGCCGCCCCTTGCAAAGAACCCTGTTTCCCGCAGCGCTCGCCGGCGCGCTTCTCCTTGGCGTTCAGGCCGCGCCCGCCGCCGACGAAGAGGCCCCAAAAGGGCCCGCCGTCACGGTGCTGAAGGCGGCAAAGTCCTGCTTCTCCGACATCGTGGAAGCGACCGGCACGATCATCGCGCGCGAGGAGACCGCCGTGCGGCCCGAGCGTCCGGGCCTGAAGGTCACCGAACTGATGGCGGAGGCCGGCGATACCATCACGGCGGGCCAGGTGCTGGCGCGCCTGGCGCTGCCCGAAGGCGGCACGCTCCAGGTCACGGCCCCCGTGGCCGGCGTGATCGCCTCGTCAACAGCGCAGATCGGCGCGCCGGCGTCCGCCAAGGGCGAGGCGCTGTTCTCGATCGTCGCGCGCAGCGAATATGACCTGGTCGGCCTTGTCTCGACATCGGATATCCGCAAGCTCGCGAACAACCAGCAGGCCAGCGTGCGCATCGTCGGTGCCGGTGACATCGACGGCAAGGTGCGGCGCATCGGCCCGACGGTCGAGCCGAACATCCAGCAGGGCATGGTCTATATCGGCATCGCGACGCCGCGGCGCCTGTTGCTCAATTCGAGCGCGCGCGCGCTGATCAAGGTCGGCCAGAGCTGCAACGTCGCGGTGCCGCTGACCTCGGTGCAGTACAGCCAGGCCGGCACCGTGGTGCAGGTGATCAGGCGCAACCGCGTCGAGACCAAGCGCGTCGAGACCGGACTGATGGCCGGCGGCCAGGTCGAGGTCCGCGAAGGCCTCAACGAAGGCGACATCGTCGTCGTCCGCGCCGGCGCGCTGTTGCGCGAAGGCGATCCGGTGCGTCCGGCGATGGCGAGCGCGGAGAAGAAGTAAGCGCGGGCTTGTAGGGTGGGTTAGCACCGCGGCTGCGCGAAGCGCAGTCCGTGGGGCGTAACCCACCACTTCTGCCAATGCGGAAAGAAAAGAGGTGGGTTACGCCAGTGGACCGCGCGTCGCGCGGCCACGTGCTAACCCACCCTACAGATCTCGCAAAAAATGAATTAGCCGCCGGCTTCGTTGAAGCGGACGTCTTCGAGCAGCGAGGACGACACGCTCGGGACCTGGTCGCCTTCGGAGGCGCGCGAGATCGCGACACGGGTCTTGTTGAAGACGCCTTCGGCCGTCCCTTGCGCCTTCAGATTGTTGAGGAGCTCGCCGACCAGCACGCTGTGCTCGCCCTTGACGTCGTCGGCGACCTTGCCCGGGGTGTTGGACGACAGGATCAGCGCATTGTCGGGGGCTGCGATCGGCGCGAGGCCGTGGCTGTAGGAACGGAAGCGGCGCTCATAGGGATTGCGGCGCGACGCGTCGACGACGACGAGCTTGGCCTTGGCGCCCTGCTCCTTCATCATCTCGAGCACGCTCTCGATCGACACGCCGTTGCGGCGGACGTCGCTTTCCTTCCAGATCACGGCATCGACCGGCAACATGTAGCTCTGGCGGCCGGCCTGCACGCCGTAGCCACCGAAGAACAGCATGACGACGGTGTCGCGCTTGATCTTCGACTTCAGGCGGTTGACGGCGCGGACCATGTCGTCCTTGGTCGCGTCTTCGACCATGTCGACGTCAAAACCATTCTTGCGCAGCGAAGCCGACAGCGCGCGGGCGTCGTTGATCGACTGCGTCAGCGGCGCGGACGCGTCGGGATAATGACCATTGCCGATGACCAGCGCGAGACGCGAGGCATGGCCGATGGAGCCGGTGGTCTGCTCGGTCGAGACGGCCTTGGCAGCGTCGAGCGCGCGCATGTTCAGGGCAGCATGGGCGCCAATCGCGAGCGAGACCGTGCCGATGAGGGCCGCGGCCACCGCGATCGTGCGTCGGGACATATCGAGCTGCCTTACATTCATCTCGGTTCATTCCTGTCAGTGCCCAAAGACCCGTGCCAAGGCTGCGCACACTTTGTGAGTAGCGCTATGGCGTCTTTAGGTTTGAGGGATTGGCCGGGGGTGTCGCCCCGAATTGCGCGCAATTTGCGGCGCCGCACCAAACAAACCTTTAACCCGAACCCGCCTCCCCGGCAATAGATCGCCCAAAGTTTCAGCTAAACCGTTGAATATGTTAGTTAATTCAACGCGGGGGAGACAGGAATTTTTTCATCTTCCCGGCCCCTTTGCAGCCCTCATCATGCAGGTGGCGTGCCGGATTTCGCTGTGACCTCGATCACATTTGTATTTCCTGCGAATCCGGGTAGCTTTTCAAGCACTTGCAGGGGCATTGGCGCGTTGCCGGAAACGCGCGCGAGAACCTGGGCAAGGCCCCGCGCGACCAGGTATTTCATGAGCTTTCATTATTTTGCAGGTCACGCCTACCGTGCGCTGACGGCCCGGAAGGACGGCCCCTCCCTTTATCAGGTCTGCGATCCCGTGCTGGCGGGACAGGCGACCGGCGATCCGCACATCGCAAAATTCTACAAGACGGCGCTCGGCAATCCCGCACTGCGGGTGCTGCTCAATCGGGCCGGCCTGCCCGAACTGAGCGACGAGGCGAAACTGAACCGGCTGCGCGAGGCGCTGCGGCGCGCCCGCGAGGACCAGGAGCCGGACTGGGCGGCGGTCGGCGCGCCCGTCGCCGACCTCGTCGACAGCATCGCACTGGAGCATCCCCGTCCGCCAAAGATCGCCTTCAACCGCGATGCGCCGGCGCAGTCGGCGATCGACGGCGTGATCCGCGACTGCGCGCAGCATCTGCTCAGGTCGTACCGCCAAAACGGCTTCCTGCCGACCTATGCCGCCTTCAACCTGATCGGCGATCCCGACTTCCGCGGCCGTGAGCTGATCATGGCGCTGACCGGGCTGAACGCGCGCGGCTACAAGAACTCCTCGCTGCTGTTCAACCTGGCGCGCGTCTTCATCGCGCGCTCCAGCGCAGGCGCCATCATCAATCCGCCCTGGAAGGGCATCGCCGAGCCGATGTGGGAGCCGGTGCAAATCCGTCACCGCTCGGCCTATTACGATGCGTTCTTCATCGAGGCGCTGCTGTCCTATGTCGAGACCGGCCTCGCCTCGCCCGCCGATGCCGCGGCGTCCAAGGCCGCGATCGACGACATGGTCGACTTCTGCATCAACATCAGCCGGGAAGAAGTGAAGGCGCAGGACGGGCGGCGCTTCGACGTCATCACGGCCTTGGCGCCGGCGCCGCATCCACGGTTTTCGCGCTTCTTCGCGCAGATCAAGCAAGACCTCGGTTTTGGCGTCTATGTGCCCGACTGCGACACCACGGCCTGCTCATTCTCGGCGGCGACGCAGGCGGGCTCCAGCGATCCGATCCTCGACCAGCCGCTGTTGGATTTCTACGAGGGCTATCAGGTGCGCGCGGGCACCAATGAGCCGCGCGTCACGGTGCCGCTCAACGACAATATCGATTATGAGGGCGGGGTTGCGACCTGGATCGACAACGTGAGGGGCGAACGTCCTTACGGCAACGATCTCGATCCGACGCTCAACCTCGATATTCTCGAAGTCTCGTTCCGCAATCTGGCGCGGTGGAAGGTGCTGGAGACGCCGTCGCGGCTTGCCACCGTGCATCGTATCATCGCCTTCCAGAAACGGCTTGCCGAGAGCGGCGCCTTCGCCAATCCGCGCTCGCACATCTATTACCTGCCCGAGCTCTACAGCGCCTATTTCGGCCGCTGCTATGCGGCCTATCTGGCGCTGCCGCTCGCGGCCCAGCAGGCGATCGACCCCGACGGCGCCTTCGACCTGATCCGCACCCATGTGCTGTCCTACGTGCAGGGCGAGATGCTGGCCGGCGAGATCAACGTGTTCGATGCCGCCCTCGCGCTGATCGCGCTCGGCCATCTCGGCGCCGACGCCAGGACGTTCGCGCCGGCGCTCAACTGCATCGTCGCGGGGCTCGGCGAGGGCGGGCGACGCGGCCCGTTCCGCGCCTATGAATGGAACAAGATGAAGACGCCGACGCGGATCCTGGTCGGCGGTCCCGAGGTGACCTCGGCCTTCGTGCTGATGGGCCTGGCACTGGCCCGCAAGGCGATGACGGGAAGAGGCTAGTCTCGTGCCCCGGACGCAGTGCAGCGCCTCCTTGGCGGTGCGCTGCTGAGCCGGGGCCCATGCTTCACCACCGTCCGTCGCCAAAATGGGTCCCGGCTCTGCGCAGCAGCGTTACCGGACGATGCTCCGCATCGCCGGAGCACGCTGCAGCGCGTCCGGGACACGCGAGCCGGATGTTGGCTCCGGCAAGTCACGATGACGGGAAGTTGAAAGCCCAAAGGTTAGGCAGCGGCTGGACCTTCGCCAAATCCCGACCACAATTGGCCGGTCAATCGGCGCTGAATTCACCAGACGGGACCGCATGCTGCTCCGCTTCCTGCTCGCGATTATTTTGCTGCTGTTGCCGTCCTTTGCCGATGCCGCCGACATCACGGGCGTCGCCAAGGTCCGCGACGGCGATTCCGTCGTGATCGGCAACACCCGCATCCGGCTCGGCGGCA
>NZ_PPPT01000238.1 GCF_006483445.1 Bradyrhizobium guangdongense | reverse complement strand
CGCGGCGTCGATGGCGTTGCCGCCGGCGGCCAGCATCTCGGCGCCGGCGCTGGAGGCGAGCGGATGATTGCTCACAACCATGCCGCGACTGGAGACCGCCGGCATCTTCTGGCATGCGAAGGTTGTCGCCGCGCGATCGCGCCAGTTGCCGCTCATGGTCAAACCCCTTTTTGTTCGCGATAACAAGCACATCATACGTACGACTACGGGTCCAGTAGTCGTACGGATTAGCTGGCATTCCCGATTCCGCCATCATCGTTAAAGTTGATTCGGACATCCGCGATCCCCTTTGGATCGGGCCGGGCACGTCCTGAGCGAGAAGAGCTCAGCATCATCTTCGATGCACGTTCGCGTGGCGTGACCCCAGACCCAAGCACCTCCAGAGGATTTTTGACTATGCACACGATCGTACTGGCCACCCAAAAGGGCGGCAGCGGCAAGAGCACGCTAGCCATCGGCCTCGCGCTGGCTGCCCGGCAGGCCGGCTTCTCCGTTCGCCTGATCGAGACCGACCCGCAGGGCACCCTGTCGAACTGGCAGCGCCGCCGCACGGCCGAGGACATCGTCGTCGAGCCGATCTATCACGCCGCCGACATCGAGCCGCGCCTCAAGATGCTGGCCGAAAGCGGACTTCAGCTCGCGATCGTCGACACCGCTGCCGGCTTGTCCGCCGCCACCACGGCCGCGATCCGCCACTCCGACCTCTGCCTGATCCCGTCTCGCCCGACGGTCGCCGACATCGAGGCCACCACCTCGACGCTGAGCGTCGCGCGCGCCTGGAAGCGTCCCTTCAGCTTCGTGCTGAACCAGACCCCGATCCGCGGCCAGCGCATCGACAACGCGGCCGGCACGCTCGCCGAGGAAGCCGCCCTCGACCTCGCCGAGGTGGTTGCCCGTCCGCTGATCGTGATGCGCAACGACCATCAGGACTCGCTCGCGGCGGGCCTTAGCGTCAGCGAATTCGCGCCCAACGGCAAATCGACCGAAGAGATCCGCGGCCTCTGGCGCTGGATCGCGAACCGGCTCGATCTGTCGGCGGCCGCGACAAATCTGCTGATCGACCAGGTCATCACGGCTGCGGACGACGTGCTGCACGCCACCGACGAGTTCGCGCAGGACGAAGCGACCTCGTTCACGGCCTGAGCCACGCGCTCAGGTGATGTTTCCGGCTCCTCGCGTTCACGCTCGCGAGGAGTTTTAGCGACGAAGCAATCCGGCACGCCAGCCCGCCGGATTGCTTCGCTCCGTTTTGAAGGCTCCATCCCCGCCATTGCGAGCGCAACTCTCGCCGAGATTTCGCTCTCGGAGCCCGGATGGAGCGCAGCGCAATCTGGGACACCTGCATCCGTTGCGCGAAGACCCCGGATTGCGCTGCGCTTCATCCGGGCTACGGCGCTAGGGCTGCATCACTTCTGACATTTCGGGCACCAGAAGGTCGACCGGCCGTTCTGGGTGAAGCGCTTGACGATGCCGCCGCAGCCGGGCGTCTTGCACGTCTCGCCTTCGCGGTCATAGACCTTGAATGAATGCTGGAAATAGCCGAGCTCGCCCGAGGTCTGGCGGTGATCGCGCAGGCTCGAGCCGCCGGCCTTGATGGCGTCGTTGAGCACCGTGTGGATCGAAGAGACCAGCCGCTTGGCGTGATCGGTGACCTCGCCCTTCTTCGTCGCCAGCGTTGCAGCGATCCGGCGCGGCGACAGATGCGAGCGATGCAGGGCTTCGCAGACATAGATGTTGCCAAGTCCTGCCACCACGCGCTGGTCGAGCAGCGCGGCCTTCAGGCTGGTCTTCTTGCCGGCACAGGAGTCCGCGAGCATCGCGGCATCGAATTCGTTGCCGAGCGGCTCCGGGCCTAACCCGCGCAACAGCGGCTCCTGATCCAGCGCGTTGCGCGCGATCACTTTCATGTAACCGAAGCGGCGCGGATCGTTGAAGACGATGTCGGCGCCCGACGACATCCGGAACAGGACGTGATCGTGCGTCGTATCCTTGCTGCGTGCATGGTGAAATTCGCCGGGCGATTGTTCGTCCTCGGGCTTGATGACGCGGAACGAGCCGGACATGCCCAAATGCATGAGGAGCACGTCGCCGGAGGCGAGATCGGCCATGAGATATTTTGCACGGCGGCCCAGCCCCGTGACGATCTGTCCCTGCAGCCGTTTCACGAAATCGGGCTGAAAAGGAAAGCGCAAATCGGCCCGGCGGGCCTCCGCTGTGAGGATTTTGGCACCCTCCATGACGGGCTGCAGGCCGCGGCGGACGGTCTCGACTTCAGGCAATTCAGGCATGGTCAGGCATTCACCTTATGAGGGTGGTGTGATAGCGCCATTGCGCCGGCCGCGCTATGGTCGGCGTCGTGGAGTAGAGTGATGGATCGGCCGGGCGAAACAACCCATTTTGGCTTTAGAGACGTCCCCCTGGGGGACAAGCAGACGCTGGTGAATGACGTCTTTCACAGCGTCGCCTCGCGCTACGATTTGATGAACGATCTGATGTCTGTCGGCCTGCACCGGGTCTGGAAGGACATCATGATCAACACGCTCGATCCGCCCCGCTCGGAGCGGCCGTTCGCACTGCTCGACGTCGCCGGCGGCACCGGCGATATTTCGTTCCGTGCCGCGAAAGCGGCTGGACCCGGCTTCCATGCCACCGTCTGCGACATCAATTCGGACATGCTGGCGGTGGGCCGCGAGCGCGCCGCGAAGCGGCATCTCGACCATCAGGTCGATTTCGTCGAAGGCAATGCCGAAGCGCTGGCGTTTCCCGACCGCAGTTTCGATGCCTACACGATCGCGTTCGGCATTCGCAACGTGCCGCGGATCGATCTCGCGCTCAGTGAAGCCTATCGCGTGCTGAAGCCCGGCAGCCGGTTCCTGTGCCTGGAATTCTCGACTGTCGAGGTGCCCGGGCTCGACCGGATCTACGATTTGTTTTCCTTCAAGGTGATTCCGCCGCTCGGCCGCATGGTGACCGGCGACGCGGAGTCCTATCAGTATCTCGTCGAGTCCATCCGCAAGTTTCCAAAACCCAACGCCTTCGCCGAGATGATCCGCGAGGCCGGCTTCTCCCGCGTCACCTGGCAGACCCTGTCCGGCGGCATCGTGGCACTGCATTCGGGCTGGCGTTTGTGATTTCTGCGATTACCCACATTGCGCGTCTGGCCCGCGCCGCGCTGGTGTTTGCGCGCGAGGGCGTGTTCGGCTCGATCGATCCGAGCCTGGTGCCGCCGCCCGGCCAGCTTGCGCTGAAGGCGGCGCGTCTCGTCGAACGGCGCGGCGCAAAGCACGGGCCACGACTGTCGCGCGCACTGACGCGGCTGGGACCAGCCTATCTCAAGCTCGGCCAGTTCCTGGCGACGCGCCCCGACGTCGTCGGCGTCCACATGGCGCGCGATCTCGAAAGCCTGCAGGATCGCCTGCCGCCATTTCCGCAAGCCGAAGCGGAGGCCGCGATCGCCACCTCGCTGGAGCGCCCGCTCAGCGACGTATTCGTCAGCTTCGGCCCATCGGTCGCGGCCGCCTCGATCGCGCAGGTGCATCGCGGCGAGGTGCTGCGCGACGGCGTGCGCCAGTCGGTCGCGATCAAGGTGCTGCGGCCCAACGTGTCCTCGCGCTTCCGCCGCGACCTCGCCGATTTCTTCTTCGTGGCTGATAAGGCCGAGGCCTATTCGGCCGAGGCGCGGCGCCTGCGCCTGATCGAAGTCATCAACACCATGTCGCGCTCGGTCGCGATGGAGATGGATTTGCGGCTGGAGGCGGCCGCGCTGTCGGAGATGGCGGAGAACACGCGCGACGATCCGGATTTCCGCGTACCGACGGTGGACTGGGACCGCACCACGCACAACGTGCTGACGATGGAGTGGATCGACGGCATCGCGCTGAACGATCACAAGCGCCTGGAAGAGGCGCAGGTCGACCTGCCCGATCTCGGCCGCAAGGTGATCCAGAGTTTTCTGCGGCACGCGCTGCGCGACGGTTTTTTCCACGCCGACATGCATCCGGGCAACCTGTTTCTGGACGATGCCGGCCGTCTCGTTGCCGTGGATTTCGGCATCATGGGCCGGCTCGGCATGAAGGAGCGGCGCTTCCTCGCCGAAATCCTGCTCGGCTTCATCACCCGCGACTATCGCCGCGTGGCGGAAGTGCATTTCGAGGCGGGCTACGTGCCCGCGCATCACTCGGTCGAGAATTTTGCACAAGCCATCCGCGCGATCGGCGAGCCGATCCATAACCGTACGGCGGAAGAGATCTCGATGGCGCGGCTGCTGACGCTGCTGCTCGAGGTCACCGGCTTGTTCGACATGACGACGCGGCCTGAGCTGATCCTGCTGCAAAAGACCATGGTCGTGGTCGAGGGCGTGGCGCGCGGTTTTGATCCGAAGCTCGATATCTGGAGGATCGCCGATCCCGTGGTGCGTGAATGGATCGAGCGCAATCTCGGTCCGATCGGCCGCGTGCAGGGTGCCATCGCCGGTACAGGTGACCTCGCAAAAGTCCTGATGCGGCTGCCCGACATCGCCGCGCGGTCGGTCGTGGTGCTGGAGCAGCTGGAGGCTATGACGCGCGAGGGCCTGCGGCTGTCGCCGGAGACCATCGCGGCCATGGGCCGCAGCGAGGGCCGCAAGAACCGCTGGCGCACCGTGGCGCTCTGGATCATCGCCGCCACCTTCATCGGAATCCTGATCGCCGTCAGAAATCTTTGATTGCGATGCAATCATGAAAATGATAGCATTGCTATCATTCCGTGCTGGAGGGCGCCTTGGCAAGCCTGACCATCCGCAAACTCGACGAAGGCGTCAAAACCTACCTTCGGCTCCGATCGGCCCAAAACCGCCGCTCGGTCGAGGAGGAGGTCCGGGTCATCCTGCGTGAGCTCATCGAGGGCCGCGAGGAGCCGCTGACGGGCTCGGCGGCACCGGCTACGCTATCCCCCGCTCCCACGCCCCAACGCACCAGCGCGCTTGCCGAGGCCAGCGTCACCCTGATCATCGGCGGCGGGATCGCGGCGTTCAAATCGCTCGACCTGATCCGGCGGCTGAAGGAACGGCGCATCGAGGTCCGCTGCGTGCTGACCCAGGCGGCGCAGCAATTCGTCACGCCGCTGTCGGTGAGCGCGCTGTCCCATGAGCGGGTCTACACCGATTTGTTCGACCCGCAGAGCGAGTTCGACGCCGGACATATCCGGCTAGCGCGCGACTGCGATCTCATCATCGTGGCGCCGGCGACGGCGGACCTGATGGCGAAGATGGCGAACGGCCATGCCGACGATCTCGCCAGCGCCATTCTGCTTGCGACCAATCGAAAGATCCTGATCGCGCCGGCGATGAATCCGCTGATGTGGTCCAATTCAGCGACCCGCCGCAACGTGGCGCAGCTCGGGCGCGACGGCGTAACCTTCATCGGCCCCAACAGCGGCGAGATGGCGGAGGCCGGCGAAGCCGGTGTCGGCCGGATGTCGGAGGCGATAGAGATCGCGACGGCCGCCGAGCGCCTGTTGCGGCCGCCGGTGCCGCGGCCCCTTGCGGGCAAGCGCATCTTGATCACGGCGGGGCCGACGCACGAGCCGATCGATCCCGTGCGCTACATCGCCAACCGCTCCTCCGGCAAGCAGGGTTTTGCGATTGCCGCAGCGGCGCAAGCCGCGGGCGCCGATGTGATTCTGGTGAGCGGCCCGGTCGATCTCGACGATCCCGCTGGCGTCGCGGTCAAGCATGTGGAATCCGCGCGCAACATGCTGGAGCAGGTCGAGGCGTCGCTTCCCGTCGATATCGCGATCTTTGCCGCCGCCGTTGCCGACTGGCGCGTCGCCAACGCCGGCGAGCAGAAGCTGAAGAAGACCTCAGCCGGCATGCCGCCGCTGCAGCTCGTCGAAAACCCCGATATCCTCGCCACCATCTCCAAGATGAAGGACAAGCGCCCGCCGCTGGTGATCGGCTTTGCCGCCGAGACCGAGCATCTCATCGACAACGCCAAGGCCAAACTGAAGCGCAAGGGCTGCGACTGGATCGTCGCCAATGACGTCTCGCCCGCGACCGGCGTGATGGGCGGCGACCGCAACACGGTTCACCTGCTTACCCGCAACGAAGGCGACATCGCGGTGGACTCCTGGCCTGTGATGACCAAGGACCAGGTCGCGACCGAGCTGGTCGCGCATATCGCCAAGAGCCTCGCCAACAAACCGCTGGAGCCGGCCAAGTGA
Organism: Bradyrhizobium guangdongense; assembly: GCF_006483445.1. GTDB lineage: Bacteria > Pseudomonadota > Alphaproteobacteria > Rhizobiales > Xanthobacteraceae > Bradyrhizobium > Bradyrhizobium guangdongense_A. The sequence continues at coordinate 6,179 of NZ_PPPT01000238.1, read as the reverse complement.
GCACCAAAGTCACCGTCGAGGTTCAGCGCCTGCCGCACGCCGAAGGCCTGCCGCTGCCGGCCTATCAGACATCAGAGGCTGCCGGCCTCGATCTCCTCGCGGCCGTTCCGGAAGGCCAACCGATGACGCTGGCGCCGGGCAAATACGCGATGGTGCCGACCGGCCTTGCTATCGCGCTGCCGCCGGGCTTCGAGGCGCAGGTGCGGCCGCGCTCCGGGCTCGCGGCCAAGCACGGCGTCACCGTGCTCAATTCACCCGGCACGATCGATGCGGATTACCGCGGCGAGATCAAGGTCATCCTGATCAACCATGGCGCGGCGCCCTTCGTGATCGGCCGCGGCGAACGCATCGCGCAGATGGTGGTCGCGCCCGTGGTGCAGGCCGCGCTGGTTCCCGTCGCCTCACTCTCGGAGACCGATCGCGGTGCCGGCGGCTTTGGTTCGACCGGCCGCTAGAGTCTTGCCGGAAAACGCCAGCACCTCGCCTCAAATCCGCATCGTTTGACCGCAAAACTACGTGGAGAGATTCGCGCGGGCCGCATTTTTGTGTGCCTGGCTTTGCGTTCACGATCTGGACTCTTACCGGTGGAGTCACGAAGCGGATATTGTCGTTTGATTCGCGCGCGGCGGGGGAAGTCGCCGCGCGTAAATTCGTGCGGTCCTGATATCCGCGGACTTGGGGCAATTATGTCAGGCGTGATCGGGTCGATGCGTCGGACGCTGCTGTCGTGCACCTCATTGGCGCGCAACAGCCTGATCGGTAGCGCTCTCGCAGCGCTGCTTCCGGCTGGGCCTGCGAAGGCAGCGGACTTCATCGACTCCCTATCGACACTACTGGATTTCAACCGGCAGGAAATCGCGGTGCTCGCGACCGCGCTCGCCCTGCTCGGCTTCTCTGTTGTGGCCGCGATCCTGCTGATGCGCACGCGCGTGCGCACGGCCAAGAACGAGGCGCGGCTGCGCGCACGGATCGGGGAACTGCAATTGCAGGCCGATCGCTTCGGCGCGCTGCTGTTTGCGGAACCGCAGATCCTGATCTCATGGCCGGCCGGCGACAATCGCGCGCAGATCTCCGGCGACATCTCCATGGTGCTGCCGCGGGATTCATCCCCGCAGCGCGTGCTCGCGTTCGGAACCTGGCTGCCGCCGGAACCGGCGCTGCAGATGGACCACGCCGTCGACGCGCTGCGCGAGCGCGGCGATGGTTTCCAGCTCAACGTGACCACGGCCAACGGCCACACGCTCGAAGCCATCGGGCGCGCCATCGGCGGCCAGGCCATTGTCCGGATTCGCGAATTGTCCGGCCTGCGGCGCGAGCTCGCCGAAACCAACCTGCGCCATAAGGCGCTGCTCGACGAGACCGAGATGCTGCGCGGCTTCGCCGCCGCTGCGCCCTGGCCGATCTGGGCCAAGGGCGCCAACGGCGCGCTTGCCTACGCCAACCCGGCCTATGTACGGGCAACGGAGGCGCAAAGCGTCACCGATGCCCAGGAGCGCAAGCTCGAACTGCTCGACAGCGCCGACCGCACCGACATGGAACGCGGCCTGAAGGAGGCGGCTCACTTCACCTCGCGCCTGCCGATCGTGATCGGCGGCGAGCGTCGCATCTACGATGTCCGCGCCGTCAATGTCGGCGCAGGCAGTGTCGGTGTCGCAATTGACGCCAGCGAAGCCGACGCCCTGAGCTCGGCGCTGGTGCGCATGGCTGAGGCGCATCGCCGCACGCTCGACCAGCTCTCCTCCGGCGTCGCGGTATTCGACGGCCAGCGGCGGCTCGCCTTCTACAACGATTCCTACCGCCGTCTCTGGGACCTCGACCGCAACTTCCTGGATTCCAATCCGGACGATTCCAGCGTGCTCGATCAGCTCCGGGCCGCGCGAAAACTGCCGGAGCAGCCTGACTTTCGCGCCTGGAAGGCAAAGCTGCACGAAGCCTATCGCGCGGTCGAGACCGCCAAGGACACCTGGTACCTGCCCGACGGTCGTGCACTCTCGGTCGTCACGACGCCGAATCCGGAAGGCGGCGTCACCTATCTGTTCGACGACGTCACTGAAGGCCTCGATCTCGCCCGCCGCTTTGACGGCTTGATCCGGGTCCAGCGCGAGACGCTGGACAGCCTCGCCGAAGGCGTCGCGGTGTTCGGCAGCAACGGCAAGGCGCAGCTGTTCAATCCGGCCTTTGCGCGGATGTGGAAGCTGTCGAACGATGCCTTGCGCGACGAGCCGCACATCCAGACCGTCGAGAGCTGGTGCCATCAACTGTTCGACGACCCGGCCGTCTGGCGGCAGATCCGCGAGGCCATCACCTCGATCGAGAACCGCGTCGACGTGCCGCTGAAGCTGGAGCGCAAGGACGGCAGCGTGCTCGACGGCATGATCCGGCCGCTGCCCGACGGCGCGACCATGCTGACCTTCCAGGACATCACCGACACCGAGAATGTCGAGCGCGCGCTGCGCGAGCGCAACGAGGCGCTGGAGGCCGCCGACCAGATGAAGGTGGACTTCGTCCACCACGTCTCCTACGAGCTGCGCTCGCCGCTGACCACGATCATCGGCTTTGCGCATTTCCTCAGCGATCCCTCGACGGGACCGCTGACGCCGAAGCAGGCCGAATACCTCGACTACGTCACCAAGTCGACCAATGCGCTCCTGGCACTGACCAACAACATCCTCGATCTCGCCACCATCGACGCCGGCGCGATGAAGCTCGAGCTCGGCCCCGTCGACGTCTCCAAGGCGATCGAACTTGCCGCCGAAGGCATCCAGGACCGCCTCGCCACCGACCGCATCCGCCTCAAGGTCGACATCGCGCCCGATGTCGGCAGCTTCACCGGCGACGAGAAGCGCGTGGTGCAGGTGCTCTATAATCTGCTGGCCAATGCCGTCGGCTTCTCGCCGCCGGATTCGTCGGTTGGCATCAGCGCGCGCCGATCCGAGCGCAATGTCATCTTCACCGTGACGGATTCCGGCCCCGGAATCCCCGCAGACATGAAGGACAAGGTGTTCAACTGGTTCGAAAGCCGCTCGCAGGGCTCGCGCCATCGTGGCGCCGGCCTCGGCCTGTCGCTGGTGCGCTCTTTCGTCGAGCTGCATGGCGGCAAGGTGCGGGTGGATTCGCTCGTCGGCAAAGGCACCACCGTGACCTGCGACTTCCCGACCGACCAGGCGGCGCATCGCGACGCCGCCGAGTGAACGCGCCCAAATGAACGCGTCAACGACATTCTCCGTCGCGCTCGTCAACGAGACGGCGACCGCGCAACTGATGGCCGACCTTGCGCTGCTGGTCGGCGCCGGCGACGTCATCGCGCTCTCGGGCGATCTCGGTGCCGGGAAGACGGCAGCCGCACGCGCCATGATCCGTTACCTCGCCGGCGACGAGACACTGGAGGTGCCGAGCCCGACCTTCACGCTGGTGCAGGGCTATGAGCAGCTCCCCGTGCCGGTGCTGCATGCCGACCTCTACCGCGTCGAGGACGAAGGCGAGCTCGACGAGATCGGGCTGTCGCCGCTGCCGGACGGAGTGCTGGCGTTGATCGAATGGCCGGAGCGCGCGCCCAAGGCCATGCCCGAGGATCGCATCGACATCGCGCTCACGCACCGGCCGGCACTGGGTTCGACCGCACGCGCGGCTGACATCACCGGTCACGGCAAGGCGGCGGCAACCGTCGCACGATTGCAGGCACTGCGGGAGTTTCTCGACAAAGCCGGCTACATCGACGCGACGCGGCGGCGCATGGCCGGCGATGCCTCGACCCGCTCCTATGCGCGGCTCGTCCGCGACGACGGCATCACGATCCTCATGAACTTTCCGCAGCGGCCGGATGGCGCCGCACTCTATGACGGAAAGTCCTACAGCGCCGCCGTGCATCTCGCCGAGAACGTCAGGCCCTTCGTCGCCATCGATGAAGGCCTGCGCGCGCAGGGTATTTCGGCACCCGTGATCCATCACAGCGATCTCGGCCACGGCTTCCTCATTACCGAAGACTTTGGCAGCGAAGGCGTGATCGAGGGCGATCCGCCGCGCCCGATCGTCGAGCGCTATGAGGCCGCGACCGACGTGCTGGCTGCACTGCACGGCAAGATACTGCCGGACACGCTGCCGCTGACCGCGACCACCGACTACGCCATTCCCGTCTTCGATACCGAAGCATTGCTGATCGAGATCGGCCTGATGCCGGAATGGTATCTCCCCGACCGCAACGCCGAACTCTCCGAGGACAAGCGCGCGGAATTTTTTGCGATGTGGCGCGAGCTCTTGAAAAAGCCGATGGCCGCACCAAAAACCTGGGTGCTGCGCGACTACCACTCGCCGAACCTGATCTGGCTCGAAGGCCGCTCCGGCAGCGCGCGCGTCGGCGTGATCGACTTCCAGGACACCGTGCTCGGGCCGAAGAGCTACGATGTCGTGTCGCTGCTGCAGGACGCCCGCATCGACGTGCCCGAAAATATCGAGCTGACGCTGCTGTCGCGCTACATCAAGGCGCGCCGCGCCGCGGATGCGGGCTTCGATCCGGCCGGCTTCGCCGAGCTCTACGCCATCATGTCGGCGCAGCGAAATACGCGGCTGCTCGGCACGTTCGCCCGCCTCAACCGCCGCGACGGCAAGCCGCATTATCTGCGCCACCAGCCGCGGATCTGGACCTATCTCAACCGCTCGCTGGCCCACCCCTCGCTCGCGCATCTGCGCGACTGGTATCTCGCCAACGTTCCCCCGCCGCAGGGCTGATTCGAGAACCACAGAAACAGCCGCCATCCCGGACAAGCGTAAGCGCAGGTCCGGGACGACAAGCGCGAGGATTTACCGGCTGTTAGCCATCGCACCGTTAATCTCGGCCTCTGGAGGCCGGGCAACTACGGGGCTGGAGCGGGGAGCATGACGACGAGTACCGATCAACGCGGTGGCAGCGGTAACCGCGTCGTGTTCGAGCGCGGCATTCCGGCCCATATGATGGGGATCGACGGCACCTGGCGGCGTGACTGCGTCATGGAGGACGTCTCCGAGACCGGGGCCAAGCTGACGGTCGAGGGTTCGGTCGAGGGTCTCCATCTGAAGGAATTCTTTCTCCTGCTGTCGTCGACGGGCCTGGCCTATCGGCGCTGCGAGCTGGCCTGGGTCAATGGCGACCAGATCGGGGTCAATTTTCTCAAGCAGGGCGACAAGAAGCGTAAGGCGCGGTCCACAGCGACCACTGCCTGAGTGCAACACCCGTCGTACAAACGTCACCTCGGGTGACTATGGCGGTTAGGTTCGATGCGGCCGGCGGATCCTCATGCTAGGGTTGTTGCGGCCGCGAAATTGAGGTTCTGAGAAAGCCGACCGATGTCCGTCAAACCGACCAAAGCCATGGTGCTCGCCGCAGGGCTGGGCCTGCGTATGCGCCCCCTGACGGAGAAGATGCCGAAGCCGCTGGTTCCGGTGGCCGGCCAGCCGCTCCTCGACCATGTGCTTGACAAGCTCGGCCAGGCCGGCGTCACCGACGCCGTGGTCAACGTGCATTATCTGGGTGAGCAGATCATCGATCACGTCGCCACCCGCAAGCTGCCGCATGTGACCATTTCCGACGAGCGCAACGAGGTGCTCGGCACCGGCGGCGGCGTGGTCAAGGCGCTGCCGCTGCTCGGCGATGCGCCGTTCTATCACGTCAATTCCGACACGCTGTGGATCGACGGCGTGCGCTCAAACTTGGCACGGCTCGCCGAGAATTTCGATCCGGCACGGATGGACATCATGCTCTTGATGGCGCCGACCGCGAGCAGCATCGGCTATAGCGGGCGCGGCGACTACTCCATGCTGCCTGACGGCACGCTGCGCAAGCGGCGCGAGAAGGAAGTGGTACCGTTCGTCTACGCCGGCGCCGCCATCATGTCGCCGTCGATTTTCGCCGACGCGCCCAACGGCGAGTTCTCGCTGACAAAAATGTTCGACCGCGCCAATGAGCAGGACCGGCTGTTCGGCCTCCGCCTCGACGGCCTCTGGATGCATGTCGGCACCCCCGACGCCGTGCATGCCGCGGAAGAGGCGTATCTGGAGAGTGTGGCGTAGGCCGCAAACGCCGACGCCGTAGGGTGGGTTAGCACGTGGCCGCGCGAGGCGCGGTCCACTGGCGTAACCCACCTCTTCTGTGTCCGCGGCGGCAGAAGTGGTGGGTTACGCCATCGGACTGCGCTTCGCGCAGCCGC
>NZ_PPPT01000237.1 GCF_006483445.1 Bradyrhizobium guangdongense | reverse complement strand
GGTGAGGGGCTGCATCCGCAGCGACAGTAACAGTTGGACTCGCGGAGAGTCCCCCTCACCCGAATTCGATCTGCGATCGAATTCGACCTCTCCCCGCAAGCGGGGCGAGGTGAAGAACGCCAGCGTGCGAAAGTTTTTGAACGAGGACCGAGTGACACAGACTGCAAAGCCTTCCAAGCCCCCCGTCGCGCCGCGGCGGCCACATTCCTTCAGCCGTCACGGCATCAATGTTGCCGACGATTATGCCTGGCTGAAGGACGAGAAGTGGCAGGAGGTTCTGCGCGATCCCGCGGTGCTCGATCCCGACATCCGCAAATATCTCGAGGAAGAGAACGTCTATACCGAGAGCCTGCTCGGCCATACCGCGCCGCTTCAGAAGGTGCTGGTGCGCGAGATGCGCGGCCGGATCAAGGAGGACGATTCCAGCGTACCGTCGCCGGACGGCCAGTACGCCTATTTCCGCAAGTTTCGCGAGGGCGGGCAGCACGAGCTGTTCGGCCGCATGCCGCGCAACGGTGGCGAGAGCCATATCGTGCTCGACGGCGATGCGCTCGCCAAGGACCACAAATATTTCAAGTTTGGCGGCAGCCGGCATTCACCCGACCACAGGCTGCAGGCGTGGAGCGCGGATACCAAGGGCTCCGAATATTTCTCGATCCGCGTGCGCGATTGGGCCACGGGCAGGGATCTGGACGATTTTGTCGGAGAGACCGACGGCGGCGTGGTCTGGAGCAGGGACGCCAAGAGCTTCTTCTACGTCAAGCTCGACGACAACCACCGCCCGATGCAGGTGTGGCGGCACAGGCTCGGCACCAAACAGGCCGACGACACCCTGGTCTATGAGGAGCAGGATGCCGGCTGGTTCACCCATCTGCACGAGAGCACCTCGGGGCGCTTCTGCGTGATCGCGGGCGGCGACCACGAGACGTCGGAGCAGCGGCTGATCGATCTCGCCAATCCCGATGCGCCGCCGCGCCTGGTCGCGGCGCGCGAGGAGGGCGTGCAATATTCGCTCGCCGACCGCGGCGACGAGCTGTTCATCCTGACCAATGCCGACGACGCCATTGACTTCAAGATCGTCACCGCGCCGCTGGCCGCCTCCGAGCGCACCAACTGGCGCGACCTGATCCCCTATCGTCCCGGCATCTACATCATCGACATCGATCTCTATGCCGGCCATCTCGTGCGGCTGGAGCGCGCCAATGCGCTGCCGGCGATCGTGATCCGCGACCTCGCGACGAAGGAAGAGCACGCCATCGCATTCGACGAGGCCGCCTATTCGCTCGACACGATGGGCTCCTACGAATTCGAGACGACGAATCTGCGCTTCTCCTATTCGTCGATGACGACGCCGTCGGAGGTCTATGACTACGACATGGCGAAGCGGACGCGCACGTTGCGCAAGCGGCAGGAGATTCCCAGCGGTCACGACGCCGCCGATTACGTTACCACCCGCATCATGGCGACGTCGCATGACGGTGCGCTCGTGCCGGTCTCGATCCTGTATCGCCGCGGATTGACGCTCGACGGCTCCGCGCCGCTGCTGCTCTACGGCTACGGCTCCTACGGCATGGCGATGCCGGCATCCTTCAACGCCAACCGCCTGTCGCTGGTCGATCGCGGCTTCGTCTATGCCATCGCGCATATCCGCGGCGGCGCCGACAAGGGCTGGGGCTGGTATCTCGACGGCAAGCGCGAGAAGAAGACGAATTCGTTCGACGACTTTGCCGCCAGCGCGCGGGCGCTGATCGACGCAAAATACACCAGCGCAAAACGCATCGTCGGCCATGGCGGCTCGGCCGGCGGCATGCTGATGGGCGCGGTCGCCAACCGCGCCGGCGAATTGTTCGCCGGCATCGTGGCCGAGGTGCCGTTCGTCGACGTGCTCAACACCATGCTCGACGACACGCTGCCGCTGACGCCGCCGGAATGGCCGGAATGGGGCAACCCGATCGAAAGCGAAAAGGATTTTCGCACCATTTTGTCCTACTCGCCCTACGACAATGTCGCGGCAAAAGACTATCCGGCGATCCTGGCGATGGGCGGGCTCACCGATCCTCGAGTCACTTACTGGGAGCCGGCAAAGTGGATCGCACGCCTGCGCGCCACCATGACCGGCGGCGGCCCCGTCCTGCTCCGCACCAACATGGGCGCCGGCCATGGCGGCGCGTCGGGGCGCTTCGATCGGTTGGACGAAGTCGCGATCGTCTATGCCTTTGCGCTGTGGGCGGCGGGGATGGCGGAGGCTTAATCCCCCTCTCCCCGCTTGCGGGGAGAGAGTCGGGGTGAGGGGGAGTCTCAGCAGGGACGGTAGCAATTGGACTCGTGGTGAGTCCCCCTCACCCGTAATTCAAGCTACTCTTGAATTACGGCCTCTCCCCGCAAGCGGGGAGAGGCGAAGGACACCATCACACCGCCCCGTGCGCTTCCACATAGAGCGCGTAGACCGAATGGCTGCTTGCCATGTAGAGGCGGTTGTTCTTGGGACCGCCGAAGCAGAGATTGGCGCAGCGTTCGGGGAGGCGGATGAAGGCGAGCGGCTTGCCTTCGGGGTTGAACACCATGACGCCGTCGAGATCCTCCGGTTTGCCCTTGAGCTGGTAGACCTTTCGGCCGCCGACATCCGTCGGCTCGCCCTGCAGCGCACCGTTCGAACCCCAGCCGCACCAGAGGTTGCCGTCGCGGTCGACGCGGAAGCCGTCGAGCGAGCCCTGGTCGGCGGCATCGATCAGCTTGGTCTTGCCGCTTAAGCTCCCGTCGTCGCCGACATTGTAGCTCCAGATGCTGCGGTTGGGCGTGCCCTTCCACTCGACAATGTAGAGCTTCCTCTCGTCCGGCGAGAAGGCGAGGCCGTTCGGATTGACGAGGTCGGTGACGACGGCGGTGAGCTTTCCGTCCTTGGCGAGGCGGTAGACGTTGGTGGTGGCCTGCTCGGATTTCTCCTTCTTGCCCTCCCACTCGCCATTGATGCCGAACAAGGGATCGGTGAACCAGATGCTGTCGTCGGACTTCACCACGATATCGTTCGGCGCGTTCAGCCGCTTGCCCTCGAACTTGTCGGCCAGCACCGTGATCTTGCCGTCCTTCTCGGTGCGGGTGATGCGGCGGGTGACGGAGTGCTCGCAGGTGACGAGGCGGCCCTGGCGGTCGCGTGTATTGCCATTGGCGTAGTTGGCATTGGCGCGGAACACGCTGGTCTGCCCGGTCTTCTCGTCGAATTTCATGATCCGGTTGTTCGGGATGTCCGAGAACAGCAGATAGCCGCCCTCCGGGAAATAGGCGGGGCCTTCCGCCCAGCGCATGCCGGTCGCAACCTGCTCGACCGTCGAGGAGTAGAGCCGGTATTTTGCGAAGGCCGGATCCAGGATCTGGATCGCGGGATCGGGATAGCGCTGGTTCGGCGAGAACGGGAAAGACTGGGCGCCGGCGGTACGAGCCAGAAGCGTGGAAGCAGCCAGCGCGCCGGCGCCGGCCAAGAGATCGCGTCGTGTCTGATTCATCGGTTCCTCCCTGCTGATGTGAGGCCGGCGCTTGCGATGGCCGGCCCGTTTTCTCGACTTCAGTAGTTAACGGCCGTTCGCCTTGCGCCAAGCCGCAAAATCCGTGAGCGTCTGCGGATCGGTCGCCGGATAAAGCCCAAAGATGCCGCGGCCCTTGCCGACTTCCTCGGTCACGAAATCCTCGAACGCGGTCATCTCAAAAGTCTCGTTGGCGATCTCGTCGGCGAGATGCGCGGGGATCACGATCACACCGTCGGCATCGCCGAGGATGACGTCGCCGGGGAACACCGGCGCATCGCCGCAGCCGATGGGCACGTTGATCTCGATCGCCTGGTGCAGCGTCAGGTTGGTCGGCGCGGACGGACGATGGTGGTAGGCGGGGATGCCGAGCTTTGCGATCTCCGCGGAATCGCGAAAGCCGCCGTCGGTGACGACGCCGGCGACCCCGCGCTTCATCAGCCGCGTCACCAGGATCGCGCCGGCCGAGGCCGCGCGGGCGTCCTTGCGGCTGTCCATGACAAGCACGCTGCCTGCCGGGCAATCCTCGACCGCCTTGCGCTGGGGGTGGGAGCGGTCCTTGAACACGTCGATGGTGTTGAGATCCTCGCGCGCCGGCATGTAGCGTAGCGTGAAGGCTTCGCCGACCATGGTCGGCTGGTCCGGACCGACGGGATGCACGTCCTGGATCATCTGGATGCGCAGGCCGCGCTTGAACAAAGCGGTGGCGACGGTGGCGGTGGAGACGGATTTGAGCTTGGTGCGGGTGGCGTCGCTGAGTTTGGACATTTTGAACTCATTCTCTCTTTCGTCATTCCGGGGCGCGCGTAGCGCGAGCCCGGAATCCATCGGGCTGCATGCGCTGTGGTGAAATGGGTTCCGGGTTCGATGCTCCGGGCCGCGCTTCGCGGTCCCGTCGCATCGCCCCGGAACGACGGTCAGTAAATCGACGGCTCGCCGATCGGCGCGCCAAAGCCGGTCTCCAGGAAATCGAAATCGCAGCCGTCATTGGCCTGCTTGATGTGCTTCGAGAACATCCAGCCATAGCCGCGCTCGAAGCGGCGCTCGGGCTGCTTCCAGGCGGCGCGACGCTTGGCGAGCTCGGCTTCGCCCACATCGAGATTGATGGTGCGCGCGGCAACGTCCAGCGTGATGCGATCGCCGTTCTGGACCAGCGCCAGCGGCCCGCCGACATAGGATTCGGGTGCGACATGCAGAATACAGGCGCCGTAGCTGGTGCCGCTCATGCGCGCATCCGAGATGCGCACCATGTCGCGCACGCCCTGCTTCACGAGTTTTGTCGGGATCGGCAGCATGCCCCATTCCGGCATGCCCGGCCCGCCCTGCGGCCCCGCGTTGCGCAGGATGAGGACGTGGTCCGCGGTGACGTCGAGATTGGGATCGTCGACCGCCTTCTTCATCGACGGATAATCGTCGAACACCAAAGCTGGGCCGGTGTGCTTGAGGAAGCGCGTTTCGCACGCACTCGGCTTGATCACGCAGCCATCGGGCGCGAGGTTGCCCTTGAGGACGGCGAGCGCGCCTTCCTTGTAGATGGGGTTTTCGACCGAGCGGATGACGTCGTCATTGTGAACCTCGGCGCCGGCGATGTTCTCGCCGACGGTCTTGCCCGTCACCGTGATGCAGTCGAGATGCAGATGCTGCCTGATCTCGCCCATCAGCGCCGGCAGGCCGCCGGCGTAGAAGAAGTCCTCCATCAGATAGGTATCGCCGCTCGGGCGCACATTGGCGATCACGGGCACCTTGCGGCTCGCGGTCTCAAAATCGTCGAGGCCGATGTCCTGGCCGGCGCGGCGGGCCTGCGCGATCAGATGGATGATGGCGTTGGTCGAGCAGCCCATGGCCATCGCCACCGCGATCGCGTTCTCGAAGGCTTTTCGGGTCTGGATCGCCTTCGGCGTCAAATCCTCCCAGACCATCTCGACGATGCGGCGGCCGCATTCCGAGGCCATGCGGATGTGGTTGGCGTCGGCAGCGGGAATCGAGGAGGCGCCGGGCAGCGTCATGCCGATGGCTTCGGCAATCGCCGTCATGGTCGAGGCCGTGCCCATGGTCATGCAGGTGCCGTAGCTGCGCGCGATGCCGGCCTCGATGTCGACCCAGTCCTTGTCAGAAATCTTTCCGGCGCGCCGCTCGTCCCAGTATTTCCAGCCGTCGGAGCCGGAGCCCAGCGTCTTGCCCTTCCAGTTACCGCGCAGCATGGGACCGGCCGGCAGATAGATCGCCGGGATGTTCATCGAGGTGGCGCCGAGCAGCAGCGCCGGCGTGGTCTTGTCGCAGCCGCCCATCAGCACCACGCCGTCGACGGGATGGCTGCGCAGCAGCTCCTCCGCGTCCATCGCCAGCAGGTTGCGATAGAGCATGGTGGTCGGCTTCAACAGCGATTCCGACAGCGAGAGCGCGGGCAGCTCGATCGGCAGGCCGCCGGCCATCAGGATACCGCGCTTGACGTCGTCGACCCGCGACTTGAAGTGCATGTGGCAGGGCTGTGCATCCGACCAGGTGTTGAGGATCGCGATGCAGGGGCGGTCCTTCCACTCCTCCGGCGCGTAGCCCATCTGCATGGCGCGGGAGCGATGGCCGAACGAGCGGAGGTCGTCGGGCGCGAACCAGCGCGCGCTGCGGAGCTGGCCGGGGGTTTTCTTCTTGGTCATGATTGGGTGCCCCATTTCTGGACGGTGTTCCGCTCGATGGCGCGGAAGATCAGATTCTCGACAAAGAGCCCGATGATAATCACCGTCAAGAGGCCTGCGAAGACCGCGGGTATATCGAGCAGGTTGCGGTTCTCGAAGATGAACCAGCCGAGCCCGCCCTGCCCCGAGGACACGCCGAATACCAGCTCGGCCGCGATCAGGGTGCGCCAGGCAAAGGCCCAGCCGATCTTGAGGCCGGTGAGGATCGAGCCGAAGGCGGCCGGGATCAGGATCTTTGCGACATAGGGCAGCCCGCGCAGCCCGTAATTGCGGCCGACCATGCGCAGCGTGTTCGACACGCTCTTGAAGCCGGAATGGGTGTTGAGCGCGACCGGCCACAGCACCGAATGGATCAGCACGAAAACGAGGCTGCCATTGCCGAGCCCGAACCAGATCAGCGCCAGCGGCAACAGCGCGATGGCAGGCAGCGGGTTGAACATCGCCGTGACGGTCTCGAGGAAGTCGGTGCCGATCCGGGTCGAGATCGCGAGCACCGTGAAGATGGCCGCGAGCACGATGCCGGCCGAATAGCCCATGAAGAGCACCTTCAACGAGGACCAGGCCCGCATCGGGATGGTGCCGTCCTTCACGCGGTCGAACAGCGTGACGATGGTGTCGTGCAAGGTCGGAAACAGCAGGGGATTGTCGAGATAGACGCCGTAGGCTTCCCAGACCGCAGCCAGGAACAGGATGATAACGGCCTTGCGGACAAAACCGTCGTTCCACAACAGCTCGAGCACGGTCAGCTTGCGCTCGACTTCGCCTGCGCTGCCGGCGGCGGCAACAGACGCGTCACGCAGCAGAATTCTCGCTTCGCCCATCAATTGCTCCCTCAGTGGGCCGTGGCTTCACCGGCGAACAGGAGATCGTGGATCTCCCTCTCCAGCCGGCCGGCGCTGCCGTCGTCATTGCCGACCTTGTCGACATCCACCACCTCGGCCTTGACCCGGCCGGGATGCGGCGACAGCAGCAGGATGCGGTTGCCGATGCGGATCGCTTCCGCGATCGAATGGGTCACGAACAGCACAGTGAATTTGGTTTCGCTCCAGAGCTGGAGCAGCTCGTCCTGGCAGGTCCGGCGCGTCAGCGCGTCGAGCGCGGCGAACGGCTCGTCCATCAAAAGGATATCCGGCTCCATCGCCATGCCGCGCGCGATCGCGACGCGCTGCTTCATGCCGCCGGAGAGCGTGTGCGGATAGGCATCGACCACGCGGGTCAGCCCGACTTTCTCGATATAGGCCCGCGCGCGTGCCTCGCCGTCCTTGCGCGACAGCTTTCGCGCGGTCAGCAGCGGAAACATGACATTGGCGAGAACGGTCTTCCAGGGCAGGAGCTGGTCGAACTCCTGGAAGATCATCATCCGGTCGGCGCCGGGGCCGCGGATCTCGCGATCGCCGATCGTCATCCGGCCTTCGCTTGGCGTCATATAGCCGCCGACAGCCTTCAGGAGGGTGGACTTGCCGCAGCCTGACGGCCCGAGCAGCACGAAGCGATCGGACTTGTCGACGGTGAAGGAGACTTTTTCGGTGGCGGTGACGACCGCGCTCGACGTCTTGTAGCGCAATGTCACGGAGCTGACGTCGAGCAGGGCCATCAGTTGCCCTTCAGATCATGCGCGACGGGGAGGTAATACTCCGTCCAGGCCTTGGGCTGGGTCTTGAGCGTACCGGTCTTGAACAGATGCGCGGCGAACTTCATCGTACCCTGCGGCTCCAAATTCCACTCCATCATGCCGGGCTCCTTCAGGAGATCGAGCAGCTCTTCGACCGAGGTCTTGTCGCCGGTGATCTCCTTGTAGATCTCGACCGCCTGCCTGGTGTCGCTGCGGATCAAATCCTGCGCTTCCTTGGTGGCGTCGCGCACCGCCTGGATGATCTTCGGGTTGGCGTCGGCGAATTTCGTCGTGGTGAAGAACTGCGCCTGGCTGAGCGGGCCGCCCATCACGTCGGGCGAGGACAGCACGACATGCGCGCCCGGAACGTTCTTCAATTCGAGGAACGTGAAGGGCGGGATCGAAAAGTGGTTGTGCACCTCGTGCTTGGGATTGGCGAGCGCCGCATAGGCGTCAGGATGGCCGAGTTGCACAGTGTTGACGTCGAGCTTCGACCACTGATCGGCGCCAAAGGCCTCGGCCGCCGCGATCTGCAGCACGATCGCCTGGGTCGAGACCTTGACAGTCGGGACCGCAATCTTGTCGGTCGGACCAAAATCCTTGATCGACTTGATGTTGGCGTCCCGGCTGATCAGGGTCATCGGCTGCGCCGAAGTCGCGACGATGCCCTTCACGCCGCCGCGGGTGCGGTCCCACAGCAACAGAAGATTGCCGGTGCCGGTGTTGAGGATGTCGACGCCGCCCGCGAGCAGCGCATCGGTCTGAGCGCCGCCGCCGGAGAAGGTGATCCACTTCGTGGTGACGCCGGACACGCCGAGCGAAGCCGCGTGCTTCTCGATCAGCTTCTGCTTCTCCATGATGTGGCTCGGCATGTAGAAAATGCCGGGCTGGCGCGACAGTGTGATTTCGGATTTCTGCTGCGCGGACGCCGCGGAGGCCGACAGAGCGGTCGCGACGATCAGGGTGGCAGCCGCAAGCTTGCGAAGATGCGTGATCATTGTTGTGTGTTTCCTCCGGCCTCTGGTCGAGCCGCGTTGACCTTGCTGATGCACTAATATATTAGTGCATCAAAGGCAAGCCCGCGGGACCATCCATGGAATCATCCCTCACCGCGCCGCGCGCGGTCGCAAAACCCGCCGCCCGGCTCGATCGCGCCCGTCAGGCCGCGCCGCAGGTGTTCGAACGGCTGCGCAATGCGATCATCGCTCTGGAGCTTCCACCGGGCGCGCCGCTGTCGCGCGCGGAGCTGGCCGGCCGGTTCGGCGTCAGCTCGACGCCGGTACGCGACGCGCTGATGCGGCTCGAGGAAGAGGGGCTGGTCGACGTGTTCCCCCAGCACGCCACCGTGGTCAGCCGGATCGACGTCAGTCGCGCGCAGCAGGCGCATTTCCTGCGTCAGGCGCTGGAGCTGGAGATCGTGCGGCTGCTGGCGGCCGGCCGCGACTCGTCGCTCGTGATCCGCCTGGATCACGCCATTGCACTGCAACAGCAATTCACCAAGGCCGGCGACTTCGAGGCCTTCATAGCGGCCGACAATGATTTCCACGCCCAGCTCTATGCTGCAGCCGGCAAGCAGGACCTCTGGATGCTGGTGCGCAGCCGTAGTGGCCATATCGACCGGCTGCGCCGGCTGCATCTACCCTCACCCGGCAAGGCCCAGAACATCCTGCGCCACCACAAGCTGATCACACGCGCGATCGAAGCCGGCGACGGCGATGCCGCACAGCAGCATCTGCGCACGCATCTGTCGGGCACCCTCAGCGAGCTCGCCACGATCCGCGCGCGCCACCCGGAATATCTCAGCGACTGACCGGTTACATCTGTATGCCGGCGTGCATTTGACCGACGGAAGTTCCGGTCCGGGCGGAACTCATTGCTCGCGAAGTGCTTGCAGGAAGCGCGTTTTCCGCGCAACATTTCGGCGCTGGGAGGGCTGAGATTTGGCCAACATCCTGATCGTGGACGACGATCCGGCTGTGCAGATCACCATCCGGCTGCTGTTGGAACGGGCCGGACATCGCGTGACGCTCGCCAACGACGGCCGTGCGGGTCTCGCGCTGTTTGAGACCGATCAGTTCGACCTGCTGTTCCTCGACATATACATGCCCGGGATGGACGGGCTGGAGACGATGCGTCACGTTCGGGCACAGCGGCCGACCATCCCGATCATCGTCATTTCCGGCCGCTCGGTGACTCCAGACGCCTATGCCGAACCCGACTTCCTGAAGATGGCAACCAAGCTCGGCGCGGTCGCAAGCCTGCAGAAGCCGTTCCGGGCCGATGCGCTGCTTGCCGCGGTCGACGGCTGCCTTGGTGCCGGCAAGGATGGCGCCGGCAAGGATGCGGCAATGAACCCCAATATCGGCTCCGGGCGTCAATGATCAGGGGGTGCATTCCGTCGCAGAGCGGAACATGCTGGGCGGGCCCCGAAGCGCTGCGAAGGCCCACATGAAGCTGGCGACCCGACTAGCCATCACGATGATCCTGCTGGTCACGGTCGCGGTCTCCGCCGTCGGATGGTTCAGCGCGCGGGCGCTCGAGGAGGCGTTGCTGCCGCGGGTACTCGACCGGATCGAGAGCCATGCGCGGCAGCTCGCCTCGGAACTCGAATCGTATGCCAATGGCGCGCGCGCCGACATCGCCACGTTCCGCACCCGCGCAGCCGCGCGCGGCATGATCAACGCCCATTTCAACAACGGCATCGATCCCGTCGACCAGCTCTCCGAATCCACCTGGCGTGAGCGCCTGCTGACGCGCCTGGTGGCCGATGTCGGCGCCAACCCGGCTTACGCCAAGTTTCGCGTCATCGGCGCCGACGGGACCGAGTATCTGCGTGTCGATCGCGAGGGTCCGAACGGGGCGGTGCGCGTCGTATCAGACGAAGCGCTGCAAAAGAAGGGCGATCGCTTCTTCTTCCAGGAAACCATCAAGCTCGCCGAGGACCAGATCTACGTCTCTCCGGTCGATCTGAATGTCGATGACGACGTGATCCAGACGCCCTACGTGCCGACCTTGCGTGTCGCAGCGCCGATCTTCGGGACGAACCACCAGCCGTTCGGCATCGTCATCGTCAACATCGACATGCGCAAGATTCTTGAACGCATCCGCACGTCCGCTCGCCCCGGCGAGCAGGTTTACGTCGTCGGTCGCAACGGCGACTATCTGGTGCATCCCGACCGCAGCCGCGAATACGGCTCTCAACTGGGAAAGCCGACCCGATGGCAAAATGACTTTCCCTATTTCGCCGCGTTCGCAGGAAAACCGGAGACGGTCTCGCAAATCGTGCCGGGCCGCGGCGGACGTCCGGGCGGTGCGGCGATCGCCTCCGCCGTGCTGGCTCAGGATCAGTGGGTCGGCGTCATCCGGGTCGCGCCCAACGCCGCCTTCATGGCGCTGGCCGTCACCATCCAGAACACCAGTCTCACGATCGGCATCATCGCCGTGCTGGTTGCGGCTGCGCTGGCCGTGCTGCTCGCACGCACGCTGACCCAGCCGATCGGCCAGCTCACGGCCGCGGTCGAGAGCATCGGCCGCGATAATCCCGTCGCCATTCCGGTCGATGCACCCGGCGAGACCGGCGTGTTGGCGCGGGCCTTCGCGCGGATGGTCGAGGAGACCCGGGCCAAGACCGCAGCGCTGCAGCGCGAGGTGCTGGAGCGACATCGCACCGAAGCCGCACGCGATCACTACGCCGCACGCGAGCGCCTGTTCAGTGCCGCGGTGGAATCGTCCGACGATGCGATCGTGATGCAGTCGCTCGACGGCATCATCACCGGCTGGAACAAGGCCGCGGAGCAGCTCTACGGCTTCTCGGCTGAGGAAGCGGTCGGCAAACCGACCGCGATCATCGTGCCCGAGGACCGCCGGCACGAGGCCAAGGATTATCTGCGGCGGATCACCGCCGGCGAGGCGATCGAGCGCTACGAGACCGTACGCATCCGCAAGGACGGCACGCCGGTGGAAATCGCGGTGAGCCTGTCGCCGATCCGGGGGCCATCAGGCGAGATCATCGGCGCGTCCGGCGCCGCCCGCAACGTCACGGAAGCGCGACGGATGGAACGCGCCCTGCAGCAGCAGCTCGAGGAGCGGCGGCAGATCTTCGATACCTCGCAGGATCTGATCATGATCATGGACGCCAGGGGATATGTCGCCCAGATCAGCCCGAGCTCGGCGACCATCCTCGGTTACCAGCCGCAAGAGATGGTCGGGCGCAGCGGCGCCGACTTCATCCACCCCGACCATCTGGAACGGTCGCGCGAGGAGATGCGCGCGCTCAGGCACGGCGACCGCCCGACACTCGCCGACACCCGCTGCTTCCACAAGGACGGACACGAGGTCTGGCTGTCCTGGCTGGGAAGCTGGTCACAGGAGGCCAAGCGCTTCTTCTTCGTCGGACGCGACATGACCGAGGCGCGGCTCGCACAGGAGTCGCAGCGCGAGACCGAACGCCTCGCCCGCAACATCATCGAGACCGCGCTCGACGCCTTCGTCCAGACCGACGAAAACGGCAAGATCCTGGATTGGAACTCGCAGGCCGAGACGATGTTCGGCTGGCGCCGCGACGAGGCACTCGGCAAGAGCGCCATCGACCTGATCGTCGCCGAGGGTGAGCGGGAGCGCATCAGGGCGGGCCTGCTGCGCTTCCTGGAAACCCGGGAAGGCCGGCTGCTCGACCGCCGCCGCGAGATGACGATGCGACGCCGCGACGGCAAGGAATTCAGGGCCGAGCTGAGCGTCACGGCGCTCAAGCGCCGCGAGGGCCTGCTGTTCAACGTGTTCTACCGCGACCTCACCGACAAGATCGCCGCCGAGGAACGGATGCGCCACTCCGAAAAGATGGAGGCGATCGGCCAGCTCACCGGCGGCGTGGCCCATGATTTCAACAACATCCTCACCGTCATCACCGGCACTATCGAGATTCTGGCCGATGCGGTGGCGAAGGAGCCGCAGCTTGCGGCGATCACCAAGATGATCGACGAGGCGGCCGGGCGCGGCGCCGAGCTCACTCAACACTTGCTCGCCTTTGCGCGAAAACAGCCGCTGCAGCCGCGCGAGATCGACGTCAATTCGCTGATCGTCGACACCGCAAAGCTGCTGCGGCCGACGCTTGGCGAGCAGATCCAGATCGAGACCGTGTTCGAGGAGGAGACCTGCGTGGCGATGGTCGACCCTAACCAGTTGACGACGGCGCTGCTCAATCTCGCCCTCAACGCGCGCGACGCCATGCCCAACGGCGGCAAGCTGATCCTCGAGACCGGCGCTGCGTATCTCGATGAGGTCTATGCCAGCGTCAACGACATCCGTCCGGGCCATTACGTACTGATCGCGGTGAGCGACACCGGCAGCGGCATTCCTTCGAAGCTGCTGGACAGGGTGTTCGATCCCTTCTTCACCTCGAAGGGCATCGGCAAAGGCACCGGCCTCGGCCTGTCCATGGTCTACGGTTTCATCAAGCAATCGACCGGACACATCCGGATCTACAGCGAGGAAGGCCACGGCACCACGATCAAGATGTATTTGCCGCCCGGCAACACGCCGACCGCAAGCAGCGAGGGCGTCACGCCGGCGACGATCGAGGGCGGGACCGAGACGATCCTGGTGGTCGAGGACGACCGGCTGGTTCGCGAATATGTGCTCACGCAGCTGCATGCACTCGGCTACCGCACGCTGCAGGCCGCAAACGCCGCCGAAGCGCTCGCGATCGTCGCCACCGGCAAGCCGTTCGATCTGCTCTTCACCGACGTGATCATGCCCGGCAAGATGAACGGCCGCGAGCTTGCCGACGAATTGCAGAAGACCCGCCCCGACCTCAAGGTGGTCTACACGTCCGGCTACACCGAGAATGCCATCATCCATCATGGCCGGCTCGACACCGGCGTCCTGCTGCTGGCAAAGCCCTATCGCAAGTCGGACCTCGCACGGATCTTGCGCAAGGCGCTGGACGGGTGATGCGCGCGCCGCATTCGTGTCCCGGACAAGCGAAGCGCAGATCCGGGACCCAGAACGTCTTGCTATAGCCGTCGAATGATGGGCCCCGGCTCAGCAGCGCATCATTTCATGACGCGCTGCGTCCGGGGCACGAGAAACTCTAAGACGCCCGCTGGGCCGCGGTCATCACGATGCGGATCAGATCGGCAGCGTTCCTCGCACCGAGCTTCTTCATGATGTTGGCGCGGTGGTCCTCGATGGTGCGCGGGCTGATGCCGAGCGTGCGGCCGGCTTCCTTGTTCGAGGCGCCGGCGGCGAACTGCTCGAGCACTTCGCGCTCGCGCCGCGTCAGGGGCTCGCGCCCCGGGAAATGCAACGAGCCGAATTTCGGCGCGGCGCTCTCTGCCTGCCGGCGTGCATAAGCGCCGATCGCCTCATCCAGCCGACCGACGATCTCGCTGCCGCGGAACGGCTTCTCGATGAAATCGAGCGCGCCATTCTTGATCGCACTCACGGCCATCGCGATGTCGCCCTGCCCCGAGATCATGAAGATCGGCGCCGGATAATCCTCGCCGTGCAATTCCCTGAGAATGTCGAGGCCTGATTTGCCGGGAATGTGCACGTCGAGCAGGATCGCCGCCGGCGTGCGGTTTCGCGCGACTGACAGCAGCGCTGCGCCATCGGCGAAGCAGATCACCTCATAGCCCGCCGCCTTCAACACCATCGCCAAGGTGTCGCGGACGGCAGGGTCGTCGTCGACCACAAAGATCTCGCCACGGGAGGTTTTATCGGCCATGTGCCACGTCCATTCGGCAGTAGAGAACCCGCGTCCGCGCCAACCACTTTGGCGTTCGGCACGGATTCGGCCCACCCGCATTTGTACGGGACATGAAGTTAACGCACAAGTAGCGGCGTGGCGCCTAATAGCTGTTGACGGAGAATATCCATGCACAATTATGCAGTCAGGGGACCTCTCGTCGCAGCGCCCGACAACGACAGCCATCAGTTGATCGCGGACGACCTGCGCAATCTGATCGCGCAGGTCGAAAACAGCATGCGCCTGATCGCGGCCGCGATGATGCACGAGGCTGGCGGCGACCCGGCGGGTTCCGCAGATGTCATCGTGCTCGACGACGTCACCCCGCGCTATGCGACCGCCAAGGCCGCGCTCGACGCCTGCAAGGCCGGGCTCGACCTTGCCCTTCAATGCATGATCGATGCCACCGCCCCGGCCGGCGATGAAGCCGCCGCCGTCATGCGGCGACTTCAGATGTTCGGATGAGGCACGCGCCTCAGGCGCGGTGACGTTCCACGATTGCGTTTGCGGCCACACCGCCCCAGGTATGGGTTGCGGGCAGCCCCATTGCGGTCTTGCCGAGATTGGCGAGGCTGATGCGCAGCGCCGCGAGATCGAGCGGCTTGGGCAGGCTCTGGAGCTCGATGCCGACCGAGCGGGCAAAACGGCGGGCGTCGGAGCGACGCGGGCCATCCATGCCGCTGACGACGATCACGGAGCCCGCGAACTTCGCTTCCGCCATCTCGCGCAGCACGTCGATGCCGTCGCCATCCTCCAAAACAAGGTCCAGCGTGACGCAGTCGAACCGCGCGCTGCGGAGCTTGCCGATCGCGTCCGCGACCGACGGCGACACCGTCACCTCATGACCGGCGTGCTTCGCCGCGACGCTGATCAGGCTGCGCTGCGTGGCGTCGTCGTCGACCACGAGGAGCTGCAACGGACGCCGTTCGGTCGCATCCAGCAGGTTTGAGGGGATGGAGGAGAATGAGCGTTTTGGCATTGCCGCTTCCTGACATTGAGACGGGCAATGGGATACACGGCACCCGCTTAAACCACGTAAAACCCGTGCACCGAATTCGTCAGGATGTTTTGTTCAAATCCGAGACAACGTCTTAAGCGTCGCCCACACGAGGCGGCGGGTCAGACCGTCGCGTCGTGACCGGCGGCGGCGCCGCGCTTCTTCTTGTTCTTGCCGCGCAGGAACTGGATGTCCATCTCGGCACCGTTGACGCGCACGAGTTCGCAGCGGCGGTAAGCGAGCCCGGTCGAGGACAGGAGCAGGAAGAACTCCTTCAGGTTCAAGCCCTGGATCGACCCCTCGACCGTCAGGATCGCGTCGGTGTCGGAAATCGCATTGAGCTTGCAGTCGCGACGCCAGGTCCCGTCGATGGCCATGATGCAGACATCGTAGCCGCGACTGAACGTCACACGTTCCGCACCCTTGCCATCCTCGCTCATGCTCGCAGCCCTGCTACGGCCGCCGGACGGGGCGCGGCCGCGGCAAACGCCGGCTTGGTGGCGACCGGGGCGCGGCCGTCATTGGGTTTGTAGAGGCCGCGCTTCTCCGGGATCGGCCGGAAGGTGTCGGTCAGTCCGACCACGGTCTCGGCCGCGCCGAGCACCAGGAAGCCGTCGCCCTCGACCTGCCGCGCAAGACGGTTGAAGATGTTGATCTTGGTGTCCTGATCGAAATAGATCAGCACATTGCGGCAGAAGATCACGTCGAACGTGCCGAGCTGCGAGAAGTCGTGCAGCAGGTTGAGCTGGCGGTGCTGGATCATCGACCGCAGCTCGGGATTGATCTGCCAGGTCTCACCGGTCTGCTTGAAATACTTGACCAGCATCTGGATCGGCAGGCCGCGCTGCACCTCGAACTGGCTGTAGATGCCGGCCTTGGATTTCTCCAGCACCTCCTGCGACAGGTCGGTGGCGACGATCTCGACGCGCCAACCGGTCAGCGCCGCACCCATCTCCTTCAGGCACATCGCCAGCGAATAGGGCTCCTGCCCGGTCGAGCCGGCGGCGCACCAGATGCGCACGCTCTTGCGGGCCGCGCGCGCCTTGAGCACCTCGGGCATGATGGTGTCGCGGAAATGATCGAACGGGACCTTGTCGCGGAAGAAGAAGGTCTCGTTGGTGGTCATGGCTTCGACCACGCTGGTGATCAGCGCGCTGGAGCCGGCCTGCAGCTTCTGCACGAGCTCGCCGATGCCGGACAGGTTGGCCTTGCGCGCGAGCGGCAGCAGGCGACTTTCGATCAGATATTGCTTGTCTGCAGACAGGTCGAGACCTGAATGATCCCTCAAGAACTTACGCAGATACTCATACTCGGTCGGGGTCACGGGACGCCTCTCGCAAGATTACTGGGAACGCTCAGGCAAACTCAGGCAGCAGCATGTCCGACCGGGATCAAACCGACCTCGGCAAACTTGTCGGCGATGATGTCCTTGTCGAACGGCTTCATGATGTACTCATTGGCGCCGCCGCTGAGCGCCTGGGCGATATGAGCGACGTTGTTCTCGGTGGTGCAGAACACCACCTTGGGCTGGTCGCCGCCGGGCAGCCGCCGCATGTGGCCCATGAACTCGAAGCCGTCCATGATCGGCATGTTCCAGTCGAGCAGCACTGCGTCGGGAAGCTGCTGTCGGCAGATCTCGAGCGCAATCGAGCCGTCCTCGGCTTCGGTCACCTGGAATTCGAGACCTTCCAGGATGCGGCGCGCGATCTTGCGCACGACGCTTGAATCATCGACGACCAAACATGTCTTCATTGCTGGCTCTCCGGCTTCGATGTTTGTCTTTAGCTTACGCGGCCATTTGCACGTTGGTGTGGAGCTCGAGGACGCGATCG
>NZ_PPPT01000236.1 GCF_006483445.1 Bradyrhizobium guangdongense | reverse complement strand
CACCGTCGAGACGATCGACCACCTCCTGCGGCGAACGCGACTGGGCGCCGGTGGTGAAGCCGCGAAAGTCGACGAACATCACGGCGACGCGCCTGATGTCGCCGGAAGCGCTCGTGCCCTCCGCCATCAACCGTTCCACCACTTGCGGCGAGACGTGCTGGCCGAACAGATTGGTGACCCGGTCGCGCGCGGTCGCGGCCGCGATGCTCGCGGCAAACTGGCGGCGAAGCTGCGCGCCGACCGCGCCGGCGAGCACGCCGCAGATCAAGATGATCACGCTGCGCACGGCGTGGAGATAGATCTGGGGAAAGCCATCGGGGCTGACGGCGTCATAGATCAGCGCGATGGTGAAAAGCTCGGCCGCCGCCACGAATCCGGTGAAGGTCGAGAGCCAAAAATCGAGCCGCAGCGTCGAGAGGATGATGAAGATGAAATAGATCAGCGGCACCGCGAAGCCGAGCGCCTGGCTCGGCCCCATGCTCCGGATCTGAAGGAACAGGATCACGGTCGGCAGCGAGGTCTCGATCAGCGTGCCGATGTAGCGCTTGACGACCGGCACATCGCTATCGAGCTTCAGATTGCGCCTGATCTGGCTGTGGATCCAGACCTCGAACAGGATGAAGCCGATCAGGATGCCGTAGATCTCGACGAACCCTTCCACGCCCTGCCAGACCCGGTTCACGACGGCGGGATCGATGAGATACATCATCGTGACGAACACGAGCATGACGCAGCCGGTCGCGATCAGCGCTCTGACGCGCAACAGCTCGGTCCGCAGCACCTCACGCGTCAGCTCGCGCTCGAAATCCGCGGACATCGCAGCGTGCAGCCGCGCTTTTCTGCTGGCAAAGCTGAC
Organism: Bradyrhizobium guangdongense; assembly: GCF_006483445.1. GTDB lineage: Bacteria > Pseudomonadota > Alphaproteobacteria > Rhizobiales > Xanthobacteraceae > Bradyrhizobium > Bradyrhizobium guangdongense_A. Next base: position 19,599 of record NZ_PPPT01000236.1, on the reverse strand, counting down.
CATCACTCCCCCTTCGCTCCGATTCAGGCTTATCTTGCCTCAATCGAGCGTGCGGCGGAAGCGCATCACGGCGATCGCCATGGCGAACAGCATGAGAGCGGTCAATGCTAGCGAGTCGTAGCCCAGGTTCTGCATGGTCGCCCCTTTCAGCATGATGGCGCGGACGATGCGCAGGTAATGCGTCAGCGGCAGGCCTTCGCCGAGATACTGCGCCCAGACCGGCATGCCCGCGAAGGGGAACATGAAACCGGACAAGAGAATGCTGGGCAGGAAGAACATGAACGACATCTGGATCGCCTGAAGCTGGTTCTGCGCGACGGTGGAGAACGTGTAGCCGATCGCGAGGTTCGCGGCGATGAACAGGGTCGAGAGTGCCGCCAGCAGGAACAGGCTGCCGAGCACCGGCACGCCAAACAGGAAAACCCCGATATTGATGATCAGAAACGCCTGGACGAATCCGACGAGGATGTAGGGAATGATCTTGCCGAGCATCACCTCGACCGGCTTGATCGGCATCGACAGCAGGCTCTCCATCGTGCCACGCTCGATCTCGCGCGTCACCGACAGCGCAGTGAAGATCAGCATGGTCATGGTGAGGATGGTGCCGACGAGGCCCGGCACGATGTTCAGCCGCGACTCCGCGGCCGGATTGTAGCGCGCGTGCGCCCGAATCTCGAACGGCAAGTTCGGCGGATCGCCGATATAGAGATCATGCTGCAAGGCGGTCTGCACCAGCATGCCGAGCGAACCGAGGGCCGAACTTGCGGCAATCGGGTCGGTCGCGTCAGCCGCAACCAGCAGCGCCGGCTTGTCGCCGCGCCGCACCGCGCGCTCGAAGCCGCGCGGGATCTCGACGCCGAACAGCACCTTGCCCGACTTCAGGAGGTTGTCGAACTCATCGACGTCATGGACCTCGCGCGTGAAGCGGAAATAGGCGGTGTTCTCCAGCGCCTTCAGAACGGACCTGGCGAGATCGCTGTCCTCCTGAAGCAGCACGGCGCTCGGCAGATGGTGCGGCGTGGTGTTGATGGCGTAGCCGAACAGCAGGAGCTGCATCACCGGGATCATCACGATCATGGCAAACGACACGCGGTCGCGCCGGAGCTGGATGAATTCCTTCGTCACCATGGCCCACGAGCGCCGCCAGAAGCCGAAGCGGTCGCGGATCTCCCGCCGCTCGCCTGTTGTCCCGATCATGCTCATTGGAAATTGTCCTTCGAGCGGTTCATCAGTTCGATGAAGACGTCTTCGAGCGAGGGATGCGAGGCCTGCCAGTGCAGACCGGCCTTCGCGCGCCACGGCGCGATGCTGGCTTCGAGCGCGGCGACGTCGCGGCCCGAGACGTGCAGCGAGGTGCCGAACGGCGCGACCATGTCGACGCCGGGTTTGCCGGCAAGCTCGGCGGCAAGCCCGTTCAGATCACCCGTGACGGTGTAGGTCGTGAGCGCGGATTTCGCGATCACCTGCTCCACGGTGCCGTGCGCGAGCAGATGGCCGTAGGCGATATAGGCGATCTCGTGGCACCGCTCGGCCTCGTCCATGTAGTGGGTCGAGACCAGCACGGTCAGCCCCTCGGCTGCGAGCGCGTGGATCTCGTTCCAGAAATCGCGCCGGGCCTTGGGATCGACGCCGGCCGTCGGCTCGTCCAGCAGCAGCAGTTGCGGATTCGGCAGCGTGCAGGCGCCAAGCGCCAGGCGCTGCTTCCAGCCGCCGGAGAGCTCGCCCGCGAGCTGCTCCTCGCGGCCGGAGAGTCCGAGCCGCTCGATCATCTCGCGGGCCGCACCGCGGGCGTCTGGCATGCCGTAGAGCCGCGCGACGAATTCGAGGTTCTCGCGCACCGAGAGATCCTGGTAGAGGCTGAAGCGCTGGGTCATGTAGCCGACCTGCCGCTTGATCTTTTCGGCATCCCTGCGGATGTCGTATCCGAGGCAGGTGCCCTCACCGCTATCTGGCGTGAGCAGCCCGCAGAGGATGCGGATCGTCGTGGTCTTTCCCGAGCCGTTGGGGCCGAGGAAGCCGTAGATCGAGCCGCGCTTCACCTGCATCGACAAATCATGCACGACCTCGCGACCGCCGAAGGACTTTGTCAGTCCCTTGACGTCGATCACGATGCCGTTGTTGGTTGCCGTGCCATTCATCACTTGGCCGCCACCGGTGAATTGGCTTCAGGCTTTTTGGGGTCCAGGTAGACGCTGACAGGCTGGCCGACGCGCAGCACATCGGGCCGCGAGGGCCGTGCCTGGATCAAGTAGACAAGCTTGTTCCGCTCATCGAGGCTGTAGATCACCGGCGGGGTATATTCCGCGGTGGTCGCGATGAAATAGATCTTCGCCGAGATGTCGGCCACGCAATTGTCGCAGGTCACCTTCACCTCGTCACCGATCGCAAGCTTTGGCAATTCGGTCTCCGGGACGAAGAAGCGGATCTTCATGTTGCCAGGTGGCATGATCGAGAGCACCGGCCGTTGCGCGGCGACCATCTCGCCCTCACGGAAATAGATCTGCTGAATCTTGCCCGCGACCGGCGCAAAACCCTTCCGCCGCGCCATCCGCGTCTCCGACGTCGCCACGCGCGCCTCGGCGACCCGCAAGCTCGACACGGCGGAGTCGAGATTGGCCTGCGTGCCCGAACCCGTCCTGCTCAGCTGGGCCGCGCGATCATAGGTCTGCTGCGCGTTGGCCAGCGTCGCCTTGTTCTGGTTGAGATCGGCCAACTGGAGATCGTCGTCCACGGAATAGAGGTGATCGCCGACCTTCACAACGTCGCCTTCGCGGATGTTGAGCTTGGTCACGCGACCGGCTTCGTCCGGGCTGACGAAAATCATGTCGGCCTCGACCCAGCCCTGGAAACCGGGATCGCGCTTTTCCTTGCAGCCGGCAAGGCCACCCGCGAGCGCGATCACCAATGCAAGTCCAAATATCCGCGACGACGTCATGTCGTCCTCCGTTCGCCAAAAATCAAATCGAGATGGACGCGCAGCATCGCTTGCGCGTCGAGCGGCGCGTGCCGCTCGAACAGGCTCTGCCAGATCACCGAAATCAAAACCGGCGCGACCAGGATCTGCGGAAATTTTGCCAGGCCCTTCTCGCGGATTTCCCCGCGAGCGATGCCGAGCTCGATCAGCGCGCGCATGCCGGCGATGCCGCGCTGCACGACCTCCCGGTAGTAGAAGTCGGCCACCGCCGGAAAGCGCGGCCCCTCCGCCACGATCAGGCGGACGAGATCGCCGCGCCTGGTGCTGGCAACCTCCCGCAGGAAGGTGCTCGCAAAGACCTCGACGAGGTCGCGCACCGATCCGGCCGGCGGCGGCAGTTTCGTGAGCCGCTCGACCACGGGAACGATGACGAGCCGCACGAGCTCCTCGAACATCGATTCCTTGTCCTTGAAGTGCAGGTAGATCGTGCCCTTGGCGACGCCGGCGCGCTTGGCAATGTCGTCGAGCCGCGTCGCGGCAAAGCCGCGCGCGATGAACTCCTCCAGCGCCGCCTCGATGATGGCCTGACGCCGCTCCGCCGCGCGTGCGGCACGGTTTGAGGACGGCGGCTCGGCCCGTGTGCCGCTCGTCCCGTTCGCCGGCGCCACGACCGTTTTGGTCGGTTTCAATGTCATTCTTAATTCATGACTGACCGGTCAGTCATAGTCAACAGCGCGGCCTTCACATCGGCGCGATCAAACGAATTAGTATTGACTAATGAATTAGCCATTGCTAATTGATTGCCATGACTCAAGTAGCCTCCAACCCCGTGACGACCGTGATGCGCGCCCTTGCCGATCCGACGCGGCGCGCAGTGTTCGAGCGCGTCTTCGACAGCCGGGAGATCACCGTCGCCGAGCTGACGCGCGGCAGCGGCGTCACCCAGGGTGCGATCTCGCAACACCTGAAATCGTTGAAACAGGCGGGGCTCGTCGCCGAACGCGCCGAGGGCCGCAACGTCTATTACCGCGCCGCGCCGCAGGGATTCGAGCCGCTGGTCACCTGGATGGACCATTACGGCGTGTTCTGGCGCGAGCGTTTCCAGAACCTGCGTGACCTCTTGAAGGAGATCGATCCGTGAGTGCAGCCGAGCTGAAATCCGAAACACAGGACATCGTTCTGGACGAGGTCTTCCCTCACGCGACGGCGACGGTCTGGAAGGCGCTGACGAGTGCGCAGCTGATCGGGCGTTGGCTGATGCAGCCGACCGGCTTTGAGGCGACCGAAGGCAAGGATTTTACGTTTCAAATCAAACCGGCCGGCGCCTGGGATGGCGTGATCCGATGCAAGGTGCTGGAGGTCGTGCCGAACCGACGCCTCGCCTACGCCTGGAAGAGCGGCGATGCAGGCAACACAGGCTATGGCGCCCTGCTCGACACCGTCGTCACCTGGACGCTCTCCGCGGTCGAAGCCGGCACGCGTGTGCAATTGGTACATTCGGGCTTCGTGACGCCGAGGAACGATCTGGCCTACCGCAACATGAGCGAGGGCTGGGCAAAAATCCTGCGCCGGCTCGACGAGATCAGCGGCGAACAGTGAGTGGGAGATAGTACGATGGACAAACCCTATACCGGCGGCTGCGCCTGCGGCGCGATCCACTATTCGATCGCCAGTGAGCCGCTGTTTAGCAATCACTGCCAATGCCGGGATTGCCAGCGCGAGAGCGGAGGCGGCCACGGCTCGTACATGACCTTCGCGCGCGCCGGCGTCACGCTGACCGGCAAGGCCAGGACATGGGACATGGTCGGTGACAGCGGCAATGTGAAGACGCGCGGCTTCTGCGCTGAGTGCGGCGTACCGGTCTATCTGACCTTCGCAGCGATGCCCGACATCTTCACCATCCGTGTCGCCAGCCTCGACGATCCCGCCCGCTACAAGCCGCAGGTCGTGACCTACGCGGTGCGCGGCTACGAATGGGATCATCTCGACCCGGCCTTGCAAAAGTTCGAGCGCATGCCGCCGATGTGAGGCGCTAGCCAAAATCCAGCACCATCCGGCCGTCGATCTTGCCGGCCTTCATCCGCTCGAAGACGTCGTTGATCGCGGTGAGCGGGACCTTGGTCACCTCGGCCTTGACCTTGCCGTCGGCCGCGAACGCGATGGCCTCGTCGAGATCGCGCCGCGTGCCGACGATCGAGCCGCGTACGGTGATGCGCTTCAGCACGACGTCGAAAATCGGTGTCGGAAACTCGCCCGGTGGCAGGCCGACAAGGCTGACGGTGCCCTTCCGGCGCACCATCTTCAGCGCCTGCGCAAAGGCGGCGGTCGACACCGCCGTCACCAGCACGCCGTGCGCTCCTCCTCCCGTTGCCGCCAAAACCTTGTCCACGGCGTCGGCCTCCAGCGCATTGACCGCGAGGTCGGCGCCGGTCGCGCGCGCCAGCGCCAGCTTGTCCTCGGCGATATCGACGCCGACGACTTTCAGACCCATCGCCTTGGCGTACTGAATCGCGACATGGCCGAGCCCGCCGACACCTGAGATCGCCACCCACTCGCCGGGCCGCGCGTCCGTCTCCTTCAATCCCTTGTAGGTGGTGACGCCGGCGCACAGGATCGGCGCGACGCCAGCGAAGTCGATCGTCGCGGGTAACTTCGCCGCGAACGCCGCGCGCGCGATGACGTATTCGGCAAAGCCGCCATTCACGCTGTAGCCGGTATTGTGCTGGTGCTCGCACAGCGTCTCCCAGCCGGTCTCGCAGTATTCGCACGCCATGCACGCATCGTGCAGCCAGGCGACCCCGACGGCATCGCCGACTTTCAGATTGGTGACACCAGGACCGAGCTCGGCAACGATGCCGGCCGCCTCATGTCCGGGAATGAAGGGCGGCACCGGCTTCACCGGCCAGTCGCCGGAGGCGGCGTGCAGATCGGTGTGACAGACGCCGCAGGCCTTCACCTTGACCAAGACCTCGCCGGGCCCCGGTTGCGGCACCGGCACCGCCTCGATCACCAGCGGCTTGCCGAACTGCTTGACGATTGCGGCTTTCATGGTTGGCATCTGTCTGCTCCCTTGCACATCGCAGAGCAGATGTAGCGGCCGCCGGCCATTCGCCCTTGATTGGAGTCAAACAGCACAAAGTTTGCGCAAGAGGAACCGCATCGATGACGGATGCGTGACAGCGGCTCGCGTCAGCTATGAAACTTCAAGCCGTCGACGATCTTGTCGATCACCTTGCGCTCGGCGCGCATGGCGATGCCGACGAGATTGAGATCGGTGCGCGCGACCGCCCTCACCGCTTCGCGATTGGCGGCGTCATGCGTGGTCTTGAACATGTCCTCGGTATAGACCGCGGGCGTCACGTTGCGCGTCAGCGCGCGATCGAGCGCACGCGTCAGGGCCGGGCCATCGGCGCCGTAGATCAGGATCGGCTGGCCGATCAGCGACAGATATTTTGTGCCGGAGGCGTCCTCGTAAGCGTCGCCGATGCACGCCGGATAGGCCGAGGCAATGCCGCTGGTGAGAAACGCTGCGACGTTGAGCTTTTGCCAGGCCTGGAGATCGGTGCGGATGACGACGGCGATCTTGGTGTCGAATTGCATGAATATCCTCAACTGTCATTCCGGGGCGCGCCACTTGGCGCGAGCCCGGAATCCATCAGGCCGCACAGTCGGTTGAGAAATGGATTCCGGGCTCGATGCTCCGGGCCCGCGCTCCGCGCGGTACCGTCGCATCGCCCCGGAATGACGGCAACGAGAATCACCCCTTCGCGTCGCAGGCCCAGGCGCGGATCACGCATTCCTTGCCGCCGAATTTGTAGCATTCGCGCGTTGCGGCGTTGAGCGTGCTCGAAATCCGCGGCTTCACGGCATAACCATAGGCGCCGCAGGGGTTGGCGAGATCGACCGCCATCGCCGCACAGGCGCGCTTCATGGTCACGGTCGTGCAATCGCCCTTGCACTGCTTTGCGGCTGCGGCGCGCGCGGCGGCTTCGCCATGAAAATCATAGGCCTGGCCATAGGCTCCGCATTTGCCGACCGCAAAGGCACCGGCGGCATGCGCCTCCGTGGCGTAACGGGCTCCCGTCAAAACAATGGACAGCGCAAAGAAAAACATCGCGCAGCGGCGCGCGACGACGGTCGAAGCCATGGAAATTCCCCTCCCCCGAGGCAGGCGGAGGAGACTCTAAGCGGCGGTCGTTTCTAGATGGTGAACGAGTGGTTGAAATCGGCCAGGATCGTAGGGTGGGTTAGCCCCGCGGCTGCGCGAAGCGCGGTCCGCGCGGCGTAACCCACCACTTCTCCATGCTTGGAAAGAAAAGAGGTGGGTTACGCCCAGCGAACTGCGCTTCGCGCAGTCGCAAGGCTAACCCACCCTACAAGACCGTCATCCCCGCCTTGCAGCTTCCAGCGCCTGCGGCGTGTCGATGTCGAGGAAGGCGCCCTCGCCTTCCACCGGCACCTCGGCCACGACCTCGGCATGCTTGGCGATCAGATGGCGCGCGCCGATGTCGCCATCGAGCGTCATCAACTCGTTGAAGAAACGGCGCGACCACAGCACGGGATTGCCGCGGCGGCCCTCGCTGACGGGCACGACGATGAGACCGCCACGATCGGGCGCAAAGTTGTCGATCATGCGGTCGATCAGATGGGCATCGATCAGCGGCATGTCGCCGAGACAGACGATGGCGCCGTCGCAACTCGAAGGGACCGCGCCGATGCCGGTCTTCACCGAGCTTGCGATGCCACCGGCGAAATCCGCATTGCGGACGAATTTGACGTTCAAACCGCTAAGCGCTTGCTCGACCAGTTCCGCCTGATGGCCGGTGACGACGATCACCTCTGACGCCTTTGAGGCCAGCGCCTGTTCGGTTGCAAGCCGCACCAGTTTCTTGCCGTCGAGCTCGGCTAGCAGCTTGTTCGGCCCGCCCATCCGGGTCGAGCGGCCCGCCGCCAGCACGATCGCCGCGACCTGGCTGTTGCCCTCGATCTCGGGCTTTGCGCGCGGCTGCGGCCGCGTCACGATCTCCATCAGGAGACCGCCGACGCCCATGCCCATCAGTTCGGCGCGCGTCACCTTGATGCCGGCGAGCAGCCGCATCAACACCCAGTCAAAACCGTTTTCGACCGGCGAGCGCGCGCAGCCCGGCGCGCCCAGCACGGGCACGCTGCCGGCGCGGCCGATCAGCAGGAGATTGCCGGGATCGACCGGCATGCCAAAATGCTCGATCGCACCACCGATCTCGGTGATCGCAGCCGGGATCACGTCGCGGCGGTCGGCGATCGCAGACGCACCGAACACGATGACGAGCTCGGCGCCGAGGGCGAGCAATTCCTTGATCGCCGCCGACAGCGCCTTCTCCTCGTGCGCCACGCGGCGCTCGGCGATGATGCTGGCGCCGGCCGGTGCGAGACGCTCCGCGGTGACGCGCAGCGTCTTATCGAGAACCTTGGATGACAGGCCCGGCAGCAGCGTCGAGACCACACCGACGCGCTTGATGACGTAAGGCGCGATTTTCAGCACGTCGCGGCCCGCCGCCTTCACCGCGGCGTCGCGCAAGGCGCCTTCGACGCCGAACGGGATGATCTTGACGGTACCGACCATCTCGCCTTCGACCACCGGCTTGAAGGCCGACAGCGTCGCAAAGGTGATGGCCTCGTCGACATTGTTGATGCGGTCGACCGCGGGGCGGTCGATCACGAGCACGCCGGGGCGCGCCGCAAACAGGTTGGCACGGCCGGTGAAGGCGCGCTCGACATGGATGCCGTCGCCGCCGACGGCCTCCGCAATGCTGGCGGCGGCCGCGTCCTCGGTGACGTCGCCCGCCTCCATCCGCACGACGACGACTTCCTTGATGCCGGCACGCGACAGCGCCTCGACCTCTTCCTGGCCGATCGTCGTGCCCTTCTTCAGCACCAGCGGTCCCTGACGCAGGGTGTGGACGGTTACCCCGCCAATCGCATCCTTGGGACTCGCCGGGCCAAACTTCATGCCGCTTCTTCTTTTTCTTTTGGTGGCAGGCGAAGCACCGCCGTGATCTCGGCCATGATTGCTACCGCGATCTCCGACGGCGAGACTGCGCCGATCGAAAGGCCAATGGGCGCGTGAATGCGTGCGATATCAGAGTCCTTTGCGCCCTGCGCCCGCAACCGGTCTCCGCGTTTGGCGTGCGTCTTCCGCGAGCCGAGCGCCCCGATATAGAAGCAGTTACGCTCGAAGGCATGCAGCAGCGCCGGATCGTCGATTTTTGGATCGTGCGTCACCGCGACGAAGGCGGTGTAGGCATCGACGTTGAGCGGCGGCAGCGCCACGTCGGGCCAGTCGGCGACCAGAGGAATATCCGGGAAACGTTCGGGGCTCGCAAAGGCCGTTCGCGGATCGACAACGGTGACGTCGTAACCGAGCGAGCGCGCCAGCGGTGCCAGCGCCTGGCTGATATGGACCGCGCCGATGATCACGAGCTTTGCGGTCGGCGCGTAGACGTTGAGGAACAGCTTTTTGCCGCCGACTTCGACATTGGCGCTCTTGCCCATACGAAGTTGCTTTTCCAGTTCGGCCCGCAGCGGGTCCTTGGCGAAATCCTGCGCTTTCACCAGGCGCTGCTCGCCGCTCTCGGTGTCGGTGACGAGAATAGCCGGGCGGCGCGCGGCGCGCTCGGCATTGAGTTCGTGCAAAATTGCGAGCTTCACGGCTAGCCGACCTTCTCGACGAAGACCCGGATGGTGCCGCCGCAGGACAGTCCGACATTCCAGGCGGTCTCATCCGCGACGCCGAACTCCAGCATTTTTGGCTTGCCGCTCTGGATCACGTCCATGGCTTCGGTGACCACGGCGCCCTCGACGCAACCGCCGGAGACTGAGCCCAGGAACGTGCCGTCGTCGTTGATCACGAGGCTCGAGCCTGCTGGCCGCGGCGCCGAGCCCCAGGTCTCGACAACGGTTGCCAGCGCGACGCCATGGCCGGCCTTCTGCCAGTCTTCCGCCGCCTTCAGGATGTCCTCGTCGCGATCGAGCATGGCTGGCCTCTCAAGCTGCGGAGCGGATCAGGCTGCGGTGATGCGGCGGCAGCGGCCGGGAGAGCGTGCTGATCAGCTCATGGATCGAACTCAAATTATGCACCGGGCGGAATTCGTCAACGTGCGGCAGCATCATTTTGATGCCCTGCGCCTTGGCCTCGAAGCCGCCGAAGCGCAACAGCGGGTTCAGCCAGATCAGGCGGCGGCAGGAGCGGTGCAGCCGGTCCATCTCGAAAGCGAGCTTGGAATCGGCCTCCCGCTCCAGCCCGTCCGAGATCAGCAGCACGATGGCGCCCTGGCTCAGCACGCGCCGCGCCCACAATTTGTTGAAGTTGTGCAGCGAGGCCGAAATCCGCGTGCCCCCGGCCCAGTCCTCGACCGAGGCCGAGCAGCTCGCCAGCGCCTCGTCCGGATCGCGCTGGCGCAGCGCGCGGGTGACGTTGGTGAGACGGGTGCCGAACAGGAACACCGAGACGCGCTTGCGCGCATCGGTGATAGCGTGGAGAAAGTGCAGGAACAGGCGGGTGTATTCGCTCATCGAGCCGGAGATATCGAGCAGCGCAACGATCGGCGCCGGCTTCTCGATGCGACCGAGGCGATGGATATCGACGATATCGCCGCCGGTGCGAAAGGACGCGCGCAACGTGCGGCGCAGGTCGAGCCTCAGGCCATGCGGATCGCGCTGATGCCGGCGCGTCAAAAGCTCGGCCTGCGGCAGCTTCATCCGCTCGACGGCACGCAGGGCTTCGCTGATCTCGGCCGCGCTCATCTGCGCAAAATCCTTCTTCTGAAGGATTTCCTTGTCGGAGACCGACAGCCGCAGATCCTGCTCCTGCTGCTGCGGCGTCTCCGTCATCTGCGGCTGCGACATCGCCTCCTGGACGCGGCGCGAGGCCGGCGGCGGCTTCTTCTTGGCGTGATCGGGCAGCGGCACCGAATCCAGCAGATGCTTCCACTCCTCGGAAGCGCGGAAGAACAGGTTGAAGGCCTGCTTGAAGATCAGCGCATGCTCATGGCGCTTGACGAAGATCGCCTCCAGCGTCGTGAAGACGTCGGCGCGGCTGCCGATATCGATCACCTGCAGCGCGTTGGCCGCATCGATGACGGAGCCGGGACCCACGGGGAGCCCCGCCGCGCGCAATGCACGGGCGAAGCCGACGAGGTTGTCGGCGAATTGCTCATTTTTTTCAGGCGCAAGGTGATTGATGGCCATCGTCTCGTATCCATCCCCTCGTCATTCCGGGGCGCGCCCTCTTGGGCGCGAGCCCGGAATCCATTGATCCACCGTCTCCGCGGCCCGATGGATTCCGGGTTCGCGCTCACGCGCGCCCCGGAATGACGGCTAGTCGCTCGTCGCGTCCTTGAGCACCTTCTGCAAGGCGTCGCCCTGCATCCGCACGATATCGTCCTGGTACTTGAGCAGCGCGCCCAAGGTGTCGCCGACCACTTGCGGCGTCAGCGAGCGGGCATCGAGCTCAGAGAGCGCGGTGGCCCAGTCGATGGTCTCGGCGACGCCCGGCGATTTGTAGAAATCCTGGTTGCGCAGCGCCTGCACGAAGCGCACGACCTGCTGCGACAGCTTTGCCGAGATGCCGGGCACGCGCGTCTTGACGATCGCGAGCTCGCGCTCGGCGGACGGGTAATCCACCCAGTGGTAGAGACAGCGACGCTTCAGGGCGTCGTGGATCTCGCGGGTGCGGTTGGAGGTGATGATCACGATCGGCGGGTGCGGGGCCTTCACCGTGCCGAATTCGGGGATGGTCACCTGGAAGTCGCTGAGGATTTCCAGGAGATACGCCTCGAAGGCCTCGTCGGCGCGGTCGAGCTCGTCGATCAGCAGCACCGGCGGCCCCGCGACGTCAGGCTCGAGCGCCTGGAGCAGCGGACGCTTGATCAGGAAGCGGTCGGCAAAGATGTCCGAGGAGAGCTGGTCGCGGTCGGTATCGCCGGCGGCTTCCGCCATCCGGATCGCGATCATCTGCGAGGCGCTGTTCCACTCGTACACCGCGGAGGAAACATCGAGCCCCTCGTAGCACTGCAGGCGGATCAGCTTCCGCCCGAGGGCTGCCGACAGCACCTTTGCGATTTCGGTCTTGCCGACGCCGGCCTCGCCTTCGAGGAACAGCGGCCGCCCCATGCGCAGCGACAGATAGGTCACCGTCGCCAGCGACCGCTCGGCGAGATAGCCGCGCGAGGTCAAAAGTTCGAGCATCGCATCGACCGATGCCGGCAGTGCCGCTGCAGTCATGTAAGAGCCAGTCTCGCTACGCCCTCAAGGGGCCGTCATTAGGCCAAGCTAATCCTTGGCGTTGGCGGCGTCGAGGGCACGCTTGGTCAGCACGCCGATGAGGTGCGCGCGGTATTCGGCGCTGCCGTGGATGTCGCTGTTGAGGCCCTCCGCCGGCACGTTGATGCCGTCGAGTACCTTCGAGGAGAAGCGCTTCTTCAGGGCTTCCTCGAACGCGGTGACGCGGAACACGCCTTCCGAACCCGCACCGGTGACCGCCACGCGCACGTCGGACGGACGCCGCGCCACGAACACACCGACCAGCGCGTAGCGCGAGGCCTGGTTGCGGAACTTGATGTAGGCGGCCTTCTTCGGCAGCGGGAACATCACCTTGGTGATGATCTCATCGGGCTCGAGCGCGGTCGTGAACAGGCCCTGGAAATATTCTTCGGCCTTGAGGCGGCGCTTGTTGGTGACGATGGTCGCGCCCAGCGCGAGCACGGCCGCCGGATAGTCCGCGGTCGGGTCGTTGTTGGCGAGCGAGCCGCCGATCGTGCCCTTGTGGCGCACGGCGGGATCGCCGATCTGGCTGGCGAGATCGGCCAGCGCAGGGATCGCCTCGCCGACGATGGCGGAGTTCGCGACTTCTGCATGTTTTGCGGTCGCGCCGATGACGAGCGAGCGGCCCTTCATCTCGATCGTATCGAGGCCTTCGATGTGGGAGAGATCGACCAGATGCGGCGGGCTTGCGAGGCGCTGCTTCATGACCGGGATCAGCGTGTGGCCGCCGGCGATCACCTTGGCGTCCTCGTTCTTCACCAGGAGATTGGCGGCCTGCCGCACGGTCGCAGGGCGATGATATTTGAATTCGTACATCTTGGATTTCCTGATCGCGGGAGGCGCGAGAGTATCGGATTACGCGAGATCGGATTTCGCCATCGCCTTCGCGCCGGCGGAAATCGAGGCCACGATGTTCTGGTAGCCGGTGCAGCGGCAGAGATTGCCTTCCAGCTCCTCGCGAATGGTGTGGTCGTCGAGCTCGTTGCCCTTGCGGTGCACGATGTCGATCGCGGTCATGATCATGCCCGGCGTGCAGAAGCCGCACTGCAGGCCATGGTGCTCGCGAAAAGCTTCCTGCATCGGGTGCAGCGGCGCGCCGTCGGCGGCCAGGCCCTCGATGGTCTTGACCTCATGGCCATCGGCCATCACGGCGAGCGTGGTACAGGATTTCACGGCCTTGCCGTCCAGATGCACGACGCAGGCGCCGCACTGCGAGGTGTCGCAGCCGACATGGGTCCCGGTCAACCGCAGATTCTCGCGCAGGAACTGCACCAGCAGGGTACGCGGATCGACGTTAGCGTTGACGGGATTGCCGTTCACAATAAGGGAGATTTTGGCCATCAGGACTCTCTGTCAGCACCCCGCCGTGGCCGGCGAAGCGGTTTCTTATAGTTATTCCAACCCATCATATGGGCCATTGTGCCAAGGGGCAACATTGCCCGATATGCAGGCAGTTATGACTTAAGGCGCAGGGCAGGCCTCGTGGCTAGCCCTGTACCGCCTTGGCAAAATTCGCAAAAAATTCGTCGGCGAGCTTCTTGGCGGTGCCGTTGATCAGGCGCTGGCCGAGCTGCGCCAACTTGCCGCCGATCTGGGCCTCGACGTCGTAGGCGAGCAGCGTGCCGCCGTCCTTCTCGGAGAGCTTCACGACCGCACCGCCCTTGGCGAAGCCGGCCACCCCGCCCTCGCCTTCGCCCGAGATCTTGTAGCCGTTCGGCGGGTCGAGATCAGACAGTGTCACCTTGCCCTTGAAGCGCGCGGACACCGGGCCGACCTTCATCTTGGCGACCGCACGGAAGCCGCCATCGTCGGTCCGCTCCAGCTCCTCGCAGCCGGGGATGCAGGCCTTCAGCACCTCGGGATCGTTGAGCTTGGCCCACACGGCCTCGCGCGGCGCCGCGAGCTGGACTTCGCCGTTCATCGTCATGGCCATGGGGTGCCTCCGCAGATCGCCTTGCTCAGGGGTGCTCAAGTAACGCACGCGCGCGGCAAAAGGAAGGGCGCCTCCGGATCACGTGCAATGCATATTCGCAGCCGCGAAAGGCTTGCAGCGCCGCCTGGCGATCTGGCAGGCGCGGCCGGACATTGCCCCTCCCTTGCCGGCACTCCATGATCGCGACCGATTCGGTTCGCCAGCCGCGAGAGGACGTCCCATGCCCATGATCGATGCCGACGGCTGCCTGCTCAACGTCTCCGTCGAGGGCCGTGACGGCGGGCCGACCCTCATGCTCTCCAACTCGCTGGGCGCGACGCTGCAGATGTGGGAGCCGCAGATGAAGGCGCTGACGCAGGTCTTCCGCGTCATCCGCTACGACCGCCGCGGCCATGGCAAGTCGCAGGTCCCGCCCGGCCCCTATTCGATGGAGCGGTTCGGCCGCGACGTGCTCGCGATCCTCGACGACCTCAACATCGAGAAGGTGCATTGGTGCGGGCTGTCGATGGGCGGCATGGTCGGGCAATGGCTGGGCGCCAACGCGCCGGAGCGGTTCGGCAAGCTCATCCTCGCCAACACTGCCTGCCACTATCCCGACCCCACGCGATGGCTGGAGCGCATCAAGGCGGTCAGGGACGGCGGCATGGCGGCCGTTGCTGATACGGTGATATCAGGCTGGCTGACCCAGGACTTTCGCGACCGCGAGCCAGAGATCACCGCGAGGATGAAGACAATGATGCTGGCGACGCCGGTCGCAGGCTACATCGCCTGCTGCGAGGCGCTGTCGACGCTCGACCAGCGCGAGCTGTTACCGAAGATCAAAAGCCCGACGCTCGTGATCACCGGCCGTCACGACATGTCGACGCCGATCTCGGCCGGCGAGTACATCCGCTCGCGCATTCCCGGCGCGAGCATGACCATCCTCGACGCCGCCCATGTCTCGAATGTCGAGCAACCGCATGCGTTTACCGATGCGGTGGTGGGCTTTTTGACCCAGCGCTAAATACAAGCGTTGAAAACAACCCCATGCACAGTAGCCGGCGCGCGGCCGGCAACTTGCGCGTTTTCCGAAGTTTTGCCTGACATATCAGGCAGATCGGGCTGCCGGGATCGCAGCAGGTAGCGCCGCCGGCTCCGCGGCAATTGCGGGCCTCGTTTGGGCCGGCCGCTCGACCACCAGCACCACCGCCGCACCCAGCAGCAACAAGAGTTCGGTCGCATGCAGCCTCAGGGCGGCCATCTCGCCGACCTTCGAGGCCATCACCATGCTGGCAAAGGAGATCAGGCTGCCGATCGCGAGCGCAATGCCGAGCGCCTCGTTGCTGGCGCCGGACTTGCGGGTCCGGGGGATGGCGAACAGGGCCAGCGAAATGGCGAAGAAGGCCACGACGGTCAGCCGGCCCAGCGCCAGCAGCCAGGCGGCGCGAACCGTGTCCATGCCGGACATCTGGAGGTGATCGCTGATATAGAGCGCCACCGCGACACTCGGCCGCTCAAAAATGCCATGCACCGGAGCGACCATGATGTTGAAGGCCACCAGCGTCCAGGCCGGAATGAAATAGGCCGCCAGCACCACGCCGTTGACCGAACCGATCCGCCAGTTTCCAAACATTTGCCGCTTCCCGCTTCGTTATCCCGCGGCGCGTTCCAATGTTGCGCCGGCGGATTTGGCGGGCAGCTAACTCCTGACAAGTTCGAGCGGCAATTTAAACTCCCTGTTTACCTTAACCCCTGTGGACAAGCCCCGGTATGCGCACGAAAAAGCCCCGCCTTTCGGCGGGGCCTGCTCTCGCTCGTTCTCTCCACTGACGCGGTGAGATACTAGCGCTTGTCCTGATTGTGCTGGCCGCCCTGCTGGCCGGGCTTGTCACCCTGACGCGACGGGTCCTGCTGCTGCTGGCCAGGCTTCTGGCCACCCTGCTGCTGACCCGGCTTCTGGCCCGGGTTCTGATTTTGCTGGCCCGGGTTCTGGTTCTGGTTCGACATCGGGATACTCCCATGTTGCTAGTCGGGACCGGACCAACAGCCGGGACTCGAATTGGTTGCTCAGGAACAGGGTTCCTCGCTCCGGGGGGAACCGAGGTCCGAAAACTAAACCCTGCACAAGCCTTTATGACGCGTGCCACCTGTTGCCGCCGCCAGTTCCCTCCTGTTACAAAAACCGGATGACGCGCTGCGTACGGGCTGCCGGGGCCCAAAACTCCCTTGATGCGCGTCAGGTTTGGTAGCGGCAGCCCATGGACCATTTCGACTACTTTGCCCAGCAGCTCATCAACGGCCTCGTCCTCGGCTCGATCTACGGCCTGATCGCCATCGGCTACACCATGGTCTATGGCATCGTCGGCATGATCAATTTCGCCCATGGCGACATCTTCATGATCGGCGGCTTCATCGCGCTGATCACGTTCCTGATCCTGGTCTCGATCGGCCTCACCACCGTTCCTGTGATCCTGCTGATCGTGCTCCTGGTCTCGATGGCGATCACCGCGCTCTATGGCTGGACCGTCGAGCGCATCGCCTATAGGCCGCTGCGCCACTCTTTCCGTCTCGCGCCGATGCTGTCGGCGATCGGCATGTCCTTCGTGCTGACGAATTACTCGCAAGTGGCGCAGGGCGCCCGCGTCAAGCCGATCCCGCCGCTCATCACCGGCGGCCATACGCTGCATGAGAGCGCGGACGGGTTTGTGATCCAGCTCTCCAATATCCAGATCGTTGTCGTCATCACCACCATCGTGCTGCTGGCGGTCTTCACCTGGCTGGTGTCGCGGACGCGGCTCGGGCGCGACATGCGCGCCTGCGAGCAGGACCAGACCATGGCGGCGCTGCTCGGCGTCGACGTCGACCGCACCATCTCCATGACCTTCGTGATCGGCGCAGCGCTCGCCGCGGTCGCCGGCCTGATGTACCTGCTCTATTACGGCCTGGTCGATTTCTTCATGGGGTTCGTGGCCGGCATCAAGGCGTTTACGGCGGCGGTGCTCGGCGGCATCGGCTCGCTGCCGGGCGCGATGCTCGGCGGGCTCGCCATCGGCCTGATCGAGACGTTCTGGTCGGCCTACTTCTCGGTCGAGTACAAGGACGTCGCGGCGTTCTCGATCCTGATCGTGGTCCTGATCTTCATGCCGACCGGCCTGCTCGGCCGCCCCGAAGTCGAAAAAGTCTGACGGGCCCCGCGTGACAGTTCTCCCGCACGACACCGCTCCGAAAAGTCGCACCGCCGGCATTCCCTTCATTCTGAAAAAAGCCTTCCTCAGCGCCCTCGTCGCGCTCGTGCTGTTCTCGCTGATGATCGGCATCCGCACCGAGGCAGGCCAGGACGGACAGCTCACCTACTGGACGCGGTTCGGCGAGCTTGCCTCGCTGGTCGGCGCCGTGTTCGGCGGCTCGATCGTCATCGAACTGTTGCGGCAATGGATCGGTCCCACCGGCGCAGAGAAACTGGTGCCTGCCGCCGTGCAGAACGGCGTGTCGTTCATCGGGCGCTATGTGGCGCCTGCGCTGCTGATCTTCACTTTCCTGGTGCCGGTCATCTTCTACGACCAGCGTTACATTCTCGACCTCGGCATCCTCGTGCTCACCTATGTAATGCTTGGCTGGGGCCTTAACGTCGTGGTCGGGCTCGCAGGCCTGCTCGACCTCGGCTACGTCGCCTTCTATGCGGTCGGCGCCTATTCCTACGCGCTGCTCGCAACCAATTTCGGCTTGTCGTTCTGGATCTGCCTGCCGCTCGCCGGCATCCTCGCCGCCTTCTGGGGCGTGCTGCTCGGCTTCCCCGTGCTGCGGCTGCGCGGCGACTATCTCGCCATCGTGACGCTCGCCTTCGGCGAGATCATCCGCCTCGTCATCATCAACTGGCAGGATCTGACCGGCGGCCCGAACGGCGTCTCCGGCATCCCGCGGCCGACCTTGTTCGGCATTCCGCTCGACAACAGCGACGACGGGCTCGCTGCAAAGCTCGGCATCGAGTACTCGCCGACCCACCGCATCGTCTTCCTGTTCTATCTGATCCTGGCGCTGGCGCTCCTCACCAACTGGGTGACGATCCGGCTGCGGCGCCTGCCGATCGGCCGCGCCTGGGAAGCGCTGCGCGAGGACGAGGTCGCCTGCCGCGCGCTCGGCATCAACACCACGACAACGAAACTCACGGCGTTCGCGACGGGTGCGATGTTCGGGGGCTTCGCCGGCGCGTTCTTTGCGACACGCCAGGGCTTCATCAGCCCGGAATCCTTCACCTTCCAGGAATCGGCGCTGGTGCTCGCCATCGTCGTGCTCGGCGGCATGGGCTCGCAGCTTGGCGTTGCGCTTGCGGCGCTGACCATGATCGGCGGCTTCGAGCTGTTCCGGGGCCTCGAGCACTACCGCATGCTGGTGTTCGGCATGGCCATGGTGCTGATCATGATCTGGCGGCCGCGCGGCCTGATCGGCCACCGCGCACCCACCGTGTACCTGAAGAAGGCACAGGCGATCTCCTCCGACCTCGTGAAGGAGGGCCACGGATGAGCGCCGCAAAGATCCTCGACGTCAACGGGCTGACCATGCGCTTCGGCGGCATCGTCGCCGTGCAGGAGCTGTCGTTCTCGGCCGAACCGCGCAAGATCACGGCGTTGATCGGCCCGAACGGCGCCGGCAAGACCACCGTCTTCAACTGCATCACCGGCTTCTACAAGCCGACCGGCGGCACCATCCGCCTCACCCATGACGACGGCAAAGAGATCGCGCTCGAGCGGCTCAACGATTTCCGCATCGCCAAGCAGGCCAAGGTCGCCCGCACCTTCCAGAACATCCGCCTGTTTCCAGGCATGACCGTGCTGGAGAACCTGATGGTGGCCCAGCACAACATGCTGATGCGCGCCTCCGGCCTCACCTTTCTCGGTCTGATCGGCGCGGCGTCCTATCGCGACGCCGAGAAGCGCGCGATCGATCTCGCCGCCGACTGGCTCAAGCGCGTCGGCCTACTCGACCGCGCCGATGATGCCGCCGGCAACCTCGCCTATGGCGATCAGCGCCGGCTCGAAATTGCCCGCGCGATGTGCACCGAGCCTGCATTATTGTGCCTCGACGAGCCCGCGGCCGGCCTCAACGCGCGCGAGAGCGCGTCCCTGAGCGAGCTCCTGCTCTCGATCCGCGGCGACCGGGGTACGTCCATCTTGTTGATCGAGCATGACATGTCGGTCGTGATGGAGATCTCCGACCACATCGTGGTGATGGACCACGGCGTCAAGATCTCCGAAGGCTCGCCGCGCGAAGTCCGCGACGACCCCAAGGTGATCGCGGCCTATCTCGGCGCCGACGAAGAGGAAGCGATCGCCGTGATGGAGAGCGGGTCGTGACGGCGACGCGCAGCAAATCCACCTCCCCCTGGAAGGCATGGCAATCACATGCGCTGACCGCGATGGTTCGAGATGCAAGCGACACAGACTCGTCATGCCCGGGCTTGTCCCGGGCATCCACG
>NZ_PPPT01000235.1 GCF_006483445.1 Bradyrhizobium guangdongense | reverse complement strand
GGCCTCGCCGATGGCGAGGCCGTTCCGCACCTCGATGTAACCACCGCCGCGACGGCCGAGCTTCACTTCACGCGGCTCGAAGCGCCCTTCCCCCTTGTCGACAAGCACGGCCTGCCGGCTGCCCGTATCGAGCACGGAGCTGTCGGGCACGGCCAGCACAGGCGCGGAATCCGCGGTGTCGATCGCGGCATCGACATACATGTCGGGCAGCAGCGCGAAGTCCGGATTGGTCAATTCGATCCGGACGCGGGCGGTCCTTGTGTCCCGGTTCACCTGGGGATAGACCACCGCGATCGTTCCGGAGAAGGTCCGGCCCGGGAAACTTCGCGCCCGGATCGTCACCGGCTGGCCGACCGAGATGTTGCCGAGCTCGCGCTCTGCGACGTCCACCAACGCCCACACCACCGAGATATCGGCGATCCGGAACAGCACGTCGCCAGGGTTGGCGCGCATGCCTTCGATGGCGTTGCGCTCGAGCACGATGCCGTCGCGCGGCGCCGACCACTGCACGGTCACGGGCGCAACGTGGGACTTCTCCATCTCGGCGATGACCTGTTCGGGGACGTCGAGATTGACCAGCCGTTGCCGGGAGCCGCGGCCGTAGGCTTCGACGCCGGCCGTGGTCTTGGAGGTGATCGTCGAGAGATACTCGGCGGCGGCGGAGGCCACGGCCGCACTGTAGATCTGCATCAGCGGCTGGCCGGCCTTGACGCGCGTGCCGGTGGTGACGTCGGCGACCTTCTGGACGAAGCTTTCGGCCCGCATCGCGATAACCGATATCCGCCGTTCGTCGAGCTGGATCGTGCCCGGCGCCTTGACCGAGACGCGGACCGGGCGGCGCTTAACCGGCTCCGACTTCACGCCCGTGCGCTGGATCTTGCCGGGCGAAAGCTTGACCGTGCCGTCGTCGGTATCGTCGCCGTCGTAGACGGGGACATAGTCCATCCCCATCGGGTCCTTCTTCGGCACCGGCGAGGTGTCTGGCAGGCCCATGGGATTGCGGTAGTAGAGGATCTTGCGCGACGCATCCGCCTGCGGCTTCGGCTTGACCGGATCGGCGAAGGCCTTGTCGTCGTCATAGACCGGAAGGTAGTCCCGCCCGCGATCGTCCGTCTTCGGGACCGCCGACCAGAGCGGTGCCCCGCCCGGATCGCGATAGTAGAGCGGCGTTCGATCCGCGCCCGCGGCGGTGGTCGCCTCGGCATGAACGGACCAGCGCTCGCCGGTCGCATACCAGGAGGCACCGAGGGCGAGGCCGCCCGTGAGTGCGAGTGCCGTCAGAAGACGCTGCGTATTCATGGTGTCTACCCGCGCGCCCGGAGCGCGCGTCCATGTGAATGGGAAAGAGGAGTTCGGGCGCCGGCTGGCGACGCCCGAAGGTTCACTTCGTCGCCTTGACGATCACCTTGCCGGTCACGGTTTCGGCCTCGCCCTGCACCTTCGCGGACAGCGTGACCTGATAACGGCCGGCCATCGGCAGGTCGGTCTTGAAGGCGTAGACGCCCGGCTCCTTCGACGGCAGCGGCGCGACGTCCGACACCATCTCCGCCATTCCGTCGGGCGCCATGTCGACGCGGGTCTTGAAGATCACCGCGTCCGCCACCGGCTTGCCGGTCTGCTTGTTGGTCAGACGTACCGTGAGCGTGACGTCGTCGCCCTTCTTCATCTCCGGATTGACAGGCTCGAAGGCGTAGTCGCCGGCACCCGCCATGGCGGCTGACGCGGCAAGCGAAAGGGTGGCGGCGAGCGCCGCGGTGGTGAATTTGGAAAGCATGGTTCTGTCCTCATGAATTGATCTCGGCCGTGGCGCGACCTGCGCGCACGTCAGTCGTCGTCGCGGGCAGGCGTGCCGCGCGCGTCGGGCTTTGCGAGATCAGACTCGAGGAGGTCGGAAAGGCGG
The DNA here is from genome assembly GCF_006483445.1 of Bradyrhizobium guangdongense. Lineage (GTDB taxonomy): Bacteria > Pseudomonadota > Alphaproteobacteria > Rhizobiales > Xanthobacteraceae > Bradyrhizobium > Bradyrhizobium guangdongense_A. Next base: position 21,240 of record NZ_PPPT01000235.1, on the reverse strand, counting down.
ACTGCCGCCGCGATGCAGGAGGACCTGGTCCGCGGGGATTACGATCTTGCTTGCAGTGAGCGTGAGAAGCCCGAATGCGAGCGGGCTCACGTCACCAAGCACGAGGATTCCACCGATGCAGCAGAAGCCCATGCGGCACTTGTCGCCGGTGCTGTTGGAAGTGGTTCCCTGCATCTCGTCCGGACAACAATCGGCCATCGCCATGTCGCCGTGGTCGGCCATGTGCATGCTGGTCTGCATGTCATCCGACGGCATCGCGTAGCCGGCGCTGGACGCGCCGAGCGGCAGCACCGCCAGCGAGACGGCGATCGCGAAGGCCAGGATGGTACGGACGAACCGCATCGTGAGTAGTCACCTCGTCAGGCCGCAACGCGGCAACAATACCATATGATGCCGGCCGATGCTGTCCTTGATCCAGGTCACGCATCCGTGACCGTTCCCGACGGTTAGCACGCCGTGAACCGGTTCCGTCCATATACCCCCTAGGGGTATATTTCGCAAGATGGCGAGATGCTGGATTTCGCCCCTACACCGGCGTGTAGATCACCAGCTTCAGCGCCGGATCGTCGTTGGCCTGAAAGCTCGTGTGCTCGAAATGCAGCACGCCCAGGGTCGGATGCGACATGGTCTTGAGGCCCGAGGCGGTGCTGCGGATCTCGTGGGCTTCCCACCATTTGACGAACTCGGGGCTACCCGCGCGCAGCCGCGTCAGCAGTTCGGCAAAGGCGGGATCGCCGGCCCAGACGTCGTGGGTGGCGCGGAACATTGCGACCATGCGCTTGGCGACGTCGGCCCAGCCGGCACCGTAAGCCTTGCGCGTCTGCTTGTTGGTCATCATCAGCAGCATCGTGTTGCGATCCTCCTCCGGCAAGCGACCGAACGCAAACACCTTCTCGGCGGCGACGTTCCAGGCCAGCACGTCCCAGCGCCGTCCGGTGATGTAGGCCGGATTCGGCAAGCTCTCGATCAGGCGCAGGATCGGCGGCGGCACGATCTCGCGGGTGAATGTGCGTCCATCGCCGTCGCGCGCCAGGGCCTTCAGATGCGCGTGCTCGGTCCTGGAAAGCCGCAGCGCGCGGGCGAGCGCGTCGATCGTGGTGACGGAGGGGCTGACGGTGCGGCCCTGCTCGAGGCGGATGTACCAGTCGACGCCGATGCCGGCGAGCTGCGCGACCTCCTCGCGCCGCAGGCCTGCGGTGCGCCGCCTCCGGCCGGCCGGAAGGCCGACGAGTTTTGGCGTCAGCTTCTCGCGGCGGGAGCGCAGGAAGTCGCCGAATTCGACGCGGCGCGGATCGGCCATGGGTTCACCTCGCGAGAGAGGGTCTAGGGAATACTAGGATAATACCAGGCCTTCCTGGGCCCGCAAGGCCGGCGCATATGCACGTCACCCGCAATGAGGTGCCCCCATGAAAGCTGCCGTACTGAAATCCTTCGGAACCCCGCTCGTCATCGAGGACGTCCCCGCCCCCGTGCTCGGCACCGGCGAGGTGATCGTCGATATCGTTTCGACCCGCGTGCTGTCCTATACGAACGAGGTGTTGAGCGGCGAACGCAAATACGCGCTCGCGCTGCCGGTGATTCCCGGCGCGGGCTGCATCGGCCGCGTGCGCGCGATCGGACCGGACGCAACGAAGCTTGCCGTCGGCGACTGGGTGCTGTGCGATCCAACCGTGCGTTCGCGCGACGACGCTGTCGCGCCCGACATCACGCTCCAGGGTGTGAGCGCGCGCGGCGAAGGCGGCATGCGCCTGCAGAAGTATTTTCATCACGGCTCGTTCGCCGAGCAGATCAGGGTGCCGACCGAGAACGTGAAGCGGCTCGGCAACATCACGGACGCCGAGGCCACGCAATGGTGCGCACTCGGCACCATGCTCGTGCCTTATGGCGGCTTCCTGGCCGCAAAACTCCAGCCCGGCGAGACTGTCCTGGTCAGCGGCGCCACCGGCAACTTCGGCAGCGCCGCAGTGGCCGTGGCGCTGGCGATGGGCGCGGCCTGCGTCGTGGCGCCGGGCCGCAACGAGGCCATGCTCGCCGAACTCGTGCGTCGCTACGGCGAGCGCGTCAGGCCGGTCAAGCTCTCCGGCCATGAAGCCGAGGATCGCGACAGCATGATGCGCGCCGCGCCCGGCCCGATCGACTGCGTGCTCGACATCATGCCGCCTTCAGTCAGCACGACGGTGGTGCGCGCCGCGATCATGACGGTGCGGCCCTATGGACGCGTGGTGCTGATGGGCGGCGTCAACATGCTCGGCGGCGCCGGGCTGGAGCTGCCCTACAACTGGATCATGCGTGAATGCATCACCATCCACGGCGTCTGGATGTACCCGCCGGATGCCGCGGTCCGTCTGATCGCAATGGTGCGCGCCGGATTGCTGCGCCTCGATCACTACAAGACGAAGGCTTTCGATCTCGACCACGCCAACGACGCCGTCGCCTACGCGGCCGCCAATGCCGGTCCGTTCAACATGACGGTGATCCGGCCGTAGCTGGAGGCCACATGGAGCGACCTGCCTTGGCTCGATCCTTGGCTCGATCCTTGGCTCGATCGACTGGCGTCGGTGGCGACCTTCCACCAATCATATCGGCCGGTGGATCGCGTCGCCGCGATCCCGCGCGAAAACGAGGGCGCCATTGGCCGGGATATCGATCATCGCGGAATTCGGCTGATCGCGAAAAGAAGGGCCGTCGGACACAATGCCGCCGGGGTTGCCGGCGGCATTTGTGTTGTAACCTCCTCCCGCCGGCATGTTGTCATAGGCCTCGCTGTTGAAGACTTCGAACCAGCGCCCTCCGACCGGACACGGGAGCCGATAGCCGTAATGCGTCGTCTCGTTGAATGACGCGACGACCACGACGTCGCGGTCCATTCCCTCGACCCAGCGCTGGACGGCGATGACCCGATCCTGGTTATGGACGTAAAACGGATTGCATCCTTCGGATCGCAAAGCTGGATGAGACCTTCGAAGCCAACCAAGCTCCTGCATGAAGCGCAGAAAGTCGCGCATGTTGGGATCCGTCTTGAGACCGTCCCAATAGATCAGCAGATCGCTCCGAGCGGGATTGTTGTGCCACGGCTTGTCTTCCATGAACTCCTGTCCCATGAAAAGCATGGGAATGCCGGGCGCCGTCAGCAACAGCGTGGAGGCGACGCGCGAGCGGCTTCTGGCGTACCAGTTGCGCCGGTCCGTGCCGCCGGCAAGCGCAGGAATTCGGAGCTGAATCTGACTCGGGTCGTCGCGATCGGCGTCCACGATGTCGTGATTTTCCAGATGCACGACGGCCTTCCACATCGCCGGATAGCCCGGCGGAAGACGGAGGGCGTCCCGTACCGGATCGAGATTTAGCGACGCCGAAGCCCCCTGTGCGGCGCTGCCGAGGACCGAACGGATCGCACCACGCAGACCATCGTTCCAGGCCGCGTCGAACCCGAGACCGTTCTCCTGGACTGGCAGCGCCCTGTCCCAGTCCCAGTATTCGGCAATCTGCACGGCGGCCGGCCGGCGGTATCGCAGCGTCGACGTGATGTCGCGGCAGAACCGCTGCCCACCGTTCTTCGCGATGACCGTGACCTCGTCATAGCGCAAGCCATCGAAGTGGAAATCGTCAAGGTACATGATCGCGTTGTCGATGAGAAAGGCGCGGACTTCGTCCGTCGCGTAGTCGAAAATTCTGCCGCCGGCCCATCCTTCTCCCGCGACGAAATAGCTGTCCGGGTCCCACCATTCGTGATTCCAGGGACGGTCGAAAAACCGCATGCTCTGGGGGTCGAGGGGACCGCCGGCATGGTTGTAAACGACGTCGCCGATGACGGCGAGACCGTAGAGGTGGCAGAGATCGACCATGGCCTTGAGCTGGTCGCGCTGATCCCACAACTCCTCGATGCTTAGCGGCGGCTTTCCTTTCGCGCCCAACATGGCGTTGATCCGGGACAGATACGCGCCAAGGTTCGCTGGTGGCACGCAATAGTCCATCTCCGGCGAGAAGAAATCCGTGTTGTTGTAGCCCCGACTGGTCTCGCCTTGCCACTCCGCGACCGGAAGCGGTTGTATCGCGTTGACCCCGAGCAAAGCGAGATGTTCGATGCGATCAACGACGTCGAGGAACTTGCTGACGCGATTGGCGCGGATGTCGACGCCGTCGCGCTCGGCATAGAATACGCCGATGTGGAATTGGTAGATGATCAGATCGTTGAAACGAGGCGCAACAAAATCCTCGTCATGCCAGGGATAATCCCGCGGCTTTACGATCCTGCAGTTGCAATCGGGATAGTTTTCCAATTCGAGCTCGACGGCCCGAGGATCGCGCTTGTATCCCTCTCCTGACGGTCCCTTCGTCCAGTACCGGTACTCCCAGCCATGCCCTACACCGGCAAAGAAGCCCGACCAGAAACCACTGGCATCCCGCGCAAGCATGTTCGTTGCGTCTGCCCGCCAGGCATTGGGTGGCGCGGCTGTGGGATCAACGAGCGCCACGTGAACCGCTTCGGCGACAGGTGCCCAAACGCGGAAATGCGTTCCACCGTCTCTTACGGTAGCACCCATCGGGATATCCGCAGAACGTGATGTCACGCTTGGTCACTCCATGGGAGTAACCAAATGTGTTGCACCGTGCTCACACTTGCAAGTTGAAATCTGCGCACTTTGGCGGAGAACTGCAAGCCATTGCCGTAATCGGATTGCCGACGAAGGCAATCGGCGGGATTGTCCGATGCTGGCAATATACCCCTGATTTGCCCGACGGGTCAAGCGAAATTCGCAAAAACAGCAGGGAGCCGGCGGACCTCGCCGGCTACTGTGCATGGGGTTGTTTTTCACCGTTTTTGCAGGAAGCCCTATTCCAGCTCGACGACCTGGCCGTTGGCCAGCGAGACCCGGCGGTCCATGCGGCCGGCGAGCTCCATGTTGTGGGTCGCGATCAGCATCGAGACCTGGGTCGCCTTCACGAGCTGCATCAGGGCCTGGAAGACGTGATCGGCGGTGACGGGGTCGAGGTTGCCGGTCGGCTCGTCCGCAAACAGCACCCGCGGCGCGTTCGCCACCGCGCGCGCGATCGCCACGCGCTGCTGCTCGCCGCCCGACAGCTCGGCCGGGCGGTGGGTGATGCGGTCGCCGAGTCCGAGATAGGACAGGATCTCCTTGGCGCGCTTGACGCTCTCGGACCGCTTCAGGCCGCGGATCATCTGCGGCATCATGACGTTCTCGAGCGCGGTGAATTCCGGCAGCAGCCGGTGCGACTGGTAGACGAATCCGATCTCGGTGCGCCGGATCTGGGTGCGCTCGATGTCGGGCAGTTGCGAGGTCGGATTGCCGGCGACATAAACCTCGCCGGCATCGGGCGTCTCCAGGAGACCCGCGATGTGCAGCAGCGTCGACTTGCCCGAGCCCGACGGCGCCACCAGCGCCACCGACTGTCCCGGCCACAGCGCGAGCTTGGCGCCGTCGAGGATGGTCAAGGGCACCTCGCCCTGCATGTACTGCCGCTTTATCTCGTGGAGATAAATGACCGGTACATCTTCTGCCCCCTGCTCCATCAGCCCCTCACTCGTACCGCAGCGCTTCGACCGGATCGAGGCGCGCGGCGCGCCACGACGGGTAGAGCGTCGCAAGGAACGACAGTGTCAGCGCCATGATGACGACCGCCGTGGTCTCGCCGACGTCGATCTCGGCGGGCAGCTTTGAGAGGAAATAGAGCGTCGGATCGAACAGTTCGGTCGCGGTGAGCCAGGACAGGAACTGCCGGATGGATTCGATGTTGAGGCAGATCATCAGCCCGACGAAGAAGCCGACCAGCGTGCCGACGACGCCGATCGAGGCACCCGTGATCAGGAAGATGCGCATGATCGCGCCCTGCGAGGCGCCCATGGTCCTGAGGATCGCGATGTCGCTGCCCTTGTCCTTCACCAGCATGATCAGGCCGGAGACGATGTTGAGCGCCGCGACCAGCACGATCAGGGTCAGGATCAGGAACATCACGTTCCGCTCCACCTGCAGCGCGTTGAAGAAGGTCGAGTTGCGCTGGCGCCAATCGACCAGGAAGACGGGGCGTCCGGCGGCCTCCGTCACAACTTTGCGAAACTGGTCGATACGGTCAGGATTGGTGGTGAAGATCTCGATCGCTGTCACGTCGTTGTTGCGGTTGAAATAGGCCTGCGCCTCGGCGATCGGCATGAAGACGAAGCCGGCGTCGTATTCGGACATGCCGATCTCGAATACGGCCGTGACCTTGTAGGGCTTGATGCGCGGCGTGATGCCCATCGGCGTCACCGCGCCCTTCGGCGCCACCAGCGTGATGCTGTCACCGGCATGCACGGAGAGCTGGTCGGCGAGCCGGCGGCCGATCGCGACCCCCTGCCCGTCGTCAAAGCCCTCCAGCGTGCCCTGCTTGATGTTCTTGGCAACTGACGTGAGGTTGTTCAGGTCGTCGGCGCGCATGCCGCGCACCAGAACGCCCGAGGCGTTGAAATAGGACGAGGCCAGCGCCTGGCCGTCGACGACGGGCGCGGCCAGGCGAATGCCCTGGGCCTGGCTGATGCGCTCGGCGACGTCCTTCCAGTCCGTCAGCGGCGATTCCAGCGGCTGCACCAGGATATGGCCGTTGAGGCCGAGGATCTTGTCGAGCAGCTCCTTGCGGAAGCCGTTCATGACGGCCATGACGATGATCAGCGTGGCGACGCCGAGCATGATGCCGAGAAACGAGAACCCGGCGATGACGGAGATGAATCCTTCCTTGCGGCGCGCCCGCAGATAGCGCGCCGACAACATCCATTCGAAGGGCGCGAAGGGCGCGGTGGGCTTTGCGTCGGTCATGGTCTCATCCATTGCTGATAATCCCATGATTCGGGGTCAATTGTGGCCGGATTGCCTGCCCCTTAAGCGCGCAGTGGATAATATTCAGCCCACCAGCCGCGCGACCGCGTCCGCCGGCGACATCGTCTCGCGCGACCCGTCCGCGCGCCGCTTGATCTCGACCTTGCCGTCGGCGAGCCCCTTCGGGCCGATCATGATCTGCCAGGGAATGCCGATCAGATCGGCCGCGGCGAATTTTGCGCCGGCACGCTGGTCGGTGTCGTCATAGAGCACGTCGACGCCCTTGGCTGACAGTTCGGCATAGAGCTTCTCGCAGGCGCCGTCGACCGCGGCGTCGCCCTGCTTGAGGTTGAGGATCACGACGCGGAACGGCGCCACCGCCTCCGGCCATTTGATGCCGGCATCGTCATGGCAGGCCTCGATGATGGCGCCTGCCAGGCGCGAGACGCCGACGCCGTAGGAGCCGCCATGGATCGGCACATCGACACCATCGGGCCCTGCCACCATGGCCTTCATCGGCTCCGAATACTTCGTTCCGAAATAGAAGATCTGGCCGACCTCGATGCCGCGGGTGTTGAGCCGCTTGTCCGCGGGCACCTCCGCCTCGAAGCGCGCGCCATCGTGCACGTCTTCGGTCGCGGCGTAGAGTGTCGTCCACTGCTTGATGATCGGCGTGAGGTCGCCGTTGTAATCGACGTCCTCGCCCGGCACCGGCAGGTCCAGCACGTCGCGATTGATGAACACGCCGGATTCGCCGGTCTCGGCGAGCACGATGAACTCGTGGCTGAGATCGCCGCCGATCGGGCCGGTCTCGGCGCGCATCGGGATCGCCTTCAGCCCCATCCGCGCAAAGGTGCGCAAATAGGCGACGAACATCTTGTTGTAGGCGAGCCGCGCGGCGGCCTCGTTGAGGTCGAAGGAGTATGCGTCCTTCATCAGGAATTCGCGGCCGCGCATCACGCCGAAACGCGGGCGCTGCTCGTCGCGGAATTTCCATTGGATATGATAGAGATTGAGCGGCAGGTTCTTGTAGGACTTGACGTAGGCGCGGAAGATCTCCGTGATCATTTCCTCGTTGGTCGGCCCGTACAGCAGCTCGCGCTTGTGACGGTCGGCAATGCGCAGCATCTCCGGACCGTAGGCATCGTAGCGGCCGCTCTCGCGCCAGAGGTCGGCGAGCTGCAAGGTCGGCATCAAGAGCTCCAGCGCGCCGGAACGGTCCTGCTCCTCGCGCACGATCTGCTCGATCTTCTTCAGCACCCGGAAGCCCAGCGGCAGCCAGGCATAGATACCGGCCGCCTCCTGCCGCATCATGCCGGCGCGCAGCATCAGGCGATGCGAGACAATCTCCGCCTCTTTCGGATTTTCCTTCAGGATCGGGAGAAAAAACCGCGACAATCGCATGGGCCAAACTCGGCAAGAATCAGTGAGGGGATGCAGTGAAACCGGATTAGCGGCGATAGCACAAGACACGGACTGAGGAAATGCCGCTAAGGTAACGAAATTCCTTGTCATTTTTCCGTCGACTTGAGACGCCGGTTGAGGCCGTTACGGCGGCACCTCGAGGTCATCCTCCAGCGTGACCTTCTGAAAGTCGGTCACCAGCGCGTCGATCTGCAGATGCCAACGACCCGGGTGCGGCAGCGGCATATTGCGCACATGCCAATAGCCATCCGCTTCGAGCACGGCGCCGCGCTCGATCGGCGCGATGCCGCGCTCCGGCAGGCTCAGCAACAGCGTCGCCTCCTTGGCACCAAGCGGACTGGCATCGCCGTTCATGAGCTGCAGCGTAAAGTCGTTTTGACCGACCTGGCCCGGCCAGACCAGCACCTGGAACATCGCGGCGTCGGTGTGGATGTGAATAGCCAGCGGCACCTTCGCCGACATCGCCAGCGCGCGCGGCGGAGTTGTGAAGCGCCAGAGCGATACCAGCCCGAGGATGGCGATCATGAGCACGAATTCGACCGCGATCGATCGCTGCAACGGGCGGGTCCTGTGGAACTCGCGCGCGATGGTCGGCGTGAAGACCCATCGGTTCAGGGCGGCGAACGAAAGCAACAGCAGCACCAGCACGAGCTTCGCGACGAGAATCTTCCCGTAGCCGGTATCGACCAGTGCGCCGAATCTCTCGAGTTGGACGACTGCGAGCGCCAATCCGGACAGCGCGATCAATGCGACGACCGGGATCGCTAGCAGCGAAAAGCGCCGGAGCACGCGCAGCAGCGGTTCGCTCCGGAGCCACGCCATCACCGCCAGCGGTGCAAGCGCCCCCATCCAATAGGCAAGACCAATACCGTGGATGAACAGCGCCGTCCTTGTCAGCCATTGCGGCGAGGCCGTCGCGGCATGACCGCTCAGCGAGAACGACAATCCGACACAGATCATCGCGAACGCGGTTCGGCGCAAGGCGGCGCCGAACGACGGGCTGCGCCAGGCGACGCGAGCGATCAGCATCGCAGCCATGGCGGCCAGCGAGGCGGGAAACAGGCTGGTGGCGAAGGCAGCAGCCCATGGCGCGGAGGTCGCGAGCCGCCAGAGTGGCAGGCTCAGGAGGTCAATCCCCTGCAACCCGAGCGACACGATCGCGCATGCCAAGCCGATCGCAAGCGCGCGCATGATCAGCCGCTCCCCGGCCGGCCCGTGGCCGATCCATGCCGCGAAGAACACGCCGCCGACGCCCGCGAACATCCCGAAATAGACGCCGACCCGAGCCAGCCAGATCAGGACATGGACCACGCCGCCACCCGAAGGCGCCACCGTGCCGGTGACGGCGCCGATCGAGAACAGCAGCGAGCCGATGACGGGATGGCCATCCTCCGAGACCACGCGATAGCTTATCGCCTGCGTCCCCTGCGGCAGATCAGGAGGCATCGTCACCAGGACGGATTGATCGACGGCGCGGATCACCACGTCACGCGGTTTGCCCGCGGCATCGAGCAGGCTGACCGCGGTCGGCGTCACCGCTTCGTTGAAGCGGAGCACCACCATCTTTGGCGCCTCGGCCTGCACGCTGCCGTCGCTTGGCTCCGAACCGACGAGCACCGCATGGGCATCGGCCGACGTGACCATGCATAACGCCAGGAGCAGCGCGGCAAGGCCAGCAATCAACCGCATGCTGTCACGGCTTCGCTATCAGCTTCACGCCGGGCGCCGGCGTCTTGCTGTCATGCGAATGGCCGCCACCGCCACTGGCTCCGGCCGCCGGAATATCGATCCAGCGGCTGACGCCCTTCTCGCATTCCTGCACCACCGGGAAATATAGCGTCGTGTTCGGCTTCAGACTGTCGGTGACGTAGGTGTTCATGACGAACTCATCGTAATTGTGATCCGCGAGCTTGCCGCCCGACCACACCACCTCCTTGGCGCCAGAGGAGATCTTGCTGCCGTGATACTCGTACTCGCTGGCGTATTTGCCCTCGACGACGTCGACCGTCCATCCAGCCTTCGGCATCGGCTTGACGGAGATCACGCCCTCCGGCACCTGCACTCGGATCTTGACGGTCGGCGAGCCCGAGCAACCATGCGGCACGGCGAACACCGCCTTGTAGGACGCGCCGACGCTCGCCTGCTTGCCTTCGAGATAGACATGCGCGCCGGCCGATGAATTCGTCAGCACTGCAGCGGCGATTGCGCCGCAAGCCAATATCGTTCGCATGGTTACCCTCACATCTTCATCCCGGAATGGTCGTGCATCTTCTTCATCTGGCCGCCCTTGTCGGCGGCGCCGCCCGGAGCCTGCGCGCCGACGCCCTGGATGTCGAGCGAGACCTGCACCTTGCCCGCCTTCTCGAATTGCAGTGTCACCGGCACCTTGTCGCCCTGCTTGAGCGGGCTCTTCAGCTCGAACAGCATCAGGTGGTAGCCGCCCGGCGCGAGCTTCACGGTCTTGCCCGGCTCGATGGCGAGCCCCTTATCGAGCGCACGCATCTTCATCACGCCGTCGGTGACCGCCATCTCATGGACCTCGACCTTGCCGGCAATGTCGGCGGAGCCGCCGACGAGCTTGTCCGGTGTGGTCCCCTTGTTCTCGATCGTGAGATACGCGCCGCCGATCTTGGCGCCGCCGGGCGTGGCGCGGCTCCAGGCCTGCGTGATCACGAGATCGCCGGCCTTGATTTCCTGGGCGGTCGCGGGCGCTGCGAACGCGGCGGCGAACAGGACGAAGCCGGCAAGTCCGGCCAACAGAGTTTTCATGAAAGGCTCCTTCTTGTCTTTGCGATTGGTCAGAACGTGTATTTCGCCGCGAGTACGAACGTTCGGCCCGGGAAGGGATGGAACAGGAAGTACTGCTCGTTGAAGAGATTATCGATACCGAAATCGAACGAGAAATTCTTCGTCGCGTTGTAGTGGATCTTCAAGTCCACAACGAAAAAGTTATCGAAGGCCCCGTAGACGTGCGGGATGATATCGGTGTTGTCGAGAGTCGAATACTGCTTGCCGCTGTAGCGGGCCGCGACCGTATAGGCCCAACTGTCGTTGGGACGATAGGTCACGCCGAATTTGGCGCGCCAGTCCGGCACATAAGGCACCCGCTTGCCGACGACCGTCGTCGGCAAGCCCGTCAGCGGATGAAGCCCCGCCCAGCTGGCATCCGCCAGGATGCGGGAATCGACATAGGTGACGCTGCCGAACAGTTGCAGGCCATCGACCAGCACGTTGTCCTTATCAGCGGATAGCTCGATGCCCTGCATGCGGATGGCATCGACGTTGCTGATGACGGTGGTCGGCGTCTGCGTATTGCCGGTCGTGACGAGGTTGGTCTGCGAGATGATCGCGTTGTTGGTGCGCTCGCGGAACAGCGTCAGCCGGACGCGACCATCGTTCCACCGCCGTTCGATGTTCAACTCGCCCGTATAGTCGTGCTCGGGCGACAGGAACGGATTGCCGAACGTCGCAACGCCCGCGGCCGTGATATTCTGGTAGAGCTCGGTCACCGTCGGATAGCGGTAGGCCTCACCAAAGCTGGCCGTGATCCGCCACTCCCTGTTCGGATCGTAGGTCAGCGACGCCTTCGGCGAGAAGTTGGTCGACGAGAGAGTCGGCTGGTCGGTCGACGCAGACGACGTGATGACGCCGATCCCGTTCTGGATCGAGTTCAGATTGAAGCCGTCGAATGCACGCCAGGTCTCGAGCCGGCCGCCGAGCGTCAGCTTCAGGTTGGGCGCGATCTTCCAGGCGTCCTGCAGCCACAGCGCACCGGTTCGTGTCTCGCCGGTGCCTTGCGAATACAGCGTGCCGTTGCCCTTGTCGCCGGTCGAATACCAGACGGTGGACGCATAGACCGGGTTCTCGAGCCGGTAGCGATCGCCGTGCAGGCCAAAGCTGACTTCGTGCGCGCCATTGGTGCCGTCCGGACGCCAGATACCCTTGCCGTCGACGTTCTGCCAGTTCGTGCCGTCCATCCGCGTCACCTTGCCGTTCAGCGAGTAACTGGCGCCGGCGCCGACGGTGAAGGGGTTGGTCTGGATGTCGCTCAGATAATTGTAGCTCGACGCCGACAGGTCGAAATCGAACACGCCCTTGGTATCGCTCTTCAGCGCCACCGCGTTGCTGACATGGGTCTGGTCCAGCACATATTTGGCGGTGGCAAAGCCGGCAATGCCGGCGAACGTCGGCGCGCCCGTCGCGGTCGATTTCAGATAGGTCTGCGGATCAGAGAGCTGATGGTTGTTCCAGACACCGAAGGAATATGTCGCCTGCACCAGCGGCGACACGTCGTAGGCGAAGCGGAGGTTGCCCGAGGTCTGCTGCGAATGTGCGAGGATGCCCGTCCCCACCACGTTTGCGGCCACGCCCTGCTTGTTGAGCGCGGGGAACGCGCCGGTGGTCCCCGCCGGAATGCCCGCGCTCGTGGTGTAGGTCAGCGGCTGCTGGAAACTGTCGAGATAGTTGGCGCTGACCAGCCATGACAGCCTGCCATCGCGGTTGCCCGCGGCCGCACTCGTCTGGCTCGTTACATAGGTGTTCTTGGTGCCGTACTGGCTCCACGGCATCACCGAGACCGTCTCCTTGGCTGTCGCAAACGGCTTGTCCGGCATCTTCGATGAGATCAGCAGGACCCCACCGATCGAGTTGCCCGGATAGGCCGCGGCAAACGGACCGTTGAGAAAGTCGACGCGTCCGATCGCCTCCGGCGAGATCAGGTTCCACCGCGGCGAGGCGCTGGTGTTGTTGTTGCCGATCAGCGCCGAAATCAGGAGATCGTCATAATAGACCAGCGTGCGCGCGCTGGAGTTCAGACCCCAGCTTCGCGTCGCCAGGACCGCCTGGTTGTCGCCGTCGTTGCGTTTCCGCACGAACAGGCTCGGCATGTATTTGACAGCGTCCTCGGCATCCTTGAAGTTGATGGTCTCGTCAACCTCCTTGGCGGTGATGCTGAAGGACTGCTGCGGAAGCTGGTAGCGCGCCACCGCAGACGGCGTGGCGAGCGAGGTGCGCGTCTCCCCGCCGACCGGATTGGCGACGACAACGGTGGCCGGCCGGTCGGAGGACACCGGCCTCGTCGCGCGCGGCTTGGCGCTGGTGGTGCGCTGGGCGGGCTTGCGTGCCTCCCGCGGGGCATTGACGCTGACCGCAGGCAGCTCTCTCTCGCTGCTTTGAGCGAAGACCCCGCTCGTCGACGCGAGCAACGCCGCCTGGATGGCGACGGCACTCACGCCACAGCGGGCATGAAGGCGTAACATGGGAATTCCCTGACATCGGCACGAGAGCCGGTCTTTCGACTGCATCAATCGCCTGCGGACGGACCGCTGCGACTACGAGGGTCGTCAGGAAAACTGTGGTGGCGCGCGCGCCTGCGCGTTGGAGCCGCCATGGGACGTGACAACGCTATCAGTCACATCGTGCCACACCACGCGCGCGGCGTGGCGGACGGGTGCGGAGAATGTCGGCTGCGGCGAATCGAGCGAGGCGCTCGCCTGCGCCAGGCAGCACATCGCGCAGGCCCCGGCGTGTGCGCCCGCCTGATCAGCAAGACCCGAGCCCGCCGAATCGCCGCTGTGGCAGATGACCGCGTTCTGGAGCGGATCGGCCAAGGCCGCGCTGGTCGCCCAGCACGCGGCAATCGGCGCCAGCACCTGCATCGCAAGCGCGATCAGGACGATAGGCAGGAATTTTTGCAGCCGAGCGCGCATTTGCCGAACCATTCGTTCGCCTACCAACTAAACACCGCGCAGGGTCCGAGTCGAGACGACTTCGCCCGTCAGCTTGGCCCACGACAAATTTGTCGGAGACTGTGTTCCCTGCGTCGCGCTGGGGCCCAAACGAGCATTTTGGCCTGCCCTGACAGCCGACCAAATCACATAATAGTTGTTATATTTCAACATCTTGTCGAAATAACATTACGATCATTGCGTCGATTGCTCGAATTTTGAACAATCGTTGCTGAAATTGATGACAAGAGAGAAAAGTTCATCTAGCATTCATCTGCTCAGGCTGGCCGCGAGGTCGAAGTCTGGTGGTCCAAGTCTCGGGAGGAGCCCCTGGCGCGCAAAACGCAGCGTCGCCCCGTCAATCAAGAGCAAATCTTCAGATATCGGGGATAATAGGGTCGACACAATTTTTGAGCGGGGCTAGGGCCCCGCTCTTTTTTTGTCTCAAGCAACGCGTGTTTGTGCCGCGCCGGCGCCACACAGATGAATGCCTCAACCAATCCGATCGAGCGAAGTTTTAAACTCGCCGCCGAGCGCTGCGAGGATCTGACGCCCCTTGTCTATCGGCGGCTGTTTCGTGAGCGCCCCGAAGCCGAGACCATGTTTCGCCGGGATGGCGGCGACCTCGTGAGGGGATCGATGCTGGCGATGACGATCGAAGCCATCATCGATTTCGCAGGTGCACGCGGCGGATACTTTCGCATGATCACCTGCGAAGTCTCGTCGCACGACGCTTACGGCACGCCACGCGATCTCTTCATCGACTTCTTCCGCATCATCCGCGATACGCTACGTGAGGTACTCGCGGACGAATGGTCGCCGACCATCAATGATGCGTGGCAAAACTTGCTTATCGACATCGCCGCGTTTGCTGACGTTTCCATGTGATGCTTCGCATTGCACCAACGACGGCTGCGTCAGTTTTTCACGCGATTGCGTGACGGGTGGCGTGAACCCTTCGATTGTGAGACACTGCCTCCTTGGTAGCGCAGTCAAAGACGCTGCTAATGATAAATTCATGGGAGCGAGCGATGTCCGGGACGAATGATTTCTCGAAGACCAGGCGCGATCTTCTTCAGGCGGCAGCGGCCGCCGGCGCCGCCACGGCGATCCTCGGCAGCATGGGGATAAACCCCGCGCTGGCCGCCGAAGTCGGACGATCCGAGAAGCCGCTGAAGGCGGCATTCTCCAATGCCGGCCTTCAGGCCACCTGGTGTGCGCAAGGCAAACAGGCCGCGGAGTTCTGGGGCAAGCTGTTCAACGTCGAAGTCACCTGGTTCGACGGCCAGCTCGATGCGGTGAAGCAGCGCGCCGCGATCGACAACATGGCCTCGCAGAAGTGGGACTTTGTCGCGATCCAGGCCTTCGGCATCGGCACCCTCACCCAGCCGGTGCAAAAAATGATCGACGCCGGCACACCCGTGATCGACATGGACACCCTGATCGCGCCGCTCGACCAGATCAACGTCCACTCCTTCCTCGCTCCCGACAACGAGTTCATGGGCGCATCCGTGACGCAGGCGCTGTGCAACGCGATGGGCGGCAAGGGCAAGATCATCATGACGCAGGGCGCACTCGGCCACACCGGCGCACAAGGTCGTGCCAAGGGCTTCAACAACGTGGTGAAGCAATTCCCTGGTATCGAGGTGCTCGACACCCAGCCGGCCGATTGGGACGTCTCCAAGGCTGCCCGTCTCTGGGAAACCTACCTGACGAAGTATCCGCAGATCGACGCGGCGTTCTTCCACAATGACGACATGGCGCTCGCCGCCGCCAACATCATGAAGGCGCGCAACCGCACCAACATCCTGATCGGCGGCGTCGACGCCATGCCACCGGCGATCCAGGCCGTCCGGGAGGGCCGGATGTTCGCAACCGTGCGCAACCCGTCCTGCCGTATCCATGGCGGCGCCGTCATCGCCGGCGTGTCCGCCGTCGTCGGCGGCGAGAAGAGCGGCCAGGGCATTCCGAAGAGCGTGGTGACGGACGGCCCGGTCGTGACCAAGGAGAACGCCCCCGGCATGCAATGGATGGAAGATCACTTCCTGATCTGATCTCCATGCCTGAGGGACGTTCCCCGATCCTTGAACTGCAGGGCATCACGAAGAGCTTCGGCGGCGTCGAAGCGCTTCGTGGTGTCGACTTTGCGCTTCTTCCCGGCGAGATCCACGGTCTCGTCGGTGAGAACGGTGCCGGAAAAAGCACGCTGATGAAGATCATCGCCGGCGTGCATACGGACTTCTCCGGCCGCTTCCTGGTCAACGGCCAGGAAACGCGATTTCGGTCCGCCCGCGATGCCCATGCCGCCGGGATCGCCATGGTGCATCAGGAACTCAGCGTCGCACCCGACCTGACGGTCGCCGAGAACGTGTTCCTAGGCAACCAGCCGACCAACCGGCTCGGCATCGTGCAATGGCGGCGCATGGCACGCGAGGCCGGCGAGCAGCTCGCCCGGTTCGGCATCGACGTCGACCCGATGTCGCGGCTCGGCGACCTCCCGATCGGGCTGCAGCAGCTCATCGAGATCGCCCGCGTGCTGTTCTCCGGCGCGCGCATCGTCATCCTGGACGAGCCGACCTCCGCCCTCTCCCCGCCCGAGGTCGAGCGGCTCTTCACCACGCTGCGGCGGCTGCGCAATGAAGGCACCGGCATCGTCTTCATCTCGCATTTCATCGAGGACATTCTGCGCGTCTCCGACACCGTTACCGTGTTCCGTAACGGCCGCAAGGTCGCGGAGACCGCGTCATCAGCCACCACCAAGGGCGCGCTGATCGAGGCCATGATCGGTCGCGGCGGCGAGGCGCTCGAACATAGCTACACCGACGACCTCAGCCTGCCGAAGCCGAGCGACGGCCCGGTCGTGTTGAAGGTCGACCAACTCTCGCTCGCCCGCAGCCTGCGGGACATCTCGTTCGAAGCCCGCGCCGGCGAGGTGCTCGGTGTCTACGGCTTCATGGGCTGCGGCCAGCAAGAATTGTCCCGCATCCTCTTCGGCAAATTGAAGCCGGACGGCGGCACCCTCATCGTGGACGGCGCTCCCAAGACTTTTGCCAGCACGGCGGCGGCGCGGCGCGCAGGCGTGGCGCTGGTGCCCGAAAGCCGGCGCGCGATGCTGTTCCACCAGGAGCCGGTCTACAAGAACGTCTCGATCAGCATACTGGACCGTATCTCTGCCCTGCTGCTCAAACCGGCGCGCGAGCGCGAAATTGCCCAGCGCCAGGTCGAGCAATTGCAGATAAGGCCACCCGTGGTCGGCCTCGACCTCGGCATGCTCTCCGGCGGCAATCAGCAGAAGGTCGCGCTGGCGCGATGGCTGACCTATCCGCCAAAGCTGCTCGTGCTCTGCGAGCCGACGCGCGGCATGGATGTCGGCGCCAAGAACGACGTCATCAACATCGTGCGCGATCTCCGCGCCAAGGGACTTGCCATCATCGTGCTGTCCACGGAGCCGGAGACGGTGCTGTCGCTGGCCGACCGCATCCTCGTGCTCAAGCGCGGCACCCTGGTGCGCGAATTCAAGAACGAACCGGTCAGCAAAGACCGCCTTTTGGAGGCGGCGTGACGGAGAAGCACAATGGCGAGCAGTGAGACGGCTTTGGCTGCGGATCGCAAGCCGCGCGGCATCGGCCCGTTCCTGCGCTCGCAGATGCGCAACATCGCACCCTTCCTGACCCTGATCTTCCTGAGCCTGTTCTTCGCCTTCGCCAGCCCCTCCTTCGCGACGCTGGACAATCTCGGCAACATCCTCACGCAAGTGTCGGTCACCGGCATCATCGCCGTAGGCCTCACCTTCGTGATCCTGTGCGCGGAGATCGATCTCTCGATCGCCAGCATCGCCAACGTCACCGGCATCGCGGTCGCCTACTTCACGCTGCAGGAATCCTACGTCAACATCGCCAATGTGCCGATGCCCGGCGCTGTCGCGATTCTCCTGGCGATCCTGCTCTGTGCGCTGCTCGGCCTCGTCAACGCGCTGGGGCTGACCGTGATCGGCATCCCCTCCTTCATCATGACCTTGGCGATGATGCAGATCGCGGCCGGCATCTCGGCGCTGCTGGTGCGCGGACAGATCGCTTATAAGGTTCCCAGCCTGATCTCGACGCTCGGCTCCGGCTCGATCGGCGGCATCCCCTGGATCGTCATCGTCGCGGCCATCATGCTGCTCGCCGGCCATCTCGTGCTGACCTACACGCGGTTCGGCCGTTACGTCTACATGGTCGGGGGAAATCGCGAGGCGGCCGAATATTCCGGCCTCAACGTCAAGCTGATCCTCGGCGCGGTCATGGTTATCTCGGCGGTGTGCTCCGGGATCGGCGGCATGCTGGGCGTCGCCCATTTCGGCAGCGCGCAGCAGAACGAGTTCGACACCTATTTGCTGGACTCCATCGCCGCGGTCGTGGTCGGCGGCACCAGCCTGTTCGGCGGCCGCGGCGGCATCGGCAACACCATCGTCGGGCTTTTTGTTCTCGGTGTGCTCAATAACGGCCTCGACCACGTCAATATCGATAGTTTCCTGAAGATATTGATCCGCGGCCTGATCCTGCTCGCCGCGCTCGTGATCAACGTCTATGCGCAGCGGTTGCGGGAGCAGACGGCCGACTAGGCTGCCGCCTACTCTGCCAGCGCAGCGGCAGGCGTCGCGGCCTCATTCCTGCGCAGCATCATGCGCGCGATGGCCTCGCCAATCACGACCGTGGTGAAATGGGTGTTGGCGCGGCAATCCGCCGGCATGATCGAGGCGTCGGCGACACGAAGGCCTGCGATACCCTTCACGGTACCATCAGGATTGACCACGCCATTGCTGTCGTTGAAGCCGGTCATGCGGCAGGAGCCGGCGGCGTGCTGGATGTCGCCGGTGTCACGGCGCAGCACGGCTTCGAGCTCGGAGGTCGGCAGCGCGGCCGCCTGCGGCAGCGTCATGTCGGTGTCGGTCAGGCGAATCCAGTCGGCGATGCCGGCGAGCGCCGGCTGCATGGTGATGACGGCGAGCCGCTTCACGGCATCGACCATGCGCAGCATGTCGCGGGGATCGGCGAGCATGTTCTCCTCCACGATGGGATCGACGGACGGATCGGTCGAGGCGAGCTTCAAGGTGCCGCGCGAATAGGCGTTGTAGAGGCCGGCACCGATCGCGCCGGGGTTGCCGATGCCGCGATGGTTGAAAGAGATCAGGATCATGTCGCGCTTGCCGCCGCCGGCAAGGCCCGACGAATAAGTGACACAGCAGTTTGTGTGGCGCGTATCGCGATCGGTCGGGCGGAATTCCTCCCGCAGCTTGATCGTGGCGCGGAACAGCGGATGGTCGAAGTAATGCTTGCCGACCGGCAGGTCGCGTTCAACCGCGATGTTCATGGCCTTCAGTTCATCGCCGGGACCGATGCCGGAGCGCATAAGGATCGCCGGGCTGTGGATCGCACCGGCGCACAGCACGATCTCGCGCGCGCTGATCTCTTGCGTGCCCTGACCGTCAAAATGCACGACGACGCCGGTCGCCCTTCCGTCCCTCATCACGAGGCGATCGACCAGGGCAAAGCCGCGGATCTCCAGATTAGCGCGATCGCGGATAGGCTCCAGATAGCCTTCATTGGTGGAGATGCGGCGCAAATAGCGGCTGTTGATGGGATAGCAGGCCACGCCCTCGCCATCGGGACCGTTGAGGTCCTCGCACCAGGCATAGCCCGACGCCAGCGCAGCATCGCGCAAGCCGCGATCGATTGGTCCCCATGTGTCCGGCGGCGCGCGGTAGACCGGGAGCGGACCACCGCGGCCGTGGCCGGGTTTGTCGCCGAACTCAAAATCGTCCTCAATGACGGAGAACAGCGGCATCACTTGCTCAGCCGACCAGCCGGTGCAGCCCATCGCGGCCCATTCGTCGAACGCGTCCGCGACGCCGCGGATCGCGATCTGGCCATTCATCATCGAGGAGCCGCCGAGCCCCTTGCCGCGCCAGTAGAAGCGCTGCTCCTGCCCGGCGATGCGGCGCGCATTCAGGTTGGGCCACTGCCACTTCTCCTGAAACTCACGCTGGTGAATGATCGGGATCGGGTTGGCCGTGGTGATCTCCCACGGCGCGTCGGCGGCGCGCCAGTCGAGGCCGGCCTCCAGCAGCAGCACGCGCTGGCTTCCGACTTCCGAAAGCCTTGCGGCAACCGCGGCGCCGGCGGAACCGCCGCCGACGACAATGACGTCATACATGTGCTTGCATCCCGATGATTTGACGGCGCATCAAAGCATGGGTCGCCGCTGTCAGGCCAGAGCCGTATCCGCGCATTATTTGGCGAATTCCGGCTGCCAGTCGCGCAATTTCTTCGCAGCGCTGGTGACATCGGTGATCGACGGGAATGCGCCCGCCTCCACCATCATGCTGCGCGCCAGGCGCACCGCGCGTGCCTCACTGACCGCACGCTTCTGCGGATCCTCGATCAGCTCGAAATCGATATTGTGCGCGAGGCCAAAGATGCGGCGGATGATCTTTGCGGCGGCAAAGCCGACCGTGTCGGCGAACAGCCGCTGCATATAGGCCTGCCGCTCGGCCTCCAGCCGTGCGGCGCCCTCGTCGCCGGCAAACAGCGAGGCCGGATAGCCGTCGCCGACAGCGCCCGCGCGCCACAGGGCCAGGAATTTTTGCGAAAACTCGCTCCACACTTTTTCGACGGTTTCGAGCACCCAGCCCTCGAATCCTTGTCGCTCACCGGGGGCGCGCTCATGGCCGGCGGAAGCAAAATAGGCCATCAGGAGATTGGCAATGACGGCGCCGACGTCAAAACCCATCGGGCCATAGAAGGCGAATTCGGGATCGATCACCCGCGTCTCTGTTTCAGTCACCATGATCGAGCCGGTATGGAGATCGCCATGGATCAGAGCTTCCGGGCTCGCCATGAATTTGAGCTTGAGCCTCGAAATCGCGACGTGGAGGTCCATGTCATCGCGCAGGCTCGCCGCCGTGGCGTCGAGGTAAGGCGCGGTCCAGCGGTTCTGCTCGGCGATGCGGTAGGGATCGGTGAAGATCAGATCCTCGGTAATCTTGCACAGCGCGTGATTGCCGGCGAACGCCGCAATGCCTTCCTTCTTGCCGGCGGCCGTCAGCGCCAGATCTGACGTGAAGAACAGCGTTCGCGCCATGAAGGTCGAGATATCCTCGACGAAACGCGGATATTTGACGCCGGCGACCAGCCCCTTGCGCATGATGATGTGGGGCTCGAGCAGCTCCATCGCCGTCAGCGCCAGCGCATCGTTGTGATGCAGCAGCGCCGGGACGAGGCCGGGCGCGAGCTCGGCCTGAT
>NZ_PPPT01000234.1 GCF_006483445.1 Bradyrhizobium guangdongense | reverse complement strand
CGCGCTCGCGATCCTGGTGCCGATCTATCTCGCCTATTTCCTCGTTACCATCGAGGTCGAGCGCTTCCAGGGCTTTGCCTCGACGCCGCTGTTCATCTCCTTCTATGCCTTCGGCCAGTTCGCGATCTACCGCGCGCGGCGCTACCGCCTGACGCGCACGGTGTGGCGCGGCGTGCGCTTCTGGATGGACGGCTCCGGCTGGGCCTATTCGCTGCGCGCCATGCTCTGGGGCTTGCTGGTGTTCCTGACGCTCGGTCTGGCGCTGCCATGGCGCGAGGCCTCGCTGGAGCGCTACAAGATGCGGCATTCGCATTACGGCGACCTCGACGGCGATTTCGTCGCCGACGGCTGGACCTTCTTCAAGCGCGGCTGGTGGATATGGCTGCTCTCGCCGGTCGCGGTCGTCATCTTTCCGCTGGCGCCGTTCTTCTACGCCCAGTTCAAGGCCCGGCAGTGGCGCTGGTGGCTGTCCGGTATCCGCATCGGCGGGGTGAGCCTGGAATCGAAGCTGCCCACCGACGCCTTCTACGGCCTGTACTGGAAGGTGATCGGCTGGACCATGCTGCTCTCCATGGCGCTCGGCACGTATGTCAGCGTCTGCACCGCCATTGTGGTCAAGCTCGGCGGCGGCTCCCTCGAGGAGATGTTCTCCGGCGATGGCATCAACAGCATCCCGCTGCTCGCGCTCACCGTGATCGGCTATTTTGCCATGGCGCTTGCATTCAACATCGTGATGCGCGTCTATCTGCAGCGCGATCTCTGGGCAAAGGTGCTGGAAACCACGCATGTGCATGGCATCGAGACGGCGGCAAACGTCCGCGCCAGCGGCAACCTCGCCAGCGCGCTCGGCGAAGGATTTGCCGACGGCCTCGACGTGGCGGGGTTCTAGTTCGTGAGTGATGTGTCTGAACCCATCGTAGCAGCGGAACAGCCGGCCCGTTCGGCGGTCTTGTTCGACGGCGTGACCAGCCGTCGTCGCGAGGTGAGCCTGGTATTCAGTGACGCACTCGAGATCGTCGAAGCCGGCGAGACGCCGGTCCGCTGGACCTATGCCGACATCCGTCGCGCCGACGCGCCGCCGGGACTGTTGCGCCTGTCCAGCCTCACGGCGCCGCCTTTGGCGCGCCTTGAAATCCGCGACGCAAAACTGGCGACTGAAACCATCGCGCGTTGCGCGCGGCTCGACGAGCACCAGACCAGCCGCCGCGGCGTCGCAAAAATCGTCGGTTGGTCGGTCGCCGCAGCGGCCTCGCTCGTCGCCGTCGTCTTGTTCGGCATGCCGCTCGCCGCCGACCGGCTCGCGCCGCTGGTGCCCGAGGCGCTGCAGAAGCGGATCGGCGATGCGGCCGAAGTCCAGGTCAAGGCGATCTTCGGCGGCGGGACCTGCAACGATCCTGCGGGCCAGGCTGCCTTCACAAAACTCGTCAACCGGATCCGCGACGTCGCCGGCCTTGATGCGTCGGTGAAGTCGGCGGTGCTGCCGACCCCGGTGCCCAACGCCTTCGCGCTGCCCGGCGGCAAGGTCTATATGCTGAAGGGCTTGCTCGACAGGGCCGAGAGCCCGGACGAGGTCGCCGGCATCCTCGCCCACGAGTTCGGCCATCTCAAGCATCACGACAACATGCGCGGCCTGATCTACAACGGCGGCACCTCGTTCCTGATCGGCCTGCTGTTCGGCGACGTCACCGGCTCATCCGCCGCGATCTTTGCCTCGCGCAGCGTTGTCGAAGCCTCCTATTCGCGCGACGCCGAAACCGCCGCCGACACCTTTGCGATCGAGACGATGCACGCCCTCGGCCGCTCGCCAAAACCCGCGGCCGAGCTGATGTACCGCATCACCGGCAAGGAAGGCGGCAAAGGCATCAGCATCCTGGCGAGCCATCCGCTCACCGAAGATCGCCTCGCGCGCATGACCAAGGAAGACAAGCCGCCGAGCGGACCGCCGCTGCTGACGGCGGCCGAGTGGAAAGCGCTGAAGGGAATCTGCAGCGGCAGCGGCAAGATCTAGATAAACCACGCGCTCCTGTTCTTGGCTTTCGCAGAGGTCATCGCGGCGTCGAATTGCGCGCGTGCGGTCTTGTCCGCGCGGTTGTAGGCGGCCTTCATCTCGTTGGCCAGTTCGACCAGCACCGGCGAGCCCGCCGGTGGGCTTCCGTAGGCTTTGCCCACCGGTGGCAACGCGCCCGCATAATTGGTCAGAGCCTGGATCGCCTCGTCGTAAACGCCGGCCCGGAAATATTCGAGGAACGTCCGGATATTGGCGCGGGCTTCCGTGGTGCCCGAAGTGTCCGAGGCTTCATCGATGACGAGCTGCGCTTCGACGGTCGACAGCCGTTTCTTTTTGGCCTGGTCGTTGATCCAGTCCATAAACGTCTGCAGTTCGTCCCGGGCGAACGTGCGGTGGGTCTCGTCCTCGTAGAGGCCGACCCATCGCTGCGCCAGTTCGAAGTCCATGCGATGCGACACTTCGTGAAACAGCGTGCCCTGGGCATGAGCGGGTCTGTCGAGCATGTCCTTGTTGAGATCGAAGGCGGTGATGAGGCCCCGATGGAAGGTCGTCTTCTTTTGCCCGACCACCGGCCCGTGCCTCGCATCGGAATTGGCGTCCCTGTCGGGGGTCCCCGTCAGATTGATCTTCCCGGCCTGCCGCCCCGACGTGCTCGTGTTGACCTGGATGTCGGATTCCTGTGCGCCGAGGATGATGGCGGCACGCGCCTCGTCGGATTGCTGGTCGGCAGGCTTCAGCTCGCCCATCGATGTCAGGAAGACGACGTCCTTGAACGGCACGCCCGCCTTTGCCCGCGCCTCGGCTCCCTTGATCTCGGGGTCATAGGCGCTGGCGCTTTGCACGTCGATGCCGAGATAGGTCTCGAAGGCATGCCATTTGCCGGCATTGTCCTGTGCAACCGCAGCAGGATCGGCCTTGGCCAGTCGGGCGACCGCACCGGCCTGGCGCCGGTCGTCATAGCCCTTGGTATCGCCGACCTCGCGCTTGACCACGATCTGCCGGTCCATACGGTCCTTGCCGAGCAGCGCGTCGTCGAAGGCCGACTTCGGCGGTGTACCCTGCGGGTCGGGCTTCAATGCGAGCGATGGCGATGTGTTCGCTTGCTGGAGCGTGTGCGCCAGCTCATGCGCCAGCAGATGTCTGCCGTCCGTGGAGCCGGGCCGGAAGCGCTCGCGCGCGAAGGCGATGTGATGGCCGAAGGCAAAAGCCTGTGCGCCCAGCGCCGCCGCGGCGCGTTCGGCCGGCGCGTCGGTGTGGATGCGCACATGGGAGAGATCGTATCCGAAGCGCGGCTCCATGAACGTCCGCGTCGCGGCATCGAGCGGGCGCCCGGGCGAGCGCAGGAGGTCTCCGGCGATGGATGGTGTGGTGTTGCGCGGCATTGCCGGATGGATGGAGGTGCGGCTGAAATCGTGACCGGATGGATCGCGCGCGCTATCGGCGATCCGATCGGCCGCGCGATCGGCGTCCCGCTCGGCCGCGTCGCGCGTCGTGTGGGCGGAAAGCTTTGGCGGTGGCGAAGACGATCGGCGAGGCGTGCCGGAAACGGGTGCGATCGCCCGCGTGGTGGTGGCGTGCCGGAACGTCATAGGCATCGCTCCTCGACCGGAGAATGCGCCCCTCGTCGAGTGTAGGTCGCGGAGTACCGCCCCGTCTACCGAAAATGCGGAGCATCAAGCCGCTTCCGAATTCCGATAGGGCATTTAGCGCGGTCTAAACCTATTCCCGATATTGAGGAGAGGGGACGAATCTCGCGAGGCGGCCGTTGCACGCGAGGCATTCGCGCGGGGCGTTCCTGAAGATGCAGACCGGGACGCGCTTTCGGGGGAGTTCTTTGTCGATGCTGGCGTCACTGAGCCGTAGTCGCGCGCCCGATACGCGGGATGAAGTTCGTTCGCTCTCCGATCGGTTGGCCGGGCTTCAGGCGCGCGACGAGGCGCTGCTGGCCTGGGTCGAGGCGCTGGCCGAGGGCAGGTACGATGCGGCCGGCGTCCGCGACGACGACCGCCTTTCGAATGCCATCGCGAAGCTTTCCGCCCGGCTGGCGGACAGCGCGTCGAAAAGCCTCGACAGCATCGTGGACATCAATATTCAGAGCAATGAAACGGCGATTTCCGCCGCCCGCATGCTGACGGCGTGCCAGGACGTCGACCAGCGCACCCAGGCGCTCGCGGCGGCCAGCGAGGAGATGGTGGCCTCGGTCGGTCAGATCAGGACCACTGCGGATGATGCGCTTGAGCGGGCCGGCCAGATGAAGGCGAGTGCCGAGCAGGGCATGTCGACGGTCCGCTCGGCCTCGCGGGCGATGGGACGGGTCGAGGCGACGGCGATCGATGCCTCCGACAAGATCGTGGCCCTGAGTGCGGCGTCGGAGGAGATCGGCGCCATCGTGGGCTCGATCGACGCGATCGCCAAGCAGACCAATCTCCTGGCGTTGAACGCGACGATCGAAGCCGCGCGGGCCGGTGA
>NZ_PPPT01000233.1 GCF_006483445.1 Bradyrhizobium guangdongense | reverse complement strand
GACAGCACCACGCCGTGGCGGCGATCCAGCAGGCTGACGAGGTCGTCGAGCCTGGAGGCGCCGCCGGTGAACTGCTCGGCGACGCGCGTGATCGCAAGCCCCGCGCGGGTGAGGTATTCGGCGTTGGCCGGAAGGGCAAAAACAGTCCTGTTCATGTGGTCCTCTTACGAAACTTGCCGAGGGAACGCCACACAGGACAAACGAGAAGGCCGCCGCACTGCGTGGGCGACCTCTGACGATTCTGGGGAAATAAATCGCACCGGCCACCTCTTTAGGAGGTGCGCCACCAAAGACGGGATGGGCGGACGGCGGTGCTCATGGGCGGATACTCACCATGGTGCGGGGGCGGCGTCAAGGGCGCGGAACCCCTCACTTAACTCACCGGAGGCAGGCGGCGGGAGGATCGAACTTCCGATTAGCCAAGCTCGCTCGGTTTCGGCGCATCGCGGCGTCCATGGCGCACGTGGACGACCTCCAAGGTATCATCGGTCAGGCGATAGTAAATCAGATACGGAAATGGGGCGATCGGAAACACTCGAGCATCGGCCATGTCCGTCGCACGTCCGAGACCCGGATACTTCGCCAACAATTGGGCCGCACCGCGGATACGCCGAACGACCGCGCTGGCAGCACGCTTGTCGTGCTGTGCGATATATTCATGAATTCCATCGATATCAGTGCGGGCACGCCGGGCGTACCTGAGCTTCACAGTCCGCACTTCTTCCAGAGCGCAGCCATTTCCTGATCGGTCGCGAACTCGCCTCGTTCGGCCTGCTCGAGCCCCTCGAGCACGGCTGCACGATGTTCGTCCGGCACCACGAATAGATCACTTTCGCTCGCGACGATTTGTTCGAGCACCTCAGCAACGTAGGCTTGCCGGTCTTCCGGCAGCTTTCTCACCTTCTCGATGACGTCTTCCAGGATCTTGGTCATGGACGGAATATATACCAAATGTGCGGTGAAAACGACCCCGCCCTTACCCCAGATGCTTCCGGAAAAACTCCGTCGCCCGGCCCCAGGCGAGCTCGGCGGCTTCGCGGTCGTGCACGGCTTGGCGCTGTTCGTTGACGAAGGCGTGCTCGGCATCATAGCGGAACAGCTCGAGCGACTTGCCGGCGGCCTTCATGCCCTTCTCAAAGGCGTCGACCACCTGCGGCGTGCACCAATCGTCCTTGTTGGCAAAATGCGCCTGCAGCGGAATCTTGACGTCGGCGGGTTTTGCCGCCTGCTCCGGCGGGATGCCGTAGAACACGACGCCTGCGGCGAGCTCCGGAATTTTGGTCGCGCCGATGATGGTGACGGCCCCGCCGAGGCAGAAGCCGGTGAGGCCGACC
>NZ_PPPT01000232.1 GCF_006483445.1 Bradyrhizobium guangdongense | reverse complement strand
GTCATGACCCGCCCCGAGCACCCCTCCGGCTCCGACCGCATCCACGAGGCCATGCAGAAGCTCGATCCGGCGGGCGAAGCCGAGATCGTGGTCAATCTGCAGGGCGATTTCCCGACCATCACGACCGACAATATCAGGGACGTGCTGCCGCCGCTCGCCGACCCCGCCGTCGATATCGCGACCCTGGCCTCAGAGATCCACACCGAGGAGGAGGACCTGGCGCCGAGCGTGGTGAAGGCGGTGGGCAGCTCGTTGGGCGGCCGGCGCATGCGGGCGCTGTACTTCACCCGCGCCACGGCGCCCTATGGCGACGGGCCGCGGTATCATCATATCGGCCTCTACGCCTACCGCCGCGCCGCGCTGGAGCGGTTCGTCTCACTTCCGCCCTCGCCCCTGGAACTCCAGGAGAAGCTGGAGCAGCTCCGGGCGCTGGAGGCCGGCATGCGCATCGACTTCACCGTCGTCGACAGCGTGCCCCGCGGTGTCGATACCCCCGCCGACCTCGAAACCGCCCGCAGACTGCTTTCCAAATCCTGAGCGGCTGTTACAAGGCCCCACCATGAGCAAGATGAAGATCGCATTCCAGGGCGAGCCTGGAGCCAATTCCCACATCGCCATCGCGGAGGCCTATCCCGACGCCGAGCCGATGCCCTGCGCCACCTTCGAGGACGCGCTGTCGGCGATCTCGTCGGGCGAGGCCGATCTCGGCATGATCCCGATCGAGAACTCGGTTGCGGGCCGCGTCGCCGACATCCACCACCTGCTGCCGGCCTCCGGCCTCTTCATCATCGGCGAATGGTTTCTGCCGATCCGGCACCAGTTGATGGCGATCAAGGGCACCAAGATGTCCGACATCAAGAGCGTCGAGAGCCATGTGCACGCGCTCGGCCAGTGCCGGCGCATCATCCGCAAGCTCGGCATCAAGGGAATCGTCGCCGCCGACACCGCCGGCAGCGCGCGCGACATCTCCGAGCGCAAGGACAAGAGCGTCGCCGCGATCGCCTCGCGGCTCGCGGCAAAGATCTACGACCTCGACATCCTCGCCGAGGACGTCGAGGACGAAGCCCACAACACCACCCGCTTCGTGGTGCTGGCGCGCGAGGCGAAATGGGCCGAGCAAAATTCGGGCCCGCTGGTCACCTCTTTTGTTTTCCGGGTGCGCAATTTGCCGGCGGCGCTCTACAAGGCGCTCGGCGGCTTTGCCACCAATGGCGTCAACATGACCAAGCTCGAGAGCTACATGGTCGACGGCAATTTCTTCGCCACGCAGTTTTATGCCGACGTCGACGGGCATCCGAACGACAAGGGGCTGGCCTTTGCGCTGGAGGAGCTGAAGTTTTTCTCGCGCGAGTTTCGCATCGTCGGCGTCTATCCGGGACACCCGTTCCGCGCGACGTTCAGCGAGACGCGGGAGTAGTCTCGTGTCCCGGACGCGCGAAGCGCGAGCCGGGACCCAGGAGCCACAATGGGCCCCGGCTCTGCAGCGCACCAAGCCGCGAAGAGCGGCGCGCTGCGCTGCGTCCGGGGCACGAGAGGCTAGGCAGCCTTCACCAGCCCAAACGACTCTGCCAGCAGCGAATACGATTTCTTTCGCGCCTCGTGGTCGTAGGTCGGCGTGATCACCATCAGCTCGTCGGGCTTGCTGGCATCGATCAGCGGCTGCAGCTTTCGCTGCACCGTTGCCGGCGTGCCGACGAACAGGCGGGAGCGGCCGCGGGCCACGGAAGCGCGCTCGGCATCGCTGTAGGGATAGGCCAGCGCTTCCTCGACGCTCGGCAGCGGCAGATATTGGCCGCGGTCGCGGCGCAGGCGGTTGAGGTCGTAGGACGCGGCCAGCTTTTCCGCCTCTTCATCCGTATCGGCGGCGATGGCCGCGACGGCGAGAATCGCGTGCGGCGTCTGGCGCCAGGCTGACGGCGTGAAGCGGTTACGATAGGTCACCATCGCATCAACAGCGTCGTGTGATGCGAAGTGATGCGCGAAGGCAAAACCCATTCCGACTTGGGCCGCGAGCTCCGAGGAATAATCGCTGGAGCCGAGCAGCCAGATCGGCGGCAGCGGCGTGTCGTCGGGCATCGCGACGACGTTGTTGTAAGGATGTCCTTGCGGGAAATCGCGGGTCTCCCAGAGGCAGAGCTCGTGCAGCCGCTCCAGGAAATCGTCGCCCTCGCGGCGGTCGAGCCGGCTTCTCAGCGCATAGGCGGTGGCGCCGTCGGTGCCGGGCGCGCGGCCGAGGCCGAGATCGATGCGGCCGGGAAACAGCGCCTCCAGCATCTTGAAGCGTTCGGCGACCACGAGTGGCGCGTGGTTGGGCAGCATCACGCCGCCGGAGCCGACGCGGATATGCTTTGTCACCGCCGCGATCTGCCCGATCATGACGTCGGGCGCCGGACTCGCGACGGAGGCGAGGTTGTGATGCTCGGCGAGCCAATAGCGGACATAGCCGAGCCCATCGACATGGCGCGCCAGATCGATGCTGTTGCGCAAGGCAGCAGCAGGTTTTGTGCCTGTGGTGACGACGGAAAGGTCGAGAACTGAGAGCGGGAGCATGGCCGCTAAATTAGTGCGCGGCAGCGGGCGGGCAATGGCCCGCCGACGCAGATCTGGCGTGTGCAGGCGGTGAGATCTCCGGTTGCAGGGCTCTCTCGCGATGGGATTCGAAATACAAGCTTAACGCAGTTTTCATGCTGCCCAACGCGGATTGCTACACTCCTCGTTCGAACGATACTCAATTATGTGATTGATATTACAATATCTTATTGATATTTACGCACTTCCCACTTCGTCACCAAAACAGTACAAAATATCAGCTCTAATGAGAAAAGTGGGCCACTTCCCATCGCCGATGGGCTGTGCTGCCCGCGGCCTTTGACTTATCTTAGCACCTCCCAACTAGACCCGACCGCGCGCCTGAAATGACCGGAGTGAGTGCTGCCATGACTGAGCCGACGACGCCTGCCGAGAATGACGGGCTCCTCGCCGTGAAGCGTCCCGCGATCTCGTTCGAGTTCTTCCCGCCGAAGACCGAGGAGATGGAGCGCAGCCTCTGGGAGACCATCAACCGGCTCGCGCCGCTGGAGCCGGAATTCGTTTCGGTGACCTATGGCGCAGGAGGATCGACCCGCGAGCGCACCCATTCCACCATCGCGCGCATCCTGAAGGAGACCGCGCTGCTGCCGGCCGCGCATCTCACCTGCGTCGGCGCCTCGCGCGGCGAGATCGACGAGATCGTCGACCGCTATCACGAGGTCGGCGTCCGTCACATCGTCGGCCTGCGCGGTGATCCCGTGGGCGGCATCGGCACGCCCTACATCCCCCACCCCGACGGTTACCAAAGCTCGCCCGAGCTCGTCGCAGGCATCAAGAAGCGGCATGCCGACATCGAGGTGTCCGTATCGGCCTATCCGGAAAAGCATCCGCAAGCGCGCGACTTCGACGCCGATATCGATACGTTGAAGGCCAAGGTCGACGCGGGCGCGACGCGCGCCATCACGCAGGTCTTCTTCGATAACGATCTTTACTTCCGTTATCTCGACCGCGTCCGCGCCCGCGGCATCAACATCCCGATCGTGCCGGGCATCATGCCCATGCACAATTTCAAGCAGGCGAGAGCTTTCGTCACCCGCACCGGCACCACGGTGCCGAACTGGCTCGCGGAAAAATTTGACGGCCTCGACAACGATGCCGATACGCGCAAACTCGTTGCGGCAACGGTTGCCGCCGGCCAGGTGCACAAGCTGGCAAAGCACGGCGTCGACACCTTCCATTTCTACACCATGAACCGTGCCGATCTCGTGTTCGCGATCAGCCATCTGCTCGGTATTCGCGCCAAGAGCGCCCAGAAAGCTGCCTGATTAATGACCGTACCCGTTTCGCCCAAGCGCACTGCGCTGCTAGCCGCTGCCCGCGACCGTATCCTCGTGCTCGACGGTGCCATGGGCACCATGATCCAGGCGCTGCAATTCGACGAAGCCGCCTTCCGCGGCGAGCGGTTCAAGGATTTTCACCGCGACCTCCGCGGCAACAATGATCTGCTGATCCTGACCCAGCCGCAGGCGATCGAGGACATCCACGCCGCCTATTTGCGCGCCGGCGCAGACATCGTCGCGACAAACACGTTTTCGACGACGTCGATCGCGCAGGCCGATTACGACCTCACCGACATCGTCTACGAGATGGCCCGCGAAGGCGCCCGCCTCGCCCGCAATGCCGCGACGCGTGTCAGCGCCGAGGATGGCAAGCCGCGCTTCGTCGCCGGTGCCCTCGGCCCGACCAACCGCACCGCCTCGATCTCGCCTGACGTGGCGAATCCCGGCTACCGCGCCGTGACCTTCGACGACCTCAGAAAATCGTATGGCGAGCAGATCAACGGCCTGCTCGACGGCGGCGTCGACCTGCTGCTGGTCGAAACCATCTTCGACACGCTGAACGCCAAGGCGGCGCTCTATGCGATCGCCGAGATCACGGAAGCGCGCGGCATCGACGTGCCCGTGATGGTGTCGGGGACCATCACCGACAAGTCCGGCCGCCTGCTCTCGGGCCAGATGCCGGAAGCGTTCTGGCATTCGGTGCAGCACGCAAGGCCGGTCACCATCGGCTTCAACTGCGCACTCGGCGCGGAAGATCTGCGTGCCCACATCGCCGATATCGGCCGCGTCGCCGATACGCTCGTCTGCGCCTATCCCAATGCCGGCCTGCCCAACGAGTTCGGCCAGTATGACGAGAGCCCCGAGTATATGGCGCGCCTGATCGGCGAGTTCGCGCGCGACGGCCTCGTCAACATCGTTGGCGGCTGCTGCGGCACCACGCCCGACCATATCGCGGCGATTGCCGCTGCCGTCGCCCCGCACAAGCCGCGCATCGTTCCTGCGATCGAGCCGCGCTTGCGCCTCTCCGGCCTCGAGCCGTTTGCGCTGACGGACGCGATTCCCTTCGTCAACATCGGCGAACGCACCAACGTCACGGGCTCGGCCCGCTTCCGCAAGCTGATCACTGCCGGCGACTATACGGCTGCGCTGCAGGTCGCGCGCGACCAGGTCGAGAACGGCGCCCAGATCATCGACGTCAACATGGACGAGGGCTTGCTCGACTCCGAAGCCGCGATGGTGACCTTCCTCAACCTCGTCGCCGCCGAGCCCGATATCGCTCGCGTCCCCGTGATGGTCGACTCGTCAAAATTCTCGGTGATCGAGGCCGGCCTGAAATGCGTTCAGGGCAAGCCGGTCGTCAACTCGATCTCGATGAAGGAAGGCGAGGAGAAGTTCATTCACGAGGCCAAGATCGCGCGGCGCCACGGCGCGGCGGTCGTGGTGATGGCGTTCGACGAGGCCGGCCAGGCCGACACCTTTGCGCGCAAGACCGAGATCTGCAAGCGCGCCTACGACATCCTGGTGAACAAGGTCGGCTTCCCGCCTGAGGACATCATCTTCGATCCCAACATTTTTGCGATCGCGACCGGCATCGAGGAGCACAACAATTACGGCGTCGACTTCATCGAGGCGACGCGCTGGATCCGCAAGAACCTGCCGGGCGCGCACATCTCCGGCGGCGTCTCCAATCTGTCGTTCTCGTTCCGCGGCAACGAGCCGGTGCGCGAGGCCATGCACTCGGTGTTCCTGTATCACGCCATCAAGGCCGGCATGGATATGGGCATCGTCAATGCCGGGCAAATGATCGTCTATGACGACATCGATCCGGAGCTGCGCCAGACCTGCGAGGACGTCGTCCTCAACCGCGATCCCGGCGCCTCTGAGCGGCTGCTGCAGCTTGCGGAAAAATTCCGCGGCAAGAAGACCGAAACCAAGGAAGCCGACCTCGCCTGGCGCGAATGGCCGGTGGCCAAGCGTCTGTCGCATTCGCTGGTCCACGGCATCACCGAGTTCATCGAGCAGGACACGGAAGAAGCCCGCGCGTCGTCCTCGCGTCCGCTCGACGTGATCGAGGGGCCGCTGATGGCCGGCATGAACGTGGTCGGCGATCTCTTCGGCGACGGCAAGATGTTCTTGCCGCAGGTCGTGAAATCCGCCCGCGTCATGAAGCAGGCGGTCGCCTATCTCATGCCGTTCATGGAGGAAGAGAAGGCGCGCAACCTCGCCAATGGCATCGGCACCGAGGGTTCAAGCTCGGCCGGCAAGATCGTGCTCGCGACCGTGAAGGGCGACGTCCACGACATCGGCAAGAACATCGTCGGCATCGTGCTCCAGTGCAACAACTTCGAGGTCATCGACCTCGGCGTGATGGTGCCGGCGGCCAAGATTGTCGAGACCGTGAAGGCGGAGAAAGCCGACATCGTCGGCCTGTCCGGCCTGATCACGCCCTCCCTTGATGAAATGGCGTTCTTCGCCAGCGAATTGCAGCGCGAAGGGTTGAAGCTGCCGCTCTTGATCGGCGGCGCCACCACGAGCCGCGTGCACACCGCTGTGAAGATCGACCCGAGCTATCAGGCCGGCCCCGTCGTGCACGTCAACGACGCCAGCCGCGCCGTCGGCGTGGCGTCCGCGCTGCTGTCGCCGGAGAAGCGCGAGGCTTATGCCGCCGAAGTGCGCGCCGAATACGCAAAGATCTCGGATGCGCATTTCCGCGCGCAGGCCGACAAGAAGCGGCTGAAGCTCGCTGATGCCCGCGCCAACCGCGTGCCGGTGGATTTTGCCGCAAAGCCGCCGGTGAAGCCGACTTTCCTCGGCACCAAGACCTTTGACGATTACGATCTCGCCGAGCTCGTGCCCCATATCGACTGGACGCCGTTCTTCCAGACCTGGGAGCTGGCCGGCCGATTCCCTGCCATCCTCGACGACGCCAAGGTCGGTGAGGTCGCGCGGTCCCTGTACGAAGACGCGCGAAAAATGCTCGACACCATCGTCAGGGAAAAATGGTTCCGCGCGCGCGCCACGATCGGCTTCTGGCCGGCGAATGCCGATGGTGACGACATCGCCGTCTATGCCGACGAGGGCCGGACGAAAAAGATCGCGACGCTGCACACGCTGCGCCAACAGCTCGAGAAGCGCGAGGGCCGTTTCAACGCCGCGCTCTCGGACTTCATCGCGCCCGCGGGCGTGCCCGACTATGTCGGCGGCTTCGTGGTGACAGCCGGGATCGGCGAGGACGCCGTCGCCGACCGCTTCAAGAAGGCCAATGACGACTATTCCTCGATCCTGTGCAAGGCGCTCGCCGATCGCCTCGCCGAAGCCTTCGCCGAGCGCATGCATTGCCGCGTGCGCCGCGAGTTCTGGGCCTATGCGCCGGACGAGACGTTGTCGAACGAAGAGCTGATCCTCGAAAAATATTCTGGCATCCGCCCCGCGCCCGGCTATCCCGCGCAGCCCGATCACACCGAGAAGAAGACGCTGTTCGAGCTGCTCGACGCCGAAGCCACCGCCGGCGTGAAGCTGACCGAGAGTTTTGCGATGTGGCCGGGCTCGAGCGTGTCCGGGCTCTATTTTGCGAACCCCGAGAGCTATTATTTCGGCGTCGGCAAGATCGAGCGCGACCAGGTCGAGGACTATGCTGCGCGCAAGGGCATGAGTGTCGCCGAGACCGAACGCTGGCTGGCGCCGGTGCTGAACTACATTCCGGCCCGCGCGAAGGACGAGACAGCGTTTGCGGCGAAGCCCGCGAACGATGTTGCGTCCAACGACCTCGCCTCGCATCCGCCGGGCTGCACCTGCGCCGTGCATCTGGTGTGGCGGAAGAAGAAGGTCGGCGCGGGGTAGCGACCACCCTCCCGTGGAGGGGCAGTCGTAGCCCGCATGAGCGCAGCGATATGCGGGACCGGTCCCGGATGTCGCTGCGCTCATCCGGGCTACGAGACCGCGCGAGACCGACTCACCCCTTCGGCGGGATCAGCGGCTGCACGATCTCCCTGAACTCCGCCAACGCCTCGCAACGCTCGGCGTGCGCTGCGAGTGCCGGATAGCGCGCGGCGTCGAACAGCGCCGGATGCGCCTCGCGGGTGAAGCGGATGACGCAGGCAACCGCGATGTCGGCATGACCGATGCGCGCGCCCAGCCAGTACGGCGACGCTACCTTGGCGCGCTCGGCTTCCAGCACCTTCAACACGTCTGATATCTGCGCCTGACAGCGCTCGACCCACAGCCCGAGCTGCTCCTTCCGCAAGACGCGCTCATAGAGCAGGCTGACGCCCTTGTCGCCGAGCCCGGACGCCAGCGCGCAAATGCGCAAATGGCGGCGCCGCTCGATGCCGCTCCGTGGCAGCATCGCCTTGTCAGCGCCGACGAGATCGTCAAGATAATCCAGGATGATCGTGCTTTCGATCAGCGCCTCGCCGTCGTCGCACACCAGCGTCGGCACGCGGCGCAGCGGATTGTAAGGCGCGATCTTGTCGGCATCGCCAAAGGTCGACCACGGCCTGTGCTCGAACGCGATGCCGTAAAGTCTCAGCGCAATCGCGACACGGCGGACGAAGGGGGAATCATATTGGCCGATCAGGATCATGGGATTTGATTCTCGTCATGGCCGGGCTCGATCCGGCGATCTAGACTTTAAAGATTGATGGCGGCCCGGATCAAGCCCGGGCGCGGCAACCCTGAACCAGGGAGCACGCATGATGCGACGGCTGGCAGAGATCACGCTTGGGCTATGTCTCCTCACCGCGGCGAGCGCGAGCGCACAATATCGTCCGACCGGCTTCCAGACCCCATCGAGGAACATCTTCTGCCAGTTCTTCGCGCTCGACGGACCAGCGACGCTCCGCTGCGACATGATGGAGATCGCCGTCCAGCCGCGACCGCCGGTGCCCTGCGAGGGTGACTATGGCCGTGCCTTCGAGATGACCGCGAGGGGTGCGGCCGAGCGCATTTGCCGCGGCGACACCGTCTACGACCCGTCGCTCCCCGTACTTCCCTATGGCGAAGTGTGGCAGCGTGCGGGCTTCACCTGCCGCTCCGAGCAGACGGGACTGACCTGCTTCAACGCCATGCAGCACGGCTTCTCGCTGTCGCGGGCGAGGCAGGAGGTGTTTTGAGCATTCGCACGGGGTGGCTCGCGCCACCCCGTCGTAACTCACCGTCTCACGCCGTCGTCGTCAGCGTGTAGGAATCCCAAGAACCCCAGTCGAGGCCGTCGAAGGCGCGGACCCACATCGTCTCGGAGCCAGGCACCGAGCCGCCGCGCACCCAGATCTGGGACACGTCTGACGCCGCGACCTCGAACGTCGTGCTGGCCGGCTGCTGGCCGGTGCCGAGGTCGCTCCAGTAATAGCCGCTGGTGCCGGCTGTGCCGCCGTCGAAGAACTGATAGCGCGTCACCGCATCGCCCTCCGCATCTGATGTGGAGAGCCAGTTCGTGACCCGCGTCCAGTCGTTCACATGCACGCTTTGGTCGGCGATGGCAGCGACGGGAGGTGTGTTGGTCACGGTAGTGAAGTTGAAGGAGTCCCAATTGCCCCACTGGTGACCGTCATAGGCGCGGACCCACATCGTCTCGCTGCCGGTCGCCGATCCGCCGTGATACCAGATTTGCGACAGGTCGCTCGCCGCGACCGTGAGCGTCGAGTTTGCCGGCTGCTGGCCGGTGCCGAGGTCGCTCCAGATGAAGCCGCTGGTCGCTCCGCTGCCGCCGTCCCAGAACTGGTACTGGGTCGCCGCATCGCCGTCCGCGTCGGAATATGACAGCCAGTTCGAGGCCCGGACCCATTGATTGAGGTGCACCGAATGATCGGCAATGGTGGCGACGGGCGTGTTGTTCTGCGTCGTCAGCGTGAACGAGTCCCAATTGCCCCAGTCGTGGCCGTCGAAGGCGCGCACCCACATCGTCTCGCTGCCGGTGACCGATCCGCCGTGGACCCAGATCTTGTCGATATCGGCCGCGGCCACGTCGAGCGTGGTATTGGGGGCGAGCTGGCCGGTGCCGGCGTCGCTCCAGATATAGCCGCTGCCGGCGCCGGCACCGCCGTCCCAGAACTGATATTTGGTGGCGGCCTCGCCATCCGCGTCGGAGTAGGATAGCCAGGTCGAAATCTTCGCCCATGAATCGACGTGCACTGTGTGATCGGCAATGGTCGCGACCGGCCGGTTGTTCGGCTGGGTCGTCAGCGTGAACGAGTCCCAATTGCCCCACTCGTGACCGTCGAACGCGCGCACCCACATCGTCTCGGCGCCGTCGGCCGAGCCGCCGCGAAACCAGATCTTCGACAGATCCGAGGCATTGACATCCATGACCGTGTTTGCCGCGAGCTGTCCGCTGCCGAGGTCGCTCCAGATATAACCGCTGGTGGCCGATGTTCCGCTGTCCCAGAACTGATATTTCGTAGCGGCCTCGCCATCCGCGTCCGAATAGGAGACCCAGTTCGTGGCATTGGACCATTCGCCGATGTGCACAGTGTGATCGCCGATGCTGGCAACCGGCTTGTTGTTGGGAATGGTCGTCAGGGTGAAGCTGTCCCAATTGCCCCAGTCGGTGCCGTCAAAGGCGCGCACCCACATCGTCTCGGCGCCACCGGCGGCTCCGCCGCGCACCCAGATCTTCGACAGATCCGCCGCGTCGATTTCGAGCGTCGTGTTCGCTGCAAGCTGTCCCGTGCCCGCGTCGCTCCAGATGAAGCCACTGTCGGCGCCCGTGCCGCTGTCCCAAAACTGGTATTTGACCGCCGGATTGCCGTTGGCATCCAGATAGGTCAGCCAATTGGTGATCTGATTCCAGGCCAGAATACGCACGGACTGATCGTTGATCGTCACAACAGGGGGTGTGTTCGCCATCGCAAGTTCCCTTCCTGGGATAATTTGTTGCCTTGATCGATAGTCGTCTTTCGCAATTGCTCCCTCTGCCCTGGGATCGATGGTCTCCGGTGACCGCTTCGACGGCGTGTCGCGCGGCCGGTAAACTGGCTTCAGCGGTATTTCAGTTTGGCTTCATTGAAACCCGCCGCCCGCCATGGCGATGCCCAGCGGCAACAGCCCCAGGTTTTCGCGCAAGGCCGCCTCGCGCGCGGCTTGCCGAACCAAACTACCCATGTTCCAGTCGCGGGAACCTGGGGGCGTGCATGAAGCTTGGAATGCTCAAGGCCGCATCGATGGGCGCGGCGCTGGCTGCGCTGACCATAGTGTCCTCATTCGCGGCCGATCTGCCGCTGAAAGCGCCGCCAAAACCCGTTGAATTCAATCCGTTCTGGGCCGAGATCGATTACCTCGCCTGGAACGTGACCGGCGACAAATTGCCCGCGCTGGTTACAACGAGCCCGGTCGGCACGCCCGGGATTGTGGCGGGCGTGCTGGGCCAGCCCACGACGAGCGTGCTGTTCGGCGATGCCAGCGTGAACGATCGATGGCGCTCGGGCGCGCGCATCACGGCCGGCTATTGGTTCGACCCGCAACGCAGCCATGGCCTGGAAGCCTCGGTCTTCGGGCTCGAGAACGCCTCGACCGGCTTCGCCGCCGATACCAACGCCTTTCCGATCCTGGCCCGTCCCTTCAACAACACAACGACCGGGCTACCGGACTCGATGCTTGTGGGATTTCCCGGGCTCACCACCGGCAACATCAATGCGGGCGAAACCTCGCGCCTCTACGGCGCAGGCGTGCTCTATCGCCATGATCTGGGGATGTGGAGCGGGCAGCGTATCAACGCGCTGGTCGGCTATCGCTATCTGAGGTCGTCGGACAAGCTGTCGATCACTTCCAACTCGACCTTCTTCGGCGTGCTCATCGGCGCCACCGACAATTTCAACGCATCGAGCGATTTTCACGGCCTCGATCTCGGATTGACGGGCGAGTGGCGCAATGGACCGTGGTCGCTGGAATGGCGCGGCAAGGTCGCGCTCGGCGTCAACCTCAACAGCGCCGACATTGCGGGCCTCACCAGCACGACCTTTGCAGGCGTGACCACGACCGCGCCGGGCGGCCTGCTCGCGCTGACCAGCAATATCGGCCATTACGACCAGACGCGTTTCTCCGTGGTGCCGGAGCTTTCCCTCAAGGCCGGCTACATGATCGCGCCGCAATGGCGGCTGATCGCAGGTTACGACCTGATCTACTGGACCGGCGTGCAGCGCGTCGGCGGCCTGATCGACACCACGGTCAATCCAACCCTGATCCCGCCGGCACAGCCCGCCGGCACCGTCCGCCCCGCACCTCAGCTCAACACGACGAACCTGCTGGCGCAGGGATTTAGCTTTGGGGTGCGGTATAGCTACTGAGCGCGCTACTCGATGATCGGCACATGCCTCGCCGCATCGCGCGGCGCGGTGCCGTCGAGGCGGGGATCGTCGGCGATCTCGATCTGGCGGCGGAACGGGCGGAAGCCGGAGCGTTGGTAGAAGGCGACGGCCGAGGGATGATCGAGGGTGCAGGTGTGCACCCAGACGCGGCTGACATCGCGTGACCAGGCGAGCTCGAGCGCGCGGTTCATCAGGAAGCGGGCGGCGCCGGTGCCGATCAGGCTTGCGGTGACACCGAAATAGACCAGCTCGCATTGGCCGGGGTCGCGAAAATCCAGTTCGAGCAGGCCCTCGTCGCGACCGCCCACGCTCAGCGCGTAGACTTCGATGCCCGGTGCGTTGATGACGGCGGCGAGCTCCGCGTCGTTCATGCGCGCCCGCGAGAACCACAGCCATTCCTCGCCGACGCGGCGGAAGAGATCGCGGTACCAGTCGAGCCGGGGCGTATCGACCTTGCGCAGGGTCCAAGCACCCGGTGGATCGTCGCGGCGCGCAGGGCGCGCGGTCATCTCCAGATGCGTGACGACCGCGGCGATCTTGCCGCGGGGCACATCGGAGTAGCCGTCGGGGAGGATCATCATTCCCCTTCGTCGCTCGCCAGCACGCCCTTCACCGCGCGCGCCCAGCCGGCGAGCTTTCGCTCGCGCGTGGCTTCGCTCATGTTCGGCTTGAAGCGATGCTCGAGGCGCCAATTGTCGGCGAATTTTGACGGCTCGGGATAGACGCCGGCGGCAAGGCCGGCGAGATAGGCAGCACCCAGCGCGGTGGTCTCCTGGATCATCGGACGATCGACCGGCGCGTTGAGGAGATCGGCGAGGCGCTGCATGGTCCAGTCCGACGCCGTCATGCCGCCGTCGACGCGGAGCACATTGGCGGCCTTTTCGCCCGGCCAGTCGGCGCGCATCGCTTCGCGCAGATCGTAGGTCTGATAGCAGACGCTCTCCAGCGTCGCATGCGCGATCTCGGCGGGGCCGGTGTTGCGGGTGAGCCCGAACAGCGCGCCGCGCACGCGCGGATTCCAGTAGGGCGCGCCCATGCCGACGAAGGCCGGCACCAGGTAGACGCTCTGCATGGGATCGGACTGATCGGCGAGCGGGCCGGTCTCGGCGGCATGCTTGATCAGCTTGATGCCGTCGCGCAGCCATTGCACGGCGCTGCCGGCGACGAAGATCGAGCCTTCCAGTGCATAGGTGCGCTTTCCGCCGAGCTGATAGGCGATGGTGGTGAGCAGCTTGTTCTTCGAGGCCACCGGCGTCGAGCCGGTGTTGAGCAGCGCAAAGCAGCCGGTGCCGTAGGTGGACTTGATCATCCCCGGGGCGAAGCAGGCCTGGCCGATGGTTGCGGCCTGCTGGTCGCCGGCGATGCCGCAGATCGCGATCATGCCGCCGAAAAGCTCAGGCACGCTCTCGCCATAGCGGGCGGAGGAGTCCTTCACCTCGGGCAACATCGAGCGCGGCACGCGCAACAGCTTCAACAGCTCATCGTCCCATTCGCCGGTGTGGATGTTGAACAGCAGCGTGCGCGAAGCGTTGGTGGCGTCGGTCGCATGCACCTTGCCGCCGGTGAGCCGCCACAGGAGATAGCAATCCACGGTGCCGAACATCAGCTCGCCGCGCTCGGCGCGCGCCCGGGCGCCGGGGACGTGATCGAGGATCCAGGCGACCTTGGTGCCGGAGAAATAGGGATCGACGATCAAGCCGGTCTTCCCTGAGATCAACGGCTCGTGGCCTTCGGCCTTCAGCTTCGAGCAGACGTCCGCGGTGCGGCGATCCTGCCAGACGATGGCGCGGTGCACCGCCTGGCCCGTGGCGCGGTCCCACACCACGGTGGTCTCGCGCTGGTTGGTGATGCCGATCGCCGCGATGTCATGCGCCTTGAGTCCGGCGCGCTCCAGCGCGTCGCGGCAGACCATGATGGTCGAGGTCCAGATGTCCTCCGGCTCGTGCTCGACCCAGCCCGAAGCCGGGAAATGCTGCGGAAACTCCTGCTGCGCCGTCGCCGCGATGGAAATGTCGCTGCGAAACACGATCGCGCGCGAGGAGGTTGTGCCCTGATCGATGGCGAGGACGAAAGACATGGTGGCGTTTCCCTGATGTGGGGAGGTTTATTGTGTCGGGCCCAACAAAAGGGATTGGAGGGGGAAGGTCAAGCTGGCTCTCCCAACCCTCCCCTGGAGGGGGAGGGTCG
>NZ_PPPT01000231.1 GCF_006483445.1 Bradyrhizobium guangdongense | reverse complement strand
TCTTGGAAGGCTCCTCGAGGCGCTCGAGGAGCCTTCCAAGAACTGGAAGTTCTCGATGGGCGACATCACCGAACGCGCGCTGTGGCCGCGCTACCAGGCGGTGTACCAGGACATCGTCCGGCATACGTCGACGCGGTACGCGCCCTGGTATGTCGTGCCTGCGGATTACAAATGGTTTGCGCGCGTAGTGATCGGCTCGGCGATCGTCGCGGCGCTCGACGAGCTCGACCTGCGCTTTCCCCGGGTCGACAAGGACTCGCTGGAGGAGTTCGCGAAGGTGCGCAAGGCGCTGGAGCAGGAAGGCAAGGGGAACAAGAAGGGGGACAAGTGAACGTGACGTTGCGCATCTCCGTCCGGAGATGCGCAACGTCGTGGCGGCTCAGTAGCCGCGGCCCCACCAGTAGCAGAAGCGCTCGATATTCGCGCCGAGGCCGGTCTCGTAATTGTTCCACTTCTCGTATTTCGCCAGCTTGATCTCCTTCATCGCGGGATCGAAGCATTTGCCGGCATCGGCGGCCTTCTTCACCTCGGCCGAGAGGTCTTCCAGATAGGCGATGTCGTCCTGGATGTCCTTCTTGGTGCCGAAGCGGCCGCCGGCATAGGGATGGCCGGGGATCATCCGCTCCCAGTCCAGCGCGGCGAGCTTTTTCAGGGAGTCGATATATTCGAGCGGCGAGAGGTTATCGGGAATGTTGCGGAACTGGATCGACTCGATCGGGGCGAAGTCGACGACGAACACGATCTTCTGCTTCGGCAGCCGCATGACAAGCGAATTGTCCGAATGGTTGCGGCCGACATAGATCAGCTCGAGCGTGGTGCCGCCGAGCGTGATCGTCTTCTTGTTGTCGACGACTTCGTCGGGCATCACGACGTCGGGCAGCAGCGCATTCTGTTTCTTCAATTCGAGGAAGCGCTCCTTGGCGCGCTTGTGCGCGATGAAGGTGGCACCGAGGTCCTTGAACGGCTTGCCGCCGGCGATGTGGTCGTAATGATGGTGGCTGTAGACGACGTATTTGATCGGCTTGTCGGTCACCGCCTTGATGGCGTCGATATAGGGTTTTGCGGGACGCAGGTAGGAGATCGGATCGGTCGCGATCACGCCCTGCGGCGTCACGATGAAGATCGACTGGTGGCCGCCATAGCGGAACAGATAGACGTTCTCGGTGCCGTCGACCTTCTTGGTCGAAGTCTGCGGTGGGGTCTGTGCAGATGCGGAGCCCGTCGCGGCGATGAATGCTAGCAGAACAATGAGGCGTTTCATGATCTTCATCTGTGGCTTTCCGGCTGAGACAATGGAGCAGGGGAGGCGGACGTCCTCGCAGGTACAAACGCCGGAGGCAACAGATTATTCCGCGCGGTCCTAAAGCGCGATGAGATTGAGTAGAATCATCATCGCGCTTTAGCTCTTTGTTTGAGCATGATCTTTTCGGAAAACCGCTTCACACTTTTCCGGATCATGCTCTAGCCGCGGCGGCCTTTGCCGGATTCCGATACCCGGAGGCTTCCGGCAGTCTCGTCCTGGACGCGCGAGGGCGCTTTGTGGCTCTGCAAAAAGTCCTCGCGAGCCAGCGGCCGGCTGAACAGATATCCCTGCATGTAGTCGACGTCGATGGCCCGGAGCGCGGCAAACTGGGGCTCGCTCTCGATGCCTTCCGCCGTGATGGCGATGCCCAGGCCCTTGGCCAGTGCCACCGCGGAGGCGATCACCGCCGCGCATTCGCGTTGCGTGTCAAAGCCCTGCACGAAGGACTTGTCGATCTTGATCTTGTCGAACGGGAAGTTGGTGACGTAGCTCGCCGACGAATAGCCCGTTCCGAAATCGTCCAGCACCAGCTCGACGCCGATATTTC
Source organism: Bradyrhizobium guangdongense (assembly GCF_006483445.1). GTDB lineage: Bacteria > Pseudomonadota > Alphaproteobacteria > Rhizobiales > Xanthobacteraceae > Bradyrhizobium > Bradyrhizobium guangdongense_A. The sequence continues at coordinate 21,580 of NZ_PPPT01000231.1, read as the reverse complement.
TGAGCTTGCGGAAGGTCTGCAACTGCTCCGGCCGTTGCTCCAGGACCGCGGTCTCGGTGACCTCGATCTCCAGGCGCGACGGAGGCAGGCCCGATTGCAGCAGCGCTTCCGTCACGATGTCGAAAAGGCTGCCGCGCTTGAACTGGATCGCCGAAACATTGACGGCAAGCTTGAGGTGGGACGGCCACGATGCTGCATCCCGGCACGCCTGGGAGATGATCCATTCGCCGAGCGGCAGGATGAGACCTGTCTGCTCGGCGACGGGGATGAAGCGCGTCGGCGGGATCAACCCTCGTTTCGGATGACGCCAGCGCACAAGGGCTTCGGCGGCGCAGACGGTGCGGGATGCTGCGTCCAGGATCGGCTGATAGTGCAGCTCGAATTCGCCACGCGCGAGCGCAACGCGCAACTCGGTTTCGAGCTCCTTCTCGTCCTCGATCGCCTCCAGCATCGCCGGCTGGTAGGTGCAGAAGCAGTTGCGGCCCGAGGCCTTGGCGGCATAGAGCGCCAGATCGGCCTTCCTCAGGAGCTCTTGCGGTGCGCGGCCGTGGCCGGGACAGATCGCGATGCCGACGCTGGAGCTGATATGAACCGGGTGGTGGTCGATCTCGAACGGAGCCGCCATCGCTTCGACCAGCCGACGGCCGAAGTCGATGCTGTCTGCGGCGACCGCGCCGCCGCTCCGTCTCACGATCGCGAATTCGTCGCCACCCAGCCGTGCCACGAGGTCATGCTCGTCGGTGAGCACGGCCAGCCGCGCGGCGACTTGCCGGAGCAGATCGTCGCCGGCGTGATGCCCCAGCGTGTCGTTGACGCCCTTGAAGCCGTCGAGATCGAGCAGGTACACGCCAAAGCAGTTGTCCTCGGCGTCGGCTTGCGCGAGGGTTGTCTCGGCCCGGTTAAGCAGTGCGGAGCGGTTCAACAGCGAGGTCAGGGAATCGTGCGTCGCCGCGAAGGAGATCTTCGCCTCGGCCTCCTTCCGCGCGGTGATGTCGATGCGGATTGCCATGTAGGAGATCGGCTTGCCGTCGGGGCCGAGCTGCGGTGTGATGACGGTATCGACCCAGTAGAGCCTGCCGGACTTGGCGCGATTGCAGAGCTCGCCGCGCCAGACCTTGCCGCGCGCAAGCGTGCGGTACATGTCGCCGAACAGCTCCCTGGAATGGGCCCCGGATTTCAGGAGCCGATGATTCTGCCCAATAAGCTCGTCCCTGGCGTAGCCGCTGATCTTGCAGAAATTCTCGTTGGCATAGGTGATGTTGCCCTTGATGTCGGTGATGCCGACGATCACCGCCTGGTCGATGGCATATTGCTTCTCGATCACCTCCTGCATGGCGCGGTCGGCACGATCCTCCGCCTGCCACTCGCTCGTGACGTCCCTGTGCACCTCGACAAGGCCGCCATCGCTCATCGGACGGCGCGAGACGGAAATGATCCGACCGTCGAGAAGCTCATGGACGGTCTCCTCGGGCGTCGCGGCCGCGTGGTCGCCATAGGCCTCGACGTAGCCGGCGTGACGGCGGCGGCGGTGAATGACCTTGGCCCTCAACCGGAGAATGTCCTCAAGTGACGTGCCTGGTTTCACCTGCTCACTGGTGAGACCGTACATGGCACCGAAATGTTCGTTGCCGATGACCACGCGCAGGTCGGGGCCATAGATGCAGAGGCCGGCCGGGTTGGTTTCGAGGGCGCGGCCAAGCAGGCCTTTCCAGTCCGGCGCGCGCACCAGCTCGCTCGCGCCCACCAAGCCGAATCCGAGCAGCAGCAGGCACGCTGCCGACAGCGGCGATCCGAACTGGATCGTCGCAAGCGAGACGACGACCAGAACCAGCAAGGCGAAATGTGCGGGATGGCGCTCGGCGCGGCCAAATGTCTTCATGAGAACCTCGATCGCGCCGATGCCACCATGCGCAATCTAAGATAAGCTTAAAAATGCAAGGGCTTGGCGCGCGCATGTGGCCATCGCGGCAGTGGGGTAAACGCCTCCGTCCCGCCACTTGATCCGTGTTCTTAATCTGGATTAAGTCCCCGCTCCGGCGCGATGTCTGGGTGCGGGAAGCGAGGCAGCGTGCGAAGGTTACTCGATCACCTCGTCTGCGGCGACGAGGATCGATGGCGGCAGTTCGCGGCCGAGCGCCGTGGCGGTCTTGAGATTGAGAATGAGCCGGAATTTCGTCGGTTGCTCGACCGGGAGGTCACCCGGGCTCGCGCCCTTCAGGATCTTGTCGACATATCCTGCAGCGCGGCGATAGTTTTCGCTGAGGTCGGTGCCATAAACCATCAAGGCTCCCGCCTGCGCGTAGGTGGCCATTCCCGTGATCGTCGCAAGGTGCAAACGCCGCGCTTGCGCGACGACCTCGTCACGGATGGTGTTGGCCAGCGGATCCTCGACGATCAGCAGGCTGGTCGCGCCGCGCAGGACGAGCCGGTCCATGCTCTCCGCCGTGAAGTCGGCTGCCTGTCTCACTTGCAGGAGCTCGAGCCGGACGCCCATCTTCTCCGCCGCGGCCGTCAATTGCTTCAGCGCAAGCGCGGTGTAGGGGGTGTCCGGATTGAGGAGCACGCCGACCACCTGCTGGTTGGGAACGCAGGTCAAGAGCAGCTCCAATTGCTTGCTCTTGAACTCGGTGGATTGGCCGCTCAGTCCGGTCACATTGCCGCCGGGATGCGCCAGGCTCTGTACGAGGCCCGCGCCGATCGGATCGCCGACGGTCACGAAGACGATGGGAATGCTGCTTGTCGCACTCTTCAAGGCTTTTGGCGCGAGCGTGCCCCACCCGGCGACCAGCACGTCCGGCCTGTCGCGCACGAACTCGTCGGCGAAGGCGGCGAGGCGCGCGGGATTGTCATCGGCGGAGCGATAGACGAAGGCGAGATTCTTTCCGTCGGTATAGCCGAGCTCTCCGAGCAGTCCCCTGAACCGCTCGGCATTCTCACTCGCATCGAGTGTGAGCATGGCAACGCGGAAGATTCTGGATTGCGCGCGCGTGGAGAGAGGATAGGCCGCCGCCGCGCCAGCGAAGAGGCCCACGAAATCGCGCCGATTCATTCGCGCCTTACCAAATTGATCAAACAAAGAGCCGGCAAGGTAGCGCTGACGTCGCGGTCGTGTCAAAGCGATCGCATGCGCGCGCAGCATCCTCAGGTAGTGGCTATGGTGCGGACGAAGCTTCAGGAACCCATCTTCAAATCATGTGACTGCCGCAGCGTTCCAGCTTGACAGTTTTATGTCACGGGAGGAGCATGTCGGTGGTCGCCAATGGCGACGCGTAACGTCCAACCACATGAGCAAGGGGAGGTCTATGACACCACCTCCGCAGATCCAGCCGCGTTAAGTGCGATGGAGCTCGTTCGGACTATCGCATAGCGGCAGAAACCGCGAACGGCACGCCGGGCAAAGGTTAAGCGGGCTGCATCAGTGAGGCAGAGCCCCTTACCTTCCCGGCGCTGTATTTTGATCTGATCGCATTGCGCCGGCGATCTCCGTTGCGTCGCCGGAAATGATTTTTCCGATGCATTGATCTCTCGCATCCTCCTCCTGGCCGCCATTCCGGGGCAGGGCATTGCCGCGCCTCCGGAATGGCGCGCGTTTGACTCCACTCCGGCAATCGGCATTCACTGGCGGTAACGGCCGGTATCGACGGCCGGCGGAGAATTGGGGGAGGGGATGATGGGCTCGACGCCGGCCGCCTTGCGCGGCTGCCTGCTCGTTCTGACGGCTGTGCTGTCACTGGTGATGCTCCCTGCGCGGGGGCAGCAATTTCCGTCGCGGCCGATCACCCTCGTGGTGCCCTTTGCTGCGGGCGGCCCAACCGACACGCTGGCACGCATCCTGTCCGAGCGGATCGCCGCGGACCTCCATGGCACGGTCGTGGTCGAAAACGTGGCCGGCGCCTCCGGCAGCATTGCCGGTGCGCGTGTTGCGCGCGCGACGCCTGACGGCACCACGATCACGATCGGCCATTGGGGCACGCATGTGCTCAACGGCGCGATCTACAAATTGCCCTACGACGTGATCGCCGATTTCGAGCCGATCGCATTGATCGCGAGCGGGCCGCAGCTCATCGTCGGCAAGAAGTCGCTCAAGGCCGACAGCCTCAAGGACCTCGTCGCGTGGCTGAAGGATAATCCCAACAAGGCAACCGCAGGCACTGCGGGCGCCGGCTCAGGCGCGCATGTCGCCGCCGTGTTCTTCAAGAACAAGACCGGCACCGAATTCCAGCTCGTGCCCTATCGCGGTGCGGGCCCGGCCATGATCGATCTCGTCGCAGGCCAGATTGATCTGATCTTCGATCAGGCGACGAATTCGATACCGCATGTCAAGAGCGGTGCGATCAAGGCGTTTGCGGTGACGTCGCCGACGCGGCTTGCATCCGCACCCGACATTCCGACCGTCGATGAAGCCGGCGTGCCCGGCCTCTACATCTCCTATTGGCACGGCATCTGGGCACCCAAGAATACACCGAAGGACATCGTCGACCGTTTGAATGCGGCGGTCATGGTCGCACTCGCCGATCCCGGTGTCCGCCAGCGCTTTGCCGAGCTCGGCCAGGAGATCTCGGCGAAGGAGCAGCAGTCGCCGGCTGCACTTGCGGCCCACCAGAAGGCCGAGACTGAAAAATGGTGGCCGATCGTGAAGGCTGCCGACATCAAGGCAGAATAATGCTCAAGACCTGAGCTTCGCGGCGCGCTTGAGGCCACTTTGCATCATCCTTCATCATGCGCGTCGCTGCGGTGCGAAATCCAACGTCCTTGATCTCCATCATTGGCTGGCGGACAATGTTCGTCGTCAAATCAAATAAGAAACCTCTCGGGGGAATTCGTGAATAGACCTGATCGGGTCGATGCCCACTCATCACCGTCCAAACCGCAGCACGGCATGTCGCTGCTGCGCGATCCCCTGCTGAACAAGGGCACCGCCTTCACCGAACAGGAGCGCGCCGCGCTCGGATTGCGCGGCCTGTTGCCGCCCTGCGTGCTGACCATGCAGACGCAGGCGGATCGGGTGCTGACCAATTTGCGCATGCTGCCGACCGACCTCGAAAAATACGTGGCATTGAACGCGCTGCACGATCGCAACGAGGCGCTGTTCTTCCGCATCGTCTGCGACAACATTGACGAGATCCAGCCGCTGATCTACACGCCGACCGTCGGGCTCGCCTGCCAGAAATACGGCCTGATCTTCCAGCGCCCGCGTGGCATGTTCATCTCCTCGCGCGACCGCGGCCAGATCGCGGATATCCTGATGAACTGGCCCTATGAGGCAAAGCTGATCGTCGTGACCGATGGCGAACGCATTCTCGGGCTCGGCGATCTCGGCGCCAATGGCATGGGCATCCCGGTCGGCAAGCTCTCGCTGTATTCGGCCTGCGCCGGCGTGCATCCCGAACAGTGCCTGCCGATCCTGCTGGATGTCGGCACCAACAACGAGGAGCTGCTGGCCGATCCTTATTATCTCGGCCTGCGCGAGCGCCGGCTGACGGGCGAGGCTTACGACTCCTTCGTCGACGAGTTCATGACGGCGGCGCGCAAGACGTTTCCGGGCGTGCTGATCCAGTTCGAGGATTTTGCCAATCACTCGGCGTTCAAGCTGCTGCACAAGTACCGGGACGACGCCTGCGTCTTCAACGACGACATCCAGGGCACGGCGGCGGTGGCGCTCGCCGGCCTGTTCTCGGCGCTGCGCGTCAGCGGCGGCAAGCTGAGGGATCAGAAGATTCTGTTCCTCGGCGCAGGCGAGGCCGCGACCGGCATCGCCGACCTCGTGGTCTCAGCCATGATGGCGGAGGGCGCCTCGGAGGCCGAGGCGCTGCGGCGAAACTGGCTGGTGGATTCCCGTGGCCTCGTCGTGAAGGATCGCGCCGGCCTGTCAGGCCACAAGCTGCGTTACGCCCACGACGACCAGGCGCCGATTGTCGACTTCCTGACGGCAATCAAGACCTTGAAGCCGACCGCGATCATCGGCGTCGCCGCCGTGGGCGGTGCCTTCACGCCCGAGGTGCTGAAGGCGATGGCCGCGCTCAACGCGCAGCCGATCGTGTTCGCGCTGTCCAACCCGACATCGAAGGCGGAGTGTTCGGCCGAGGACGCCTACCGCTACACCGAGGGCCGCGCGCTGTTTGCCTGCGGCAGCCCGTATGACCCGGTGAAGCTCAACGGCAAAACCTTCGTGCCGCGCCAGGGCAACAATTCCTACATCTTCCCCGGCGTCGGCCTTGGCGTGATTGCCAGCGGCTCGCGGCTCGTGACCGACGAGATGTTCATGGCGGCGGCGCACTCGCTGGCCGATTGCGTCGGCAAGGACGACCTCAGCCAGGGCAGCCTCTACCCGGCGCTGCCACGCATCCGCGAGGTCTCGGCCCGGATCGCAGCGGCCGTCGCCCAGGTCGCCTACCAGCGTGGGCTCGCCGAGGGGCCGGCGCCCAATGACGTCATGAGCCAGGTCCAGGCGCAGATGTACGAGCCGCATTACTGACGGCCGCAATCGCCGGCGGTCACGGACAGGTTAGCAGCGCGGTCCTGCCATCCCAGGTAGAATCGCCGTTGCTCGGCCGGGCGTATGTGCTACGATACGTAGCATTACAAGAAACAGCCGCAAGGTCATCATCATGGACGATCGTTTGCCCGAACTGGGCGACCTCGAGCGAGAGGTCATGCAATTGGTTTGGGCTCACGGTCCGGTCACAGCCGAGACGGTGCGGGAGCGGCTATCGCGCCGGCTCAAGGAATCGACGGTTCGCACCGTGCTGCGGCGGCTGGAAGAAAAGGGCTACACGCACCACACCGTGGACGGCCGCACTTACGTCTACCATGCGGCCGAGCCGCGGGCGCGCGTCGCGGCCAAGGCCGTGCAGCGCATCGTCGACTGGTTCTGCAACGGCTCGGTCGAAGAGGTGCTGGTCGGCATGGTCGACAACGCGATGCTTGACCAGCAACAATTGCGGAGTCTGGCCGACCAGGTGGCCAAGGCGAAGAAGGCGAGGGGAGTGAAGAAAGAATGATCGCAACTCTGGCAGAGGCGGCGCTCCGCTCCTTGGTGCTAGGAGGCGTCGTCTGGTTTGGCTTGTATCTCTTTCGCGTGCGCAATCCGCACGTGCACATGACCGCGTGGGTCGTCGTGCTGCTGGCATCGCTGGCGATGCCGTTCGTGATGCACTGGCCCACGGTCACGATTACCCGGCTGCCCATGCCGGTGCCGGTCCCGGATAATCTCTGGCCGATCGAGCCGTCGATACAGGAGCTGTCGCCGCCGCCGGTGAATCCAGGTGCGGTTGCCGCACCGCCGGCGCAAAGCGCCGTGTCGGTCAACTGGGCGCTGCTCGCAACCATCGTCTATGCCGGCGTCGCGTCGCTGTTGTTGTTGCGGCTGGCGCTCGGTCTCAGCCTGACCTGGCAGCTGGCGCGTGCTGCCAAGCCGATGAAGGAGCTCCGCATTGAAGGCGCAGACGTGCGCCTGAGCCGCGATATCGGCGGCCCCGTCACGTTCGGATCGACCATTCTGCTGCCGCCGCAATTCCTGCGCTGGAATGCGCAGAAGCGGCTGGCCGTGCTCGCCCATGAGAGCGCGCATGTCGCCAATCGCGATTTCTACGTCCTGCTGCTGGCGTCGCTGAACCGCGTCGTGTTCTGGTTCAGCCCGTTCGCGTGGTGGCAGCACGCCCGGCTGGCTGAACTTGCCGAGATCATCAGCGACGCGCAGGCGATCGAGGTGATCGACGACAGGCTGTCCTATGCCGAAATCCTGCTCGATGTCGCGACCAGCGTCAGGCCGCGGCCGATGGAGCTCGCGATGGCGCGGGTCTCGACCGTCCGGACGCGCGTCGAGCGCATCATTGCCGCAGCGGCGATGCCGGTGGCGGTCACCTGGCGCAAACGTCTCTGGATCGCGGCGATGATCGTGCCGGCCGTGATCGTCTCGACCGGCATGATCGCCTATCGCACGCCGGACGGCAGCCCGCCGATCGAAGCCGTTCCGGAGGCGACACGCGTGCCGCATGGCCGTGCCTTCGTCAATTTCTACGCGCTCGGCCAGAATGCGGTGTTCGCGATCTTCCGCGATGGCGACGATTTGTTCGGACAACTGACCGGCCAGCGCAAATTGCCTCTGACGATCACCGACGGCACGGCCTCCTACGCGGCCGTGGCGGGCGAGATCACCTTCTCCGTCGATGCGGAGCGGCGCTCGTCCGATCTGCTGCTGCGCCAGAACGGTCGCGACATCCATGCGGTCCGTGTCGCGGAGATGCCGCGCTCGGCGGCCGGCACTGTGCCGTACGATCAATATGCCGGCTGGTACCAGGTCACGCCGTTCCGCGTGCTGACCGTCAGCCGCGACGGCGACCGGCTGCGCGCGCAGGAGACGGGCCGGCCGGCCTTCGAGATCTCGGCCGATGGCATCGATGCGTTCTCGACCGAAGCGAATGACGCCTTCGTGTTCCTGCGTGACGACCAGAACAAGGTTCAGCGCGTGCTGCTGCAGAGCGCCACCTCCGGCGCGCGGCTTGCGCCACGGATCGATGCGGCCATCGCCGCGACGATCGAAGGCGACTTCACGCGGCGGATCGCCCAGGTGCCGGATCGATTCCGCGAGCAGGTGCCGGCAGCCGGCGGCAAGGACATGATCCTGCGCGGGATCGAGGATTTGCGGCAGGGGACGCCGAACTACGAGCGCATGAGCGCGACGCTGGCGGCCAAGATCCGTCGTCAGGTGAGCGAATTGCATGCGACCTTCGTGGCGCTCGGGGCACTCGAATCGATCTTCTTCCGTGGCGTCGGGCCCGGCGGCTACGACATCTATGGCGCAAAGTTCGCCAACGGCACAGCCGAGTTTCGCATCGTGCTGGAATCCGACGGCAAGGTTGGCGACGTCCTGTTCCGGCCCGATGGCAATGACGAGCCGGGCGGTGTTGCCGCCTGCTCGGAAGCTCCAAACTTGAGCGGGCGTGCCGGCACGTCGCCGATCCGGATCATGCTCTACAACGACACCGGCAACGACATCCAGGTCACCGGCCTTGACGCCAGTGGCCGTCGCCCGGTGCGCAGCATCGTCAGCCACAACATGTCGGCCACATTCCTGACCACAGTCAACAGTCCGTGGACGGTCGCTGACCGTTCGGGCAAATGCCTGGAGATCGTGCTGGCTGGCCGGCACACGCGCTTCCACAATGTCGACCTCGCACATCTGCAGGGCAAGCCGAAGCTCGTGGATCGCCGCACCGCGCCGATCGCCGACGGCGAGGAGACGCTGCGCCAGTACATCGAAGCCGTCGGCAAGGGCCGGCCCGACTACGCCCGTATGACGAGCGAAGTGGCCGAGCAGACGCGCCAGCAGCTCCCGTTCGACCAGGCGATCCTGGCGAGACTCGGCGCGTTGCGCGCGATGTCGTTCCGCGGCGTCACCGCGCTCGACAGCGACATCTACATCGCGCAATTCGCCAACGGCTCGGCCGAGTGGCGCATCGGGGTCAAGAACGGCACCATCACGAAGATCGCGCTGGGGCCGAGCTACTAGCAGCTGATTGGAGTTCCGGGCGCGTGATCGGCCGGCCGTTCAATCGCCGCTTGCACCGCTTTGTCTTGAATGTTACAGTCCGTAGCACTACAGGACGTAATGCCCAACGAGACGGGGCTCGGCCATGAGCAGTTCTGCAAGGGGTGACGCGGTTCTGGCACTGCATCGGTTCGGGATGGGGCCGCGGCCGGGATCGATTGCGGCCATCGCGTCCGATCCGCGCGGCGCCTTGATCGCCGAGCTCGACCGCCCGCTGGCGCTGGCCGCGGCCGAGGGTCTGCCGTCGAGCGCGAAGGCATATCGCACCGTCGCCGACGCCAACGCGCGGCGGACGGCCAAGGCCAAGCAGGCGCAGCAGCAGGCCAAAAAGCAGCAGGTCGCGGCCGCCGGGACTGCGATGGTCGAAGGCCAAAGCGAACCGCAAGCCGGCAAGCAAGGCCAGGACGCCGGCGAGATGGCGGCGAAGAAGGCCGCCGATGCCGTTCCGGATCCCGGCCGGCCGATCTATCTCCAGGAGGCGAAGGTGCGGATCGAAGCCGCGCTCAACGCCGAGATCGGCTTTGCCGAGCGCCTGGTGTGGTTCTGGTCCAACCATTTCTGTATCTCGGCAAACCGTATCCAGAGCATGTCCGGTGCCTATGAGCGCGAGAGCATTCGCCCGAATACGCTCGGCCGTTTCGTCGATCTGCTGCTGGCCGTCGAGACGCATCCGGCGATGCTGTTCTATCTCGACAATCTCGCCTCGATGGGCGCGAACTCGACCGCCGGCATCAACCGCAACCTCGGCCTCAACGAAAACCTCGCGCGCGAGACGCTGGAGCTGCACACGCTCGGTGTGCGCACCGGCTACACCCAGGATGACGTGATCAGCTTCTCCAACGTGCTGACCGGCTGGACGCTGGTGCCGCCCGGCGACAATCCGGAGCATGGCGGCGAGTTCACCTTCAACCCGCGCCTGCACGAGCCCGGCGCGCAGACCGTGCTCGGCAAGCGCTATGAGCAGGAGGACGTGGAGCAGGGGCGCGCCGTGCTGCGCGATCTCGCCGCGCATCCGGCGACGGCGACCCATGTCGCGAAAAAGCTCGTCTGCCATTTCATTGCGGACACGCCGCCACCGGCCTTGGTGGCGTTGATGGCAAAAACCTTCCGCGACACCGAGGGCAATCTCAAGGAGGTCGCCAAGACGATGGTGTCGTCGGACGACGCCTGGAGCCAGCCCCCGACCAAGCTCAAGCGTCCGAGCGAGTGGGGCGTCGCCATGGTGCGTTCGACCGGATTCACACAGGTGGATCCGGCGCGCTTCACCTCGGGGCAGGAGCTGCTCGGCGAGCCGCTGTGGCGTCCGCCGTCACCGAAGGGCTATCCGGATGACGAGGCGAGCTGGATCGACGGCATCGGACGGCGGCTCGACATCGCCAACAATTTTGCCGAGCGCGCGGCGGCGACCGCCGATCCGCACGACATCATCGAGAACGTGATGGGATCGAGCGTCTCTCCCGAGGCGCGGCAGGCGGTCGATCGGGCCGAGACCAGGCAGCAGGCGCTGGCGCTGCTGTTCATGTCGGCGGATTTCCTGAGGAGGTGAGCATGAGCGTTGCCGACCACCTGCCTACGCGACGCGAGATGCTGATCGGATCGGGCGCGCTGTTCGCCTGGACGCAGATGCCGAAAATTGCGCGTGCGGAAGGGCGCGATCCGCGCCTGCTGGTCATCATCCTGCGCGGTGGGCTCGACGGGCTCGGTGCGGTCGCGCCGGTCGGCGACCCTGATTGGATCGGCCTGCGCGGCGAGAACGCGCTGCTGCTCGACGGCAAGACGCCGGCGCTGGCGCTCGACTCTTTCTTCGCGCTCAATCCCGCGATGCCGAACCTCTACCGGCTCTACAAGAAGCAGCAGGCGCTCGTCGTCCACGGCACGGCGACGCCCTATCGCGAGCGCTCGCATTTCGACGGCCAGGACGTGCTCGAAAGCGGCATCTCGAAACCCGGCGCGGTCGCGACCGGCTGGCTCAATCGCGCGCTGCTCGCGATGGAATCGGGCGGACGCGTCGACCCGGCCGGCAGCCGCGTGCTCGGCGTCGGCGCCGTGACGCCGCTCGTCGTGCGCGGTGCTGCGCCCGTGATGTCGTGGGTGCCGCAAAGGCTGCTGTCGGCGAGCGCCGACACGCAGAGCCGGCTGCTCGATCTCTATCAGCACACCGATCCAAAGCTCGCCGTCGTGCTGCAGGCGCGGATGCGGCTCGCCGCGCTTGGCGGCACCCCCGGCATGAGCGATCCGATGTCGGAGGATCCGACCTTCGCGCCGCCGGGCATTGCGCGGGTGCGCGCTTATTTCGCCGAGGCTGCCGCCACGGCCGCGCGCTACCTCGCCCGGCCCGACGGCCCGCGCGTCGGCGCGATGGGCTTTGTCGGATGGGACACGCACATCGCCGAAGGCGCGATCACAGGGCAGCTCGCCAACCTTCTCGGCGCGCTCGACGGCGCGTTCGCGGCGGTCGAGACCAACATGGGGCAAGCGTGGAACGAGACGGTGGTCGCCGTCGTCACCGAGTTCGGACGCACCGCGCGGATCAACGGCACCAACGGCACGGATCACGGCACCGGCACGGTCGCCTTCCTCGCCGGCGGCGCGCTGAGGGGAGGCCGCGTCGTCGCCGACTGGCCCGGCCTGAAGCCCGCGCAGCTCTTCGAAAATCGCGACCTCAAGCCGACCATCGACCTGCGCGCGGTGTTGAAGGGGATCTTGAAGGATCATCTGCGCCTTGAGGATAGCGTGCTCGCAAGCGCCATCTTCCCCGACAGTGCGGACGTCAAACCGATGACCGGCCTCGTCGGATGACGGGTTGAAACAAAAGGCAATAGAACGGGTGCGTCATGTACATCCCGAGCCAACGCGATCTTGAATTCCTGCTGAGCCTGCGCCAGCACTGGCGGGTGCTCTACTGGCGCGAGCTCGCGCGCCTCCTCGCCGAGACCGCGGTGCACGAAGTCCAGCGTGAGGCGCACGCTGCCTTTTGGCGGGAATCGACGGGCTGACCGGCCAAATGTGTCCCGAATCCGGACAATTGAGCTGTGGTTGAATCGCAACACGGATAGCGAAATCGTGCCGGCCGCGAGCCGGCTTTTTTTCCGACAAGGTTCTGCCCTCATTCCCCGTCGGACTAGGCCGATCGAATGGGGGCGTACACCATGTCTCGCGTCGAACGGTTTTCCCGGCTTCTGCTCATCGTCATCGGTGCGGCGTCGCTTGCCGCCTGCGCGCAATCGCCCGTGTCCCGGCAAAGGGCCGACCTCGGCACCAGCAGGCAGGCAGCCGTCGAGCGCCGGCACGAGACGCACGTGGCAACGGCGCCGGTGCGGTCGGTTGTCAGGCGCCCCTCGCCAGCTCCGAGCGCAGGAGAGGCGAAGGAAGCCTCGCATGGCGTCGCCAGCTTCTATTCGTACGACACGCAAACCGCGAGCGGCGAGAAGTTCGACAAGAACGAGTTGACCGCCGCGCATCCCACCCTGCCGTTCGGCACGAAGGTGCGCGTCACCAACGTCTCCACCGGCCGTGCCGTCACGGTCCGCGTCAACGATCGCGGGCCCTACGTGCGCGGACGGATCGTCGATGTCTCCTATTCGGCCGCCGAGGCACTCGGCATGGTCAACCAGGGCGTCGCCAATGTCCGGCTCGACGTCGTGCAATAACGGCTCCCGCGCTTAACCGGCTGTTAGTCGACCCTGCCTCACCATGCGGGTCGAACACATCGAGGTTGGGGAGGGGGCGTGAATACGATCCAGTATCTTGAGGACCAGGCCGCGCGCGCCGAGCGGCTGGCGAAACGGATCACGGACACGCCAACAGTCGAAAAGCTCCTGACCTTCGCGGGCGAGCGTCGCCGCGAAATCGAGGCGATTGCGGGAAAGCGCCGCACCGCCTGATCGTTCCACCCCGAGCCATGCAACAAGCGCGTTCCAGCGTGCCTGCGCGCGCGGAACTTCCGCTGTCCTCCAGCGTCATGTCGAAGATTATTCTGGAGGAGAGGACCATGGGTTTTGGAAGAGGCGCTTTGTTGTGGCTGCTCGGCGTTCCCCTGCCGATCGTGATCTTGCTGGCCTTGTTCTGGCACCACTAAGGGTATCGAACGAAGAAGAAGCGCCGCGGATCGCCGCGCTTTTTTATTGGATCCTGAAAACTTTGGCTGTTCTCGCTTAGCGTATGGTCACATGGTGACGCGATCCCGCATGCGGCGAGGTCACGCCGGTGCGGCCGCCATGATCGCCGACGAAGTCCGAGAGGTGATCCGGCAGCTCGGTACCATCGATGTCGCAGCGGGACCGGATTTCGCCGGCTACCTCGGTCGAGATGTCCTTGACCCAGTGCTCGAGCGTGTTGAAGGCGAACACCGCAACGGGATCGCTGAAGCATCCGGCAAACAGCTCGCGGATGATAGTCTCGACGTCGGGGCGCTCGATGCGGATATCCTTGATATCCTTGGGTCCGCTGACACGGTCCACCACCACGAAGATGGTCTGGTCCGCGCCGTAGGGTACGTCTGGGGATGACAGACTGGCCTCAAGCATCTCAAGCCCTCGCCTCAGCTCCGATCCCTGACAACGGGAAAAACCGGAAGATGGTTCCTGCGCGTGGCGATAGCCGAAAGTCGCAAGCGGTCGTTCGAGGCGTGCTCAGAGAAACTCGCGCAAGCGCGACAGCTCGATGACGTGCTCGGGCGAGAGGATTTCGGTCACCAGCGGCGGTTGTGGCGCGGTGTGGATCTCGTAGAGATGCCGGGTCGGATCGGGCTTCTCCATCAGCGCGGTGATGCACTGATCGAGCGTGGCCTCGAGCACCATGTAAGCGCTGCGGTCCTCCCGGCGCCGGTTTCCGAGCGAGGGCCATTTGTACAGGGTGGCACGCGCATCGAAGTTCACTTTTGAGGCCGCGGCCGTCATTGGATTTTACTTACTCGCCCCACGCAAAAAGAGCCCCCGCACGCGTTTACACGTGCCGGGGGCTACACCTATCGCTGCATCTCAATGCCACGATCCGATAATGCAGCCGCGCGGCGTTTGTTCCGGCGCTGACGAATTTCTTGGAGGCGGACGCGTTGCGGGCCCGGAGATTATCTCCGGGCCCGCATCTCGCGTCAGATCTGTTCGGCTCTAGCTCGCCGCGGCCGCGATCTTGCCCGCCACGCTCTGGCCCTTGCTGCTCTCGTCCCCCTGCCGCACCAGCGGCGGAAGGCCGGCGAACCGGCGCAGCGCTTCGGCCATCTGGATGCGGCCGGGCACACCGGTGACAACCACGTCCACCATGGCGAAGGACGAGTGGAAGTGGCCGCGCGCCTTGAGCTGTTCGACCGGAACGCCGGCTGCAGCCATGGCCTCGCCATAGGCGATGCCTTCGTCGCGCAGCGGGTCGAACTCGCAGGTCACCACAAAGGCCGGCGGCAACCCCTTGAGCTGGCCGCGGATCGGCGACGCCCGTGGATCCGTGCGCTGGCTCGGCGCGCAGTACAGGTCCCAGAACCAGAACATCAGCGAGCGCGTCAGGAAGTAGCCCGTCGCGTTCTCGTTGTAGGACGGGCGGTCGAACGAGCAGTCGGTGACCGGACAGACCAGGAGCTGGCCTGCAATCTGTGGTCCGCCGCGGTCGCGCGCGAGCTGGCAGGTCACGGCCGCGATGTTGCCGCCGGCGCTCCAGCCTGCAACCAGTACGGCGCCCTGCTTGCCGCCGAGCTCGGTCGCGTGCTCCGCGATCCAGCGTAGCGCGGCATAGCTGTCCTCCGCCGCGGTCGGGAAGCGATGCTCCGGCGCGTGGCGATAGCCGACGCTGACGAACATCATGCCGGTTCGTCGCACCATGTCGCGGCAGAACGGCTCGTCGGACGCCTCGTCGCCGAGCACCCAGCCGCCGCCATGGAAATAGACCACGACCGGATGCGGCCCGGGTGTTGCCGGCTTGTAGACCCGATAGGGCAGCGGACCGTCGTTGCCCGGTAGCGTACCATCGATGATTTCGCCGATCGGCCGTCCGGCGGGACGGCCCTTGTTGAACTCGTTGACGAAGGCGCATGCACCTTGCGCGCCCATCGACTCGATCGGCGGCAGGTTGAGCGTCGCGAGCAGGCCCAGCACCAGCCGCACGTCCGGTTGCAGGCGAACGACTTCGCCGTCATTGCACTGCGCCGTGCCGTTCGGGCCGGTGAGCCTGAAGCCGAGCATGCCGCGGCCGACGACCTCGTCGCAAATGCTGCGATAGGGACCGACGCCGCCGCAATAGGGCATCACGCCCTGTGCCTTGCCGGGCACGTTGGCGCCCGTGTACCAGGTGTTGGCGAGCCGGTGCAGGGTCATCATCGCGCAATCGGCCATGTGCTGCTCCCAGCCGGCCTGCGCCTTGTCGGTGGGTTCCATCGTGGTGAAGCCCTTGTCGCGCAAGCCAGCGAGCCGGTCGACGACCCAGTCGACATGCTGCTCGATCGACACCGCCATGTTCGACAGCACCGACGGGCTGCCCGGCCCCGTGATCATGAAGAAGTTGGGGAAGCCTGCGACCGTGAGGCCGAGATAGCTCTGCGGCCCATGCGCCCACACATCCGACAGCGACTTGCCGCCGCGGCCGGTGATCGGATGCACCGCCTTGATGGCGCCGGTCATGGCGTCGAAGCCGGTCGCGAACACGATCACGTCGACGTCGATATTGCGCTTGCCGGTGGTGATGCCGGTGGCCGTGATCGCCTTGATCGGCTCCTGCCGCAGATTCACCAGCGTGACGTTGGGCCGGTTGTAGGTCGCGTAGTAGTTGGTGTCGAGGCAGGGACGCTTGGCGCCGAACGGATGATCGTCCGGCATGAGCGCCGCCGCCGTCTCGGGATCCCTGACCGCGGCGCGGATCTTTTCCCGGATCAGATCCTGCACGATCCTGTTGCCGTCGACGTCGACCCCCTGGTCGGCCCAAAGCTGCGTCAGGATGTGAACGAGATCGCCGGCTGCCCAGGCGCGTTCGAACCGTTCACGACGCTCGGCATCGCTGAGCTGCCAGCTCACCACGGTCTGCTGCGGATAGGGCACGCCGGTCATCGACTGGCGCGCCTGCTCGCGATAGGCCGCGCGATCACTCCTGAACAGGTCCATGCGATCGGACGGCGACGGGCCGTTATGGGCCGGCAGCGCGAAATTCGGCGTGCGCTGGAACACGGTGAGGTGCGCCGCCTGCTCGGCGATCAGCGGGATCGACTGGATGCCGGAGGAGCCGGTACCGATCACGGCGACGCGCTTGCCCGCGAGATTGACGCCGTCATGCGGCCAGCGCCCGGTGAAGTAGATCTCGCCCCTGAAATCCTTGACGCCGTCGATCTCCGGCGGCTTCGGCGAGGAGAGGCAACCGGTCGCCATGATGTAGTGGCGGCAGGAGAAGGCCGGACCGTTGCTGGTCTTGATCAGCCAACGCTCGGCGGCGTCGTCCCATGTCGCTTCCTTGACCCTGGTCTTGAAGCGGATGTCGCGCCGGAGATCGTAGCGATCGGCGACGAAGCCGAGATAGCGCAGGATCTCAGGCTGGGTCGCGTACTTCTCCGACCACGTCCACGCCTTGTCGAGCTCTGGATCGAACGTGTAGCTGTAGTCGATGGTCTGGATGTCGCAACGTGCGCCGGGATAGCGGTTCCAGTACCAGGTGCCGCCGACGTCGTCGGCTTCTTCCAGCGCAATCGCGCTGAGGCCGGCCTTGCGCAAACGATGCAGCAGATAAAGTCCGGCAAATCCGGCGCCGACGACGGCAACATCGACTTGCTGAGGTTTGCCACTCGTCTCCGAAGCACGTGCTGCGACCATCGCCTCTGGCATGCCATTTCCTCCGTGCGAACTGTTTTGCCGGAGGCTATCGCCGCAGGTGCAGTTTGTCATCAAGACAAATTCAATCTCCGGTAGTTGTGTCCACACGTCGCGCGAGTGTGACATCGATGCGCGCCGCGACGCACAATGCGGGCGGCCCGTTGTTTTTTCGGGGTAATCAAGCGCTGATGTTCCGTGTATGCTGGGTCCCTGGTCGAGGCTGACCTGTTCAACGTCGTAAAAAGAAACAAGCGTCACACAAGAAACGTCATGCAAAAGGTGACTGAGCGAACCAAAGCCAACATGGACGTGGTGCTGGAGGAGACCTGCCGCCAATTGCCGCATGGTGGCGACCACGACAGCCGAAGATTCATCGCCGAGCGCCTGATCGAGGCGGCCAAGGCCGGCCATTCCACGCTCGGCGAGCTCGGCATCGTCGCAAGGCACGCGCTGGCGGAACTGACGTCCGGCAAGGACCAGTGAAGCTGCGAGCCCGGCGACCGCGGGCTCGCTTGACTTCAACCGTTTGTCGCGCCGCTCGCAATGATTTCGGCCGCGCGTTGGCGCGTAATCCCTTGCTCGCCGAGCAACTGTGCCGCGGGACTGCGCGTCTCCAGGAAGATGCCGAACAGCATGTTCGCACCCGTGACCACTGGCCGGCCCAATTCGTGCGCGTGGATTTCGGCACGTTGCTCCACACGCTGGAACGCCGCGGTCGGTTTGGCCTTTTCGCCGCTCTGCGTGGTGGCGTTGTTCAGTCCGCGTTCGACATAGGTTTTGAGGTTCGTGCGCATCGCGTCGAGATCGGCGTTGCAAGCCTGCATGACGGCTGATGCGTCGGCGTCGTCGAGCAGCGCCAGCAGGAGGTGTTCGCACGTCGCATATTGCTGCCGCCGTTCCGTCGCGGAGCCGAGTGCACGGCGCTTTGTCGCTTCGAGGGCTGGCGACACCGGCCGTCCGAAATCCATCAAGGCGTCGACCTGTTTCAGTCGTGCCACCGGATCGATGGTCGCGAGCAAGCCCTGCTTGTCGGCTATCGGCAGCCGCAGGCGCGTTGCGATGATGTCGGCAACGCCTCCGGGGTCGCGGGTCTGTTCGAGCTGCGGCCAGATCCCGGGAATCTGGATCTCGCGCGCCGCCGCGTAACGCTCGAACCGCTTGACCGCGCGCAGGATCAGCTCCGGCGCGTCGGGAATCGGTCCCTCGCCGAGATCGCTGACGTCGGCCTGGAAGGCGCCGGTCTCGCCGACGAAGCGATGAATGAGCACGCGCCGGTTGACCTGCGTGAGCACCTTCAGCGTACCGTCCGGCAGCGGTTCCAGCTCGATCAACTGGGCGACGACGCCGATCGGGTGAATGTCCTCGAAGCCGGGCTCGTCGACGGCAGAATCCTTCTGCACGGCGAGCACGACCTCGCGCTGACGTCCAAAGGCCTGGTCGAGCGCCTGCATGGTTTTGGGACGTCCGACGAACAGCGGGTAGGTGGCGGTCGGAAACGGGACGAGATCACGCAGCGGAACGGCCGGATAGCTCGTCACCGCCGACCGAGGTGCTTCCTTCGCGCGTGCCGGCGGCGCCTTCACGTCGGTCCTGCCGGCGTGGAGCAGCGCCGACAACGTATTCCAGTCGGCAAGTCCGAACATTTTTGACACCAGCTCCAGGCTCTCGCCATGACTGATGCTGATCGCCTTGGTGTGAAGGGAGTCGCGCAAGGTCTGCGCCATAGCCTTGGCATCGCGAAAATCGCGCATCGGTGTCGTCCTTTGCTGTGAGCGAACCAGGCGCGTCAGGTGGTTGCGTTGCTGACCCGGTCGCTCGGGCAAAGGAAGGCCGATCAAGGCTTCGATACGTTCACCGTCCCGTGGAGGGTGCAACCGGCAGGTCGTATCAACCGGATGAAAAATTGGCGCAAAGACCGCCCGCTGTCAACGTCGTCGCGCGGAGTTTACCGAAACCGGGCAGGCCATGGTCGGCTTGCCTCGCCTGATGCCGCGGACGTAAAGTTGCGCCGGTATTTCCGCGAGACCCTGCCGATGCGGCCCTTGCTTGCGCTCGTTGCGGCTTTCGCCGCCTTCGCTTGTGGCAACCCGGCCGTTGCCCAGGTCGGGCAATTCCCGTTTGCGCTGACGCGCGAGGGACAGATGCTCGGAGGTGTGGAGGGCGACATCTCCTCCTTTAAGGGTCTGTCCTATGCGATGGCGCCGGTCGGCGCGCTGCGCTGGCGTCCGCCACAGGACGCGCCGGAAAGTTCGGAGATGCGCACCGCCTATGACTACGGTCCGGCCTGTCTCCAGCCGGGAATCGCGCAGGCGAGCGAGCATTGTCTCACGCTCAACGTCTTCCGTCCGTTCGGCGTCGACGGGCCGTTGCCGATCCTGGTGTTCATTCACGGCGGCGACTTCGTCAACGGCACGGCCAACGATCCGCTGTTCGACGGCGCGAAGCTCGCGCAGGCAGGCCTGATCGCGGTCACGCTGAATTATCGCCTCGGCGCATTCGGCTGGCTCGTGCATCCCGCGCTCACCGAGGAAGGATCCGGCAGCGTCATGGCCAATTACGGCCTGATGGATCAGATCGCGGCGCTGCAATGGATTCACGACAACGCCTCGGCGTTCGGCGGCGACGCCGGCAATGTCACGCTGTTCGGCTCCGGCGCCGGCGCGACGTCGATCGCGCTGCTGATGCTCTGCGAACGGTCCCGCGACTTGTTCCAGAAAGCGATCCTGCAATCGCTACCCGGTCGCGAGCGTCTGCGCCCGGTCGACGCGGCGCTCGGCACCGGCAAGGTCTTTGGCGATCTCGTCACGCGCGACGGCAAGGGCGGCGATCTGCGCAACGCTGATCCCAAATTGCTCCTCAGGGCCGAGAAGCTTCTGCTCGCAAAATCCCGGCACAGTTTTGGACCGGTCGTGGACGGCGTGCTCGTGACCGGCGATATCGCCGCCGGCTTCAAAGCGGGACTTGAGAGCCGCATTCCCCTGATCATCGGCTCCAACGACGACGAGACCGGCTTTGACAATGAGCCTGACGCGAAGGAAGAGCGGAGTCTGGCCGGCGCCTCCGCCGACGAGTTGCAGCGGCTCTATCCTGACGTCGCGGGCAAGCCGGCCGAGCTCGTCGCGCGACTCTATACTGACAGGGTCTTCACCGAACCCGCGCGGCTGCTTGCCCGTCTGCATGCAGCGCGGGGTGCGCCGACGTTCCGCTATCGCTTCGGCTATGTGCCCGAGGCCGAGCGCGCGAGCCGCGAGGGGGGCCACGCACGCGAGCTTCAGTTCATCTTCGGTGTCGAGGGTGTACCGGGCGCCGGCCTGCTGTCGCGCAGGGATCGCGACGTCGCGCGTGCATTGCGCGGTTACTGGATCAATTTCGCCAGGACCGGCGATCCCAACGGCGCGGAGCTGCCGCGCTGGAACGCGAACGCGGATCGCGACCAGTTGCTGCTGATCACCAACGAGCGCATATCCGCGGCCGCCGATCCCTGGGTAGAGCGGCTGGACTGGCTGGAGCGCCGAAGTCCGAAGGATTAGCGCTTAGGCGGCGAGCTCGACGCGCGGTGCGAGCGACAGCCGGGCTTCCTCGAAAAAGTCCATCGCGCCGTCCTTTTCGACGGCATAGAACTGCTGACCCTCGCGCGACCTGTAGGCGGCGCGGACGACACCGCGGCGGCCCTTGTCACTGTTGACGACATCCCCCAGCGCAAACTTTTTCATCTTGATTCCCGATAGCGATATACTGGCCGCGTGCTTTGACCGCGGCGGATTTTGGGCGGCAAATCGTTAACGACTTGCTAACCATACGCGTTTGGCTGATGGTTGCGGCCTTCGAGAGAGACGAGCCGATGACGAGACTACCGACCTTTTTCCTGTCGCATGGCGGCGGCCCCTGGCCCTTCATGGAGGACAGGCGCGTGCAATACGCAAAAACCGCGAAGGAATTCAGCGGACTTCCGCAACGCCTGCCGGCGAAGCCCAAGGCTGCGTTGGTCATCACCGGGCATTGGGAGACGGATGAGTTTACCGTTGCGACCTCGGCGCATCCGCCGATGGTCTACGACTACTACGGTTTCCCCGAGCATACCTACCACCTGAAGTATCCGGCCCCCGGTGAGCCCGCGGTCGCGGCGAAAGTGAAGGCGCTGTTGCAGGCGGCGGGCATCGAGTGCCGCGAAGACGGCAATCAGGGATTCGACCACGGCACCTTCGTGCCGCTGGGCCTGATGTATCCCGGCGCCGACATGCCGATCGTG
>NZ_PPPT01000230.1 GCF_006483445.1 Bradyrhizobium guangdongense | reverse complement strand
CGGCCTGTCGCCGATCCTGATGGGCGCGGCGAACTCGTCCGGCGGCGTGATGGGCAAGATGATCGACGCGCAATCGATCGTCGTCGCCTCCACCGCGACCAACTGGTACGGCCATGAGGGCACGATTTTGCGCTTCGTGTTCTGGCACTCCATCGTGCTGGCCTGTCTGGTCGGCGTGCTGGTGACGCTGCAAGCCTATGTCTGGCCGTTCACGGCGATGGTCCTGAAATAGCGGACGGTTTTGCTGCAATCGCATCCCCGCGGGGGCTTGGCCCCCGTGGGGATTATTGCGTCGGAGCGAACCTTCTCAATGTGGTTGCCGTCTTATAAAAGGTCCGCCAGTTCAGAACGGTCGAGGGATTTCATGATTTCGTTTCAGCGGATCTTTGGTGCAGCTGCGGTGGTGGTGCTGGCGTCAGGCGTGGCTCAGGCCGCCGACGGCTTTCCCTTCGGGACCGAGTTGACGCTGGAGGCCTTGCCGCAGCCGGGCTCGAAGCGCGTCCCGAACATCGAGATCGGCGACAATGGCGAGGTGATCCTCGAGCTCTGGTGCAAGGCCGCCAAGGGCCAGTTCTCGGTCGCCGGCAACACCGTGATCTTCGTGCCCGCCCAGGTGCAGGATCGCTCCTGCCCGCCCGCCAAGGCGCAGGCCGATGACGAACTCGTCGCAGCCCTTGCGGATGCCGCCACCTGGAAGCGCCAGGGCGAGATCGTCACCTTCATCGGCGCGAGGCAACTGCGCTTCCGCGTCAACGGGAACTAGCTTCGCGTCGCATGCGCCCGACTCGACTTCTCCGTGACTTCAGGTAGCCACCTGTCGTTGTGAATATTTCCAGATGTGTCGGGCGAGTTACAGCGTACGGCCCGATTGCCTTCTATTCTTGTCGAATTCTGGCGCAATGATCGCCAAACATATTTAGGGGACGCGCATGAAGGCACTGGGAATCGCCCTGGTCGCGGCAAGCGGCCTTTTTGCGGGAATGTCGGTGGCTCACGCCGCGGACATGGCCGTCAAGGCACCCATCGCGGTACCGGCGCCGGTATTCAGTTGGACCGGCTTCTACGTCGGTGGAAATATCGGCGGCGCCTGGACCGGCAACCAGTCGGACCCCTATACCGGACCTGTCCTTCCCGGCTTCATCGTTTTGCCGCCGAACGCCGCGATCATTACCCTCTTCCCGGGCACCATCGATACGCTTGCCGGACCAGGCAGCAAGAGCGCCGTGATCGGCGGCCTCCAGGCCGGATACAATTGGCAGGTCCAGCGGGTCGTGCTCGGCGTAGAGGCCGATGCCGTGGGCACGGGCTTTGATGGCGCCACCGAAACGAGGTCGCGCACCTTCGGTGCTCCACTCATCATCGGCGCGCCGGTCACGCAGACCCTGACGGTTGATTATGGTCGCATTAACTGGATGGCGTCGTTCCGCGGGCGGCTCGGCTTCACCGCGGATCGCATCCTGTTCTATGCAACCGGTGGCGCCGCGGTCGCCGGTGTTGGCGGTAGCTCGGCGACAGTCGTGAATGGCCCGGGCATCGCGATACCAGCAGGCACCTTTTCGTCGGCAGGCAGCGGTTCCGAGACCCGATGGGGTTGGACGCTGGGCGGTGGCATCGAATGGGCCTTCGCCAATCAATGGAGCGTGGCTGGCGAATACCGCCATTCGGATTTCGGAAGGCGCGGCATAAACGTCGCGATCCCCGATGGCTTCGGCGGCACGTTCGGGACGGTCGCGAGCAGCAGCAGGCTGACCGTCGATCAGGTCACCGCACGCGTCAACTACCGCTTCGGCGGTCCCGTCGTCGCGCGCTATTGATCCGACGGAGAGCGGGGCGCTTGCCCCGCAACGTCACTTCCACGCCGACTTGTCGGCGTCCCAGCGCTGGCCCTTCAATTCCTTGGCGAGCGCCTCGATCGAGCCGTTGTCGTCGGGCAGATCGCCTTCTTCGTCGACGCTCGCCTCGTCGGACAGATTGAGCTTGGCGCCCGTGCTCTCGTCCGCGGTCGTCACCTGTGGGCTGCCGATCCACAGCATGAGCTTGTCGGAGGCGCCGGGCTTGTCCGATGAGACGAGGCCCGCGACCTCGATCGTGTCGGTGAGCTCGAGCGCCGGGAAATCCACGTTCGGCCGCTTGAAGACGAGCTTGAGCTTGCCGGTGGCGGCGTTGAAGCTCGACGACACCGGTTTTGCGGCGAGCGTCTTGCTCAGGACATTGGAGACGGCGGTCGCGAGCTTGTCCCTGGCGATCTTGTCGCCCTCGCGCCAGTCGGCGGCGGCGAGGCGGATGGTGCGATCCATCTCAACCAGGCCTGCGGTCCAGCCGACGGCGGTCACGCCCGGCGTCGCCTTGAATTTGGCGAGCAGGGCAGCCGCGCGCTCGGGATCGACCGACATGTTGATGGTCTGCTCGCCGGCGCGTAGCGCATCGCAGCCGACCGACAGGCTCGCCAGCGTCACCTCGACGTCCTGGCCTTTCAGGCTCTTGAGGAAGTCGGTCACGGCCTCGAGCTTGACCTTGACCGCAATCGCTTCCGGCGAGACCTCGGTAAAGTCCTTCGGTGCCGCGGTGATGCCGTCGTCGGTGGTCTGGTTGTCCAGAAATTCCTTCTCGCTGAGATCGGAATTGTCGGGCGATGTCACCTCGGTGACGACGCCGCCGATCGAGATCTGGCCGCGGAATTCAAACGTGTCGCCGCTCTGCTTGCGCGCCAGCTTGATGGTGACCGGCGACTTCTCGCCGAGGCTTTGCGTCGTGCCCGACAGCGTCTGGCCGTTGACCTGGAGGTTGGCGACGAAGCGATCCTTGCGGTCGGAATTCTTTGCAATCGGGTAACAGACGTCGAGCACGGCAGCCGTGACATTCTTGCCCTGCCGCGTCTCCTTGAGGATGACGTCGGCATTGCCGTCCATCAGCCCGTCGATCGAGGTGAAATAGCGCGTCTCCGGTCCGGCGGGGTTTGTGGCCTTCGGCGACAGCTTCATCTGGGCGGTGGCGACGTCGGGAGAGGCCGCGAACACGGCGACCAAAAGAGCTGTCGAGCAGACCAGAAGCGCGCGCATCGGTGAAATCCTCGGACGAGATCAGAATCGGGCGTCACCGTAGTGGGTTTTCGCCGATCGTTGAATCGGAAAGCACGCCAATTCTCGGCAAAAAGAAGGCCGCCCGGAGGCGGCCTTCGTATCCTCTCAACAGGCGAGGGGGTTAGAAGCCGCCCATGCCGCCGCCGGGCGGCATGGCAGCCGGCGCGTCCTTCTTCGGCATCTCGGCGACCATGGCTTCGGTGGTCACCAGCAGGCCTGCCACGGAGGAAGCGTCCTGCAGCGCGGTGCGCACCACCTTGGCGGGGTCGATGATGCCCTTCTCGACCATGTCGACATACTGCTCGGTCTGGGCGTCGAAGCCGAAGGTCTCGGACTTGTTCTCCAGGATCTTGCCGACGACGATCGAGCCTTCCACGCCCGCGTTCTCGGATATCTGGCGAAGCGGAGCTTCCAGCGCCTTGAGCACGATGTTGATGCCGGCCTGGACGTCGGCATTGGCGTTGGTGATACGGCCGACCGCCTTCTTGGCGCGGAGCAGCGCGACGCCGCCGCCGGGGACGATGCCTTCCTGCACCGCGGCGCGGGTGGCGTTGAGCGCATCCTCGACGCGGTCCTTCTTCTCCTTGACCTCGATCTCGGTCGCACCGCCGACGCGGATGACGGCGACGCCGCCCGCGAGCTTGGCCAGGCGCTCCTGGAGCTTCTCACGGTCGTAGTCCGAGGTGGTCTCCTCGATCTGGGCCTTGATCTGGCCGACGCGGGCCTCGATCTCCGGCTTCTTGCCGGCGCCCTTGACGATCGTGGTGTTCTCCTTGTCGATCACCACCTTGCCCGCACGTCCGAGCATCTTCACCGTGACGTTCTCGAGCTTCATGCCGAGGTCTTCGGAGATGAGCTGGCCGCCGGTGAGGATCGCGATGTCCTCCAGCATGGCCTTGCGGCGGTCGCCGAAGCCCGGCGCCTTGACGGCGGCAACCTTGAGGCCGCCACGGAGACGGTTGACGACGAGCGTGGCGAGAGCCTCGCCCTCGACGTCCTCGGCGATGATGACCAGCGGCTTGCCGGACTGCACCACGGCTTCCAGCACCGGCAGCATCGCCTGCAGGCCGGAGAGCTTCTTCTCGTGCAGGAGGATGTAGGCGTCCTCGAGCTCGGCGGTCATCTTCTCGGCGTTGGTCACGAAGTAGGGCGACAGATAGCCGCGGTCGAATTTCATGCCCTCGACGATGTCGACTTCGGTGTCGAGCGACTTGTTCTCTTCGACGGTGATGACGCCTTCGTTGCCGACCTTCTGCATCGCCTGCGCGATCATCTTGCCGATGGCCGAATCGCCGTTGGCCGAGATGGTGCCGACCTGGGCGACCTCGGAGGAGGAGGCGACGGGCTTGGCGCGCTTCTCGATGTCCTTGATGACGGCGGCAACCGCGGTGTCGATGCCGCGCTTGAGGTCCATCGGATTCATGCCGGCGGCAACCGCCTTGGCGCCTTCGCGCACGATGGCCTGGGCCAGCACGGTCGCGGTGGTGGTGCCGTCGCCGGCGAGGTCGTTGGTCTTGGAGGCGACCTCACGCACCATCTGGGCGCCCATGTTCTCGAACTTGTCCTCGAGCTCGATCTCCTTGGCGACCGTGACGCCGTCCTTGGTGATGCGGGGCGCGCCGAACGACTTCTCGATGACGACGTTGCGGCCCTTCGGGCCGAGCGTCACCTTGACGGCGTTGGCGAGAATATCGACGCCGCGCAGCATGCGATCGCGCGCGTCTCCGGAAAACTTGACGTCTTTGGCAGCCATGTTCTGCAAATCCTTGATACTTGGTGATGGATGCCCGGATCAGCGATCCGGGCATGACATTCAGCGGCTGTTCAGGCGACCGGCCTTAGGCCAGCACGCCCATGATGTCCGACTCCTTCATGATCAGGAGCTCGTCATTGTCGATCTTGACCTCGGTGCCCGACCATTTGCCGAACAGAACGCGGTCGCCGACCTTGAGGTCGATCGGGATCAGCTTGCCGGCCTCGTCACGGCCACCGGGGCCGACGGCGACGACTTCACCCTGGGACGGCTTCTCCTTGGCGGTGTCGGGAATGATGATGCCACCCTTGGTCTTTTCCTCGGCATCGATACGTTTGACCACGACACGGTCATGCAGCGGACGAAATTTGGATTTAGCCATGACGTTTCCCTTTGGAAGGCTCGCTTCGGAATCAGCGGAAGTGGGTGGGGCCGCGCCCTCGTCCGACCTCTGGGGAGCGGACGGCGCGCTTAGCAATCTGCCTTTCGGAGTGCTAATAGTGGCCCGGAAATATGGCTTGGCTTCGATCCTGTCAAGCAAAGGTGGTTAAGCGATTGGTGATGCGGATATAGGATGGTGTGGGAGAAACTCATTCGGGGCCCAGGACGTAATATACGACGTCATTGCTCCGACAGCGGTTTTGCGCTTGGCTGCCGGGAGGGTGCGGCCAACTCTGTCTTAAGACGGGTTCAGTTCGGGGGAATGCCATGATCAGTTCAGCTCGCACGCGGACGGTTGCCAATCTGGCCGCCGTTTCGGCTTTGGCGGTGTTGCTGGGCGCCTGCAGCGGCGGCATGAGCCTGCCTTCCTTCTCGTCCTCCTCGCCGCCGCCGGACGCCGAGCCGGGTGCCGGCCCGGAAATGCCTGCGACAATCCGTTCCGACGAGATCGTCGGCCGCTGGGGCCTTGCCTCGTTCCAGAATCCTGCCGACCGGGCCCGTACCGAGGCCGCCGCGCGTGCGCAATGCAAAAACCCCTATGTGATCAGCGCCGGCTCGTCCGGCGGCGTGATCATGCATCTCGCCGACCAGGCCACCCCGCAGGAACTGCGGCTCAAGGGTTCGCCGAGCGGCAAGAACTATATCGGCCCCGCCGGCCCGACCCCCGGCGAGCAGGACCGCGAGATCGTCTCCTTCGACGGCCGCGTCCTGATCACCCGCTTCATCGACAAGGACGCCGCCACCCGCTACGGCAACATGGTCTACGTCCGCTGCGCGCCACGGGCTTGATTTCATCTCCTCCGTCATTCCGGGGCGGTCCGCAGGACCGAACCCGGAATCTCGAG
>NZ_PPPT01000229.1 GCF_006483445.1 Bradyrhizobium guangdongense | reverse complement strand
CCCGGATTGCGCTGCGCTCCATCCGGGCTACAGGCGCACCTATTTGGCCTTGGACAACCCCGCCAAAAACCCTGCCAGATCATCCGTGACATGGTCGACATGGGCGGCGTCACGGCCCTCGAGTTCCCAGTCCTCGCGCACCACCTCCTGCGTGCCGTCGGGCACGACCAGCACTGTGGTCATGCCGAGGTCGTGGGGGACGACGAGGTTGCGGGCGAGGTCCTCGAACATTGCCGAGCGCGCCGGGTCGACCGCATGGTCGGCGAGAAATTTCTGATAGGTCTGCCACGCCGGTTTTGGCTCGAAATTCGCGGCGATGATGTCGAACACGGCATCGAAATGGTCGCCGAGGCCGAGACGCGCCAGCACCGCATCGACATGGTCGACGGAGCCGTTGGTCAGGATCAGCTTCCGCCCCGGCAGTTTTGTGATGGCCGCACCCAGCTGTGGGTTCGGCTCCAGCGGCGAATGGTCGATCTTGTGCACATAGGCGAGGTAGTCGTCGGCATGCACGCCATGCAGCGTCATCATCCCGCGCATCGTGGTGCCAAAACGCTGATAGTAATCCTTCTGGATTTTTCGCGCTTCCACCGGCGTGACGTTGAGCCAGTTGCAGACGAACTCGGTGATCCGCAAATCGACCTGCTGCCACAAATTGACGTGGTGCGGATAGAGTGTGTTGTCGAGGTCGAACACCCAGGTGTCGATGTGGGTGAAGGCGCGGGGTGATTTCATGTCACACTCTCTTCGTCGTCCTGGACAAGCGCAGCGAAGCGGAGCGCCGATCCAGGACCCATTATCCCAGGGAGGAGTTTGATGAAGACTGACAACCACTACCTCGCTCCACAACTACTCCCTGTGGTAATGGGTCCTGGCTTTCGCCAGGACGACGGTAGGGCATGCGGCGCCATCACGGTATCGCAAACCGCAGCGTCTTGCCGCCGCTCGACATATCCACCGCACCGAACCCCGTCGCTGCGAATCCGCGCGACGGGCAATCGTTCTGCTCGTTGGTCTCGAATTTCGTCTCTCGTGTGCAGAGCTGCTTCTCGCCGCCCCAGTTCAGCGGCTTGTCCTTCAGCTTGATCGCGCGGTTGTCGGCATCGACTGCTTCCGCAAAGCTGAAGGTCTGTCTTGGCGAGCCCGCGACGTCAGGGTGCAGGCATTTGCCGGGATCGATGCGATACCAGCCGCGGCTGGTGACGCTCTTGCCGTCGTCGGTCGCGACCGCCGCCATCACCTTGTGCGGCGTGTCGTTGCACCAGGTGAGTCCGCTCGCGGACGGTGTCTGCACCGCGTCCACCATGGTTTTGAAGAAATTTGGCGACGACGTGATGTCGGCCGCGAGCCCGCGGCTCTTCAGAAATGCGGAGAGTGCGGCCTGCGTCTTCGGTCCGTCGACGCCGTCGATCGCGCCGGCATCGTAGCCGGCGATCGCCAGCAGGCGCTGGATGCCGGCAAGGCGCGCCTGCTCGTCGTCATACTCACTGTCCTCGGCGAGGTAGGCGACCAGGTTGCCGTCGTCGGTCCGCGTCGGCGTCACCTGCGTGAACGGCGCCTGGGTCTGTCCGCTGCGGCATTGCCGCGCGGCCGCGATGACGAAGTTCTCCTGCGCGACGCAGAGCGTATCGCTGCCGCTCTGCGGGATCGGCGAGGAGCCGTAGACGCCGAGCGCGCGGGCGTTGAGCAGAATGCGGTCGGCGGCGAGCGTGCCCTGAACCACGACGCGGCAGCTCGCGGGATCGATCCGGAACCAGCCGCGCGTCGCGGTCGCCGCCTTGTCGTCGATGCCGATCGCGGCCTCGACGACGTAGCTCATGCGGTTGCAGATCTTGAGGTCGGCATGCGCAGGGGCGGCGGAGAACAGGAACGAGATCGCCGCTGCGGGGAGCGAAATCAAGAAGTGCGTGAGAGGTGAGCGACTGCGGCGCGTCTCTCTCCGCTCGTCATGGCCGGGCGTAGCCGTCCTAAGGACGGCGTCGCTTCGCTCGCCTATGACCCGGCCATCCACGTCTTGGCCGATAGAAGAAAGGTCGTGGATGCCCGGGACAAGCCCGGGCATGACGCTCATCTTCCTTGGCCGCTCGTCCATCACTTGTGGATCAGCGTTCCCGTGCCCTGGTTGGTGAAGAGCTCGAGCAGCACGGCGTGCTGCATCTTGCCGTCGATGATGACGACGCCCTGCACGCCCTGCTCCAGCGCGTAGATGCAGGTCTCGACCTTCGGGATCATGCCGCCGGAAATCGTGCCGTCGGCGATCAGTTTGCGCGCATCCTTGACCGAGAGCTGCGGGATCAGTTTCTTCGACTTGTCGAGGACACCCGGCACGTCGGTGAGCAGCAACAGGCGCTTTGCCTTCAGCGCGCCGGCAACGGCGCCTGCAAACGTGTCGGCATTGACGTTCAGCGTCTGGCCCTCTTTCGAGGTTGCGAGCGGCGCCAGCACCGGGATCAGCTCATAGCCGATCAACTGGTTGAGCAGCGTGAGGTCGACCTTCTCGGGATCGCCGACGAAGCCGAGATCGATCGCTTTCTCGATGTTCGAATCCGGATCGACGATGGTGCGCGTCGTCTTCGACGCCTTCACCATATTGGCGTCCTTGCCTGACAACCCCACGGCCTTGCCGCCGGCCTCATTGATGTAGCCGACGATCTGCTTGTTGACGGAGCCGGCGAGCACCATCTCGACGATCTCGATGGTCGCCGCATCGGTGATGCGCAGGCCCGCCGCGAATTCCGACTGGATACCGAGCCGCTTCAGCATGGTCGCGATCTGCGGCCCGCCGCCATGCACCACGACAGGATTGATCGCCGTCTGCTCGAGCAAAACGATGTCGCGCGCAAAATTCTTCGCGGTCTCCTCGTCGCCCATGGCATGGCCGCCATATTTGATGACGATGGTTTCTTCGTCATACTGCTGCATATGCGGCAGCGCTTCGGACAGGATGCGGGCCTGATCGAGCGGTGAAATGTCGGTCATGAGGCGGATCTCGCTGGCGGGACTGTCGGGCCGCGTTCTATCCGATTGGCGGCGTTCACGCAAAGCGGGACTGATATGTAGCTCCATCCGGGCGACGGATCAGCGCTTTGCTGCCACCGCCGCCACGCTCACCGCCAGCCAGCTCACGATCAAGAGCGTGCCACCGGTCGGTGCGGCAAAAGGAAACAACCCGTGCCCGGCATATTGCCGCAAGGTGAGGTCGCCGGCGAACAGCGCGGCCGCGATTACGAAGCCGAATGCGGCAACGAGGCCAATTCCGCCGTGCAGAAACCCGCGTTCGATCAGCGCCGTCACGGCCAGGATGGCCGTTGCATGAAACAGCAGCATGGCGCTTGCGGAGGCAAGGCGGCTCGCATCCGCGCCATGCGCCGAGGCCGCCGCCAGCGCGACGCCGCAGGCGCCCATCAATCCTGCGAGCGCAATCAGCACCCGAAACGCCATCACGCGCCCCGCTCTTCCAGTAGCCGCACGATCGCCGCGCGCAGCTCCGCCATGCCGGCACCGGAGCGCGAGGAGGTCGTCAGCACGTTCGGAAACGCGGCCGGGTGCTTTGCCAGCGCCGCCTCGGTCTCGGCGATCGTCGCGGCGAGCTCG
>NZ_PPPT01000022.1 GCF_006483445.1 Bradyrhizobium guangdongense | reverse complement strand
AATCTCGAGATTCCGGGTCCGATGCTCCGGAATGACATCACGCCTACGGCTGCGGGCCGTCATAGCCCTCGATGACGATGAGGTCGGCGATCGAGTGGGGCTGGCGAACCTTGATGTTGGCCTGGTATTCCGGCGAGTTGTAGCAGGCGAGCGCGGTCGCATAGTCCGGGAATTCGATCACGACATTGCGCGAGCGGCTCTGGCCTTCGACGCCGGTGAAGTTGCCGCCGCGCACGACGTAGCGGGCGCCGAATTTCTTGAAGATCGCGAGATTGGCCGCCGCGTAGGGCTTGTAGCCCTCGTCATTGTGAACATCGACGCGTCCGATCCAGTAGCCTCTTGCAGCCATGACTGTTCTCCCTGTTGTTCTGCTGTTTAACCCAGCGCTTGCTTGATCTCGGCCTGGATCGCATCTGCGACCGCCTTCGGATCGGCGGCCTCCACGATCGGCCGTCCTACGACGAGATAATCGGCGCCGGCGGCGATGGCGCGGCCGGGCGTCATGATGCGCTTCTGGTCGCCGCTTGCCGAGCCCGCCGGGCGGATGCCTGGCGTGATGAGCTCCATCTGGTGGCCGACGATCTTGCGGATGTTTCCGACTTCCTCGGGCGAGCAGACGATGCCATCGACGCCGAGCACCTGGGCCTGCTGCGCGCGGGCCTCGACCAGCTCCGAGACGCCGATGCGGTAGCCCGCCGCGTGCAGATCGTCGTCGTTGTAGGAGGTGAGCACCGTGACCGCGAGAATCTTGAGGCTCGATCCTGCGCGTCCTTCAACCGCGGCCTTCATCGTCTGCGGATAGGCGTGCACGGTGACGAAAGTCGCGCCCGACCTGGCGATGCTCTCGACGCCGCGCGCAACGGTGTTGCCGATGTCGTGCATCTTGAGGTCGGCAAAGACTTTCTTGCCCTGGTTCGCGAGCTTGCCGATCAGCGGCAGGCCGCCGGCATAGGCGAGCTGATAGCCGATCTTGTAGAACGTGACGCTGTCGCCGAGCCGGTCGATCATCGCCTCCGCAGCCGCAGGACTCGGCAAATCGAGCGCGACGATCAGGCGATCCTTGGGGGCGATTTCGGCTTGCGTCATGTCACCTCACATCATGCGTTGGGAAATATCGATCAACTGCCGCACCAGCTCCTTCAGCGCGCCGATGTCGCTCTCGTTCTTCAGCCGGTCCATGTCGTCATAGGCCTGGTCGGCAAAGGCGAGCGGCATCTGGCTCGCGATCACGTTGGCGTGGCAGGAGGTCAGGATCAGTCGCAACGCCTGGAGAACGCGGGCGCCGCCGAGCCGGTTCTGCGAGGCCGCGGCAAGCGCAAAGGCGCGGCCCCGAAACACCTCGCCGCGGGTCTCGTGCGGATCCTGCACGCGACTGACCCAGTCGATCGCGTTCTTGAGCAGCGGCGGGACGGAGGCGTTGTATTCGGGCGTGACAATCAGCACGCCGTCATGGCTGCCGATCATGCGCTTGAGATTGACGGCGTTCTTCGGCACGCCGGATTTCGCCTGCAGGTCGCCGTCATAGATCGGCAGCGGAAAATCAGCGAGCGAGATACGGGTGACGTCGACGCCGGCCTGGGCGAATTCATGGGCGGCGACCGCCGCCAGCTTCGCATTATGCGAGCCGGTGCGAAGCGAGCCGGGAATGACCAGGATTTTTGGTGCGGACATCCAATTCAACGCGTTCGGCGAAAACAACTCCCGCCACGCGAAGGAACGAAGCCGGCGGAATTAGTCCTTGCGATACACCCAGACGCGGGCGGGCGGAAGGTTCATCCAGATCCGCTCCGAGGCCTCTGTGGACACGCCAGGCAGTGATTTCGGGATCGGCGGCGCCACCGAGTAGGTGAACTGCACGAAGGGCGCACCGGGGGCGAGCGCCGTGAAGGCGTCGCGGATCAGCCGCAGCCGCGTCAGCATCGGTTTGGTGACCAGCGGCAGGCCGGAGACCACTGCGGCCGCGGGCATGCTCAGGACGTTCCAGAGCGTGTCGCGCAGGCGATAGGCATCGCCCTGCACGACCTTGGCCTGCGGATAGCGGTCACGCAGCAGCGCGCAGAAGCCGGGATTGTATTCGACGAGGACGAGGCGCTTCTGATCGACGCCGCGCTCGACCAGCGCGGACGTGATGGCCCCGGTTCCGGGCCCGAGCTCGACCACCGGCGCGTCCGATTTGACGTCGACGTAATGCGCCATAGTCCGCGCGAGCAGCTTGCCCGACGGCATCACTGCGCCCATGTGGAGCGGCTTTTCTATCCATGAGCGGAGAAACCGAACCTCGTCGTCAAGACGAGGCTTCTTCGACGCACGCACGGACGATTGCAATGGCATGTCACTACCGGACGGGACCGCGTCGCCGCGGCGTGTCAGAAAATGGTCATAAACACGTATAGGCCACGGGCGGTATGGTCAAGACGGCTCAGGTCGCCCGATTACCGAAGAAATCCTTGACCTTGGAGAAAAAGCCGGCCGATTCCGGCTGCGTGGCGCCTGAGGACAATTTTTCGAACTCGGCGAGCAATTCCTGCTGCTTCTTGGTGAGATTCTGGGGCGTCTCGACCGCGACCTGAACGTACATGTCGCCCATCTGGCGCGAGCGCAGCACCGGCATGCCTTTTGATGCAATGCGGAATCGACGGCCGGATTGGGTCCCGGCGGGGACCTTCACCTTGGTCTTGCCCTTGTCGATGGTCGG
Source organism: Bradyrhizobium guangdongense (assembly GCF_006483445.1). Lineage (GTDB taxonomy): Bacteria > Pseudomonadota > Alphaproteobacteria > Rhizobiales > Xanthobacteraceae > Bradyrhizobium > Bradyrhizobium guangdongense_A. The sequence goes on along the minus strand of NZ_PPPT01000022.1, from coordinate 8,698 downwards.
GACCTCGAATTCGCCGCCAAGCGCGGCCGTCACCATCGAGATCGGCACGCGGCAATGCAGGTCGGCGCCGTCGCGCTGGAAGAACTGGTGCTGGGCCAGCGACAGGAAGATGTAGAGGTCGCCGGCCGGACCGCCGCGCACCCCGGCCTCGCCTTCGCCGGCAAGCCTGATCCGGGTGCCGTCCTCGACGCCCTGGGGAATGTTGACCGACAGCGTCCGCTCGCGCGTGACCCGGCCCTGGCCCGAGCAGGAGGCGCAGGCATCCTCGATCATCTGGCCGCGGCCCTGACAGCCGGGGCAGGTCCGTTCCAGCGTGAAGAAGCCCTGCGACTGCCGCACGCGCCCGGCGCCAGCGCAGGTCGAACAGGTCTTCGGCTTGGTGCCGGCCTTAGCGCCGGTGCCCGAGCAGGCCTCGCAGGTGACCGAGACCGGAATCTCGATCTGGGCGGTCTTGCCGCCAAAGGCTTCCTCGAGCGTGATCTCCATATTGTAGCGCAAATCCGCGCCGCGCTCGCGGCCACCGCGGCCGCGCTGCTGTCCGGCCATGCCGAACAGGTCTTCGAAAATGTCCGAAAAGGATGACGCGAAGCCCGCGCCAAAACCCGCACCGCCGCCGCCGAAACCGGCGCCCTGCTCGAAGGCCGCATGTCCGTAGCGGTCGTAAGCGGCGCGCTTGTCCTTGTCCTTCAGGACCTCGTAGGCCTCGTTGATTTCCTTGAAGCGGACTTCGCTCGTATCATCCCCCGGATTGCGGTCAGGATGGAATTTCATCGCCAGCTTGCGGAAGGACGATTTCAGGACGGAATCGTCGGCAGTGCGTTCGACTTCGAGGGTCTCGTAATAGCAGCGCTTGGTGGACATGTCGGACTCGGTCTATCCAATCGCGATTCAAGTCGGAGCGAAGCAACGTCGCCACGCGACGATATAGGCAGCCTTCCGCCTGGCGGCAGAGGGCAGCGCGGCGACGTCAAGCATAAATGCCGGGAATTGATTGATCGTAACGGGGCCAACTTTAAAAGAGTCTTGCCCCGCTGTACCAGACACGAAGGCCTCCCCCCTGAGGGGAGAGGCCGACTGATCGTGTGAGGTCCAAGCCGCCCGCATCATGACCCTCTAAGGGCTCAAGCGGACTTCTTGTTGTTCTTGTCGTCGTCAACCTCGGTGAATTCCGCGTCGACGACGTCGTCCTTGGCAGCATCCTTCTTGGCGTCAGCCTCGGCCTGCTGCTTGTACATGGCCTCGCCAAGCTTCATCGAAGCCTGGGCCAGCGTGTTGGTCTTGGCCTTGATCGCCTCGGCATCGTCGCCCTTCAGCGCTTCCTTGAGGTCGCTGACGGCATCCTCGATGGCGCGGCGCTCGGTCTCGGCGACCTTCGAACCGTGCTCGGCGAGCGCCTTCTCGGTGGAGTGCACCAGCGCGTCGGCATGGTTCTTGGCATCGACCGCCTCGCGGCGCTTCTTGTCGGCCTCGGCATTCGCCTCGGCTTCCTTGACCATCTTGTCGATGTCGGCTTCCGACAGACCGCCGGACGCCTGGATGCGGATCTGCTGCTCCTTGCCGGTCGCCTTGTCCTTGGCGGAGACGTTGACGATGCCGTTGGCGTCGATGTCGAAGGTCACCTCGATCTGCGGCATGCCGCGCGGGGCCGGCGGAATGCCCATCAGGTCGAACTGGCCGAGCATCTTGTTGTCGGCCGCCATTTCACGCTCGCCCTGGAAGACGCGGATGGTGACCGCGTTCTGGTTGTCCTCGGCGGTCGAGAACACCTGGCTCTTCTTGGTCGGGATCGTGGTGTTGCGGTCGATGATGCGGGTGAACACGCCGCCCAGCGTCTCGATGCCCAGCGACAGCGGGGTGACGTCGAGCAGCAGCACGTCCTTGACGTCGCCCTGGAGCACGCCGGCCTGGATCGCAGCGCCGATCGCGACGACTTCGTCGGGGTTGACGCCCTTGTGCGGCTCCTTGCCGAACAACTGCTTCACGACTTCCTGGACCTTCGGCATGCGCGACATGCCGCCGACCAGCACCACTTCGCCGATCTCACCGGCGGTGACGCCGGCATCCTTCAGCGCCTTGCGGCAGGGCTCGACGGTCTTCTGGATGAGGTCATCGACCAGCGCCTCGAACTTGGCGCGGGTGAGCTTCATCGTCAGATGCTTCGGGCCGGTCTGGTCCGCGGTGATGAAGGGCAGGTTGATCTCGGTCTGCGTCGTCGACGACAGCTCGATCTTGGCCTTTTCAGCGGCTTCCTTCAGGCGCTGCAACGCGAGCTTGTCGTTGCGCAGGTTGATGCCCTGCTCCTTCTGGAATTCGTCCGCCAGGTAGCCGACCAGGCGCATGTCGAAGTCTTCGCCGCCGAGGAAGGTGTCGCCGTTGGTCGACTTCACCTCGAACACGCCGTCGCCGATTTCGAGAATCGAGATATCGAATGTGCCGCCGCCGAGATCGTACACGGCGATCGTGCCGGTCTTGGTCTTGTCCAGACCATAGGCGAGCGCGGCCGCGGTCGGCTCGTTGATGATGCGCAGCACTTCGAGGCCCGCGATCTTGCCGGCGTCCTTGGTCGCCTGGCGCTGCGCGTCGTTGAAGTATGCGGGAACGGTGATGACCGCCTGATCGACCTTCTGGCCGAGATGGGCTTCCGCGGTCTCCTTCATCTTCTGCAGGATGAACGCAGAGACCTGCGAGGGCGAGTAGGTCTGGCCGTCGGCCTCGACCCAGGCGTCGCCGTTGGAAGCCTTTACGATCTTGTACGGAACGAGCTTCTTGTCCTTCTCGACCATCGGGTCGTCGTAGCGGCGGCCGATGAGGCGCTTCACCGCGAAGAAGGTGCGCTCTGGATTGGTGACAGCCTGGCGCTTGGCGGGCTGGCCGACGAGGCGTTCGCCGTCGTCCGTGACAGCGACGATCGAAGGCGTGGTGCGCATGCCCTCGGAATTCTCAATGACTTTGGCGTTTTTGCCATCCATTACGGCGACGCACGAATTCGTGGTGCCGAGGTCGATCCCAATGACCTTTCCCATGGTCCTGATATCCTTGTTTTTGCGGCAGGTTGGCTGGGCCCAAGAGGCACCCGATCCAAACCCCCTAAGATCAAACATCCGCGATATTGCGATGGTTGAGGCTCATATAGGAGGGGGGGACCTGCCCGCAAGGACCGAAAGCACGTTTGGGCCGTGAAAACATTGGGTTTTGCAAGATCGTATCGGACTACCCGTTCCCCACAAGACCCCGCGCAGGTGAGGGTTTGTTAACGGATCGCAACCTGCGGGGCTGGGGCTCGCCCCTGTCGCTCCCGACCCTGTTGCGGGAGGCCCAAACCCGCTAAAAGGCGGGCGGCCGGATCGCCCCTGATCGACCTCTTGTCGTCCCCTTGGGCTGATCCCGGCGCGACAAAGGGGCCCGATGGCCGTCCATCGAACGGCCTCAATGTGAACCAAGTAGAGTCTTCATGAAGCCCATTCGCCTGCTGAGCGCGTTCGCCCTTGTCGTCATCTCCGCCGTATCCGCGATTGGCCCGGCCCTGGCCGCCGATCCGGTCTTCCCGTCCGGCGCCCGCGTCGGGATGGTCCCGCTGATCGGCCTCAACCCGGCCAAGACCTTTCCGGGATTCGAAAGCGAGGATAAGGGCGTGAAGGTGCTGGTCACCGAGCTGCCCGCGGATGCCTATGGCGAGGTCGCAAACGCACTGAAGGCCAATCCCGCCGGCACCAGCGCGATGAAGCCCGACAAGATCGAGACCACCGCGGGCACCGCCTATTTCACGGTCGAAACCGGCAAGAACGGCGCGGAGACCGTGAAGCGTTATTCGATGATCGTGCCCGGCCAGGGCTTTTCCGGCTACGTCGCGGTGCAGATCCCGGAGAACGCCGCAAAAATCTACACCGACGAGGCGGTGCGGCAGATGTTTGCGTCAGCGGTCACGCGCAAGAACGTGCCGGTCGACGAGCAGCTTGCGACCATGCCGTTCAAGATCAGCGATCTCGCCAACTTCAAGAACGTGCGCATGATCGCTCCCGGCGCCAGCATCGTGCTCGCCGACGGCGACGAGACCGGGAGCCTCGAAACCAAGCCGTTCATGATCGTCGGCCTGATCGGCTCCACGCCGCAAAATCCCGACGACCGCGCCCGCTTCGCACAGGAGGCCGCGCAGCAGATCCCGGGCCTGCGCGATGTGCGCGTCACCATGTCGGAGCCGGTCCGCATCAGCGGCACGCCGGGCTTCGAGACCCGGCTCGACGGCGTCAGCGGCAAGGACAAGACCGAGGTGACCGTGGTGCAGTGGATCCGCTTCGGCGGCGGCTCGTCGCTGCGCATCATCGCCAGCGCCCCGCGCAGCCAGTGGCCCGAGGCCTTCACCCGCTTCCGCGCGGTGCGCGACAGCATCCAGCCCAAGAGCTAGTGCAAGAACTAGCGAAGGGCTGGCGCTCGCCGCCCAAGCGGCGGTCAGGCCCGGCCGCATTTTCGGGCTTTTGTTTGTACACAAATGGAACTACGCTCCCTCCCCAGTCGGGTTCATCTTGGAGGGAGACGGACTATGCTTGATCGACGGAAAGTGGTTTTCGGACTTTCGACAGCAACGCTTGCGACTGCAACGCTTGCGACCCTCGTTCCAACCTCGCTCTGGGCGGCGGCATCGATCAAGCCGGACGAGGCGTCCGCGCTGCTCGTGATCGACGTGCAAAACTGCTTCCTGCCCGGCGGCAGCCTCGCGGTGAAGGAAGGCGAGCAGGTCGTGCCCGTGATCAACAAGATCTCGAAGGGGTTTGCGAACGTCGTCATGACGCAGGACTGGCACACGCCGGGCCACATCTCGTTCGCTTCGGTGCATTCTGGCAAGAAGCCGTTCGAGACCGTCGATCTTCCTTACGGCAAGCAGGTGCTGTGGCCCGACCATTGCGTCCAGGGCACCGATGGCGCCTCGCTGTCGAAGGATCTCGCGATCCCGCATGCCGAGCTCATCATCCGCAAGGGCTTTCACAAGGATGTCGACAGCTACTCGGCCTTCCTTGAAGCCGACGGCAAGACGTCGACCGGGCTTGCCGGCTATCTCAAGGGCCGCAAGATCAAGCGTGTCTTCGTTGCAGGGCTCGCGACCGATTTCTGCGTCGCCTGGACCGCGCTCGACGCGCGCAAGGCCGGCTTCGAGACCTATGTGGTGGAAGACGCCTGCCGCGGCATCGACACGCAGGGCTCGCTCGCAAAGGCCTGGGCCGATATGGCCAAGGCCGGCGTCAAGCGAATCCAGTCCGGCGATATCGCGGCGTAAGGTTCACGCCAGGCGGGACGGCGCGGCTTACGCCGCGCTGTTCGGCTCGTTGGTGTTGGCGGCCGGTGCGGCCTTGGCGCCGCCCTTGGAGACTCCGACCAGCGCCGGACGCAGCACGCGATCGCCGATCAGATAGCCGGCCTGGACGACCTGCACGACGGTGCCCGACGGCACCGACGCATCGGGTACTTCGAACATCGCCTGCTGGAAGTTCGGATCGAACTTTTGGCCCTGCGGATCGAACTTCTTCACGCCGTGCTTTTCCAGCGCGTTGAGCAGCGAGCGCTCGGTCAGCTCCACGCCCTCGATCAGCGCCGTCAGGCCGGGATCGGCCGTGGCACGCGCCTCGGCCGGAACGGCATCGAGCGCACGCTGAAGATTGTCGGCGATGTCGAGCACGTCGCGGGCAAAGCTGGTGACGCCATAGAGCTTGGAATCGGCAACTTCCTTCGCGGTGCGCTTGCGCAGATTTTCCATCTCGGCCAGCGTGCGCAGCATGCGGTCGCGCGACTCGGCCGCTTCCTTCTGCAACAGCTCGACCGAACCGGGCTCGGGATCGTCGGGCATGATGTAAGGCTTCGACACCACGGGCTCGCCGGTCGTGTCTTGGGGTTGCCGGTCTCGATCGGTCATCGGCTGCTTCTCGGTCTCGTGTCAGGGAGTTTCTGGCCGGGATATCGTGCTTTGCGGCGCGAAAATCAAGCGCCCGTGATCGGCGAAAAACGCGGCTCAGCCGCCCAGCAGGCGGCTGACGATGCGCGCGGCATAGTCCACGGTCGGGATCACGCGGGCATAATTCAGCCGCGTCGGGCCGATCACGCCCAAAACGCCGACAATATGGCCGGCGGCATCCCGATACGGCGAGATGATCGTGGAGGAGCCGGACAGCGAGAACAGCTTGTTCTCCGAGCCGATGAAGATGCGCACGCCCTCGGCGTGTTCCGCGCGGCCGAGAAGGTCGATGACGCCGCGCTTGGTCTCGAGGTCGTCGAACAGCAGGCGCACGCGCTCGAGATCCTCCAGCGCGTGCAAATCCTCGAGCAGATTGGCGTGGCCGCGGACGATGAGCTGGCGGTCCTCGTTCTCGCCGCCGGACCAGCTCGCGATACCGGCCGCGATTACCTTCTGGGTGAGCTGGTCGAGTTCCGCGCGTGCTTGCGTGAGCGCGGTTTCGAGTTCAAGCCGCGCCTCGGCGAGCGTCCGTCCTCGGATCCGCGCATTGAGGAAATTACCGGCCTCGGTGAGAGCTGCGGCGGGAACTCCGGGCGGCAGCGTCAGCACGCGGTTTTCGACCTGGCCGTCCTCACCGACCAGGATCACCAGCGCGCGCTCCGGTTCCAGGCGGACGAATTCGATGTGTTTTAGCCGCGCATTGGACTTTGGCGTCAGCACCACGGCGGCGGCCCGCGTCAGGCCCGACAGCCGCGTCAGCGCCTCCGACAGCGCCGCCTCGACCGACTGGGCCTGACCGACGGAGGTAAGCTGGCTCTGGATCGACTGTCGCTCGGCGTCGTTGAGATCGCCGACCTGCATCAGGGCGTCGACGAAGAAGCGCAGGCCGAGTTCCGTCGGCAACCGGCCGGCCGAGGTGTGCGGGGCATAGATCAGGCCGAGCTGTTCCAGATCGGCCATCACGTTGCGGACCGAGGCCGGCGACAGCGGAACGGCGATCAGCCGCGAGATGTTGCGCGAGCCGACCGGCTCGCCGGTTGCGAGGTAACTCTCGACGATTTGACGAAAGATGTCGCGCGAACGCTCGTTGAGCTGGGCAAGGCCTGCGCGCGGCGCGATCAGATGAATCGGATCGTGATGGGCCACAGACGTTAACTCCTCTCAGTTGCTGATAATTTGTCTATCCGGACGCCCTCTGACAAGCACGCATTTGGGCTGAAAAGGCCTTGCCGGGCCCCCTTCCCCCTCCTACAAGCACCGCGAACAGCATTTCCCTTGAGTTTTGGAGGATTCCCATGCGGCCAAGCCGCCGTGCGCCCGACGAACTGCGCCCCGTGACGCTGGAGCGCGGCGTCGTCAAATATGCGGAAGGCTCCTGCCTCGTGAAGTTCGGCGACACCCATGTGCTGGTCACGGCCACGCTGGAAGAGCGCCTGCCGCCATGGCTGAAGGGCCAGGGCCGCGGCTGGGTCACCGCGGAATACGGTATGCTGCCGCGCGCCACCTCGGAACGCACCCGTCGCGAGGCCTCCGCGGGAAAACAGAGCGGACGCACGGTGGAGATCCAGCGCCTGATCGGCCGCTCGCTTCGCACCATCGTCGATCTCGAAGCGCTCGGCGAGCGCCAGATCACGGTCGATTGCGACGTGCTTCAGGCCGATGGCGGCACCCGCACCGCCTCGATCACCGGTGGCTGGGTCGCGCTCGCCGACTGCATCAACTGGATGAAGGCGCGCAACATGATCAAGGCCAACGTCATGCGCGACAACGTCGCCGCGATCTCCTGCGGCATCTATCAGGGCAAGCCGGTGCTGGACCTCGACTATGCCGAGGATTCTGCGGCCGAGACCGACGCCAATTTCGTCATGACCGGCGATGGCCGCATCATCGAGGTGCAGGGCACCGCGGAACGCGAGCCGTTTTCGGAAGGTGAGTTCCTGGAGCTGATGGCGCTGGCGCGCAAGGGTGTGGCGCGTCTCGTGGACTTGCAGAAACTCGCGGTGGCGTAGTCAATAGGTCATGGCCCGCCGAATCACTGGCAAACTCGTCATCGCGACCCACAATCCCGGTAAGCTCGCCGAGATGCGGGAGCTGCTCGCGCCGCACGGCATCGACGTGGTGTCGGCCGGCGAACTCGGCCTGGGCGAACCCGATGAGACCGGCCACGACTTTCGCAGCAATGCGGAAATCAAGGCGGTTGCCGCAGCGCAGGCGACGAAGCTGCCTGCCTTTGCCGACGACTCCGGCATCGTGGTCGACGCCCTCGACGGCGCACCCGGCATCTACTCGGCACGCTGGGCCGGCCCGTCCAAGGATTTCGCCGCAGCGATGGCGCAGATCGAGCGCCTGTTGCAGGAACGCGGCGCCACCACGCCGGACAAGCGCAAGGCGCACTTCGTTTCCGCGCTCTGCGTCGCCTGGCCCGACGGCCATCGCGAAGAGGTCGAGGCACGCGTCGACGGCACGCTGGTCTGGCCGCCGCGCGGCACGGCCGGTTTCGGCTACGACCCGATGTTCCTGCCCGACGGCCACACCCGCACTTTTGGCGAGATGGAGAGCATCGAGAAGCACGGCCTGCCGCCGCTCGGCCTCGGCCTGTCGCATCGCGCCCGCGCTTTCGTGAAACTGGCGGAGATCTGCCTTGAGCCGCGCTGACAAGGACGCTTTCGGCGTCTACGTGCACTGGCCGTTCTGCCTGTCGAAGTGTCCCTATTGCGACTTCAACAGCCATGTCCGTCATGCCGCGATCGACGAGGC
>NZ_PPPT01000228.1 GCF_006483445.1 Bradyrhizobium guangdongense | reverse complement strand
CACGCGGGGAGAGGGAGAGAGCTCACGGCCTTAAATACAAATACCCCTGCGACTGCAGCTCGGCGAGCCGCACCACGCCGCCCTTCTCCGCACTGACGAACCCCGGCAACAGATCCTGCAGCGTGACGTTCTGCGCCTTCATGGTGTTGCCGCAGGCGGCGAGCTCGACACCATCCTTATGGAATTCGCCGACGCGCTTGCTGATATCGGGATTGGCCTTTTCCGACTGAAACGACTTCAGCACTGGCCCGTGGATCACGAGCGCAATCGTCACATGCTCGGGGCCGCCGACGCCGTCGATATGGTTCTGGATGTTGCCGAGCACGAAGTTGACCTTCTCGGCGTCACTGAGGTGATAGACCACCTTCAGCTTGCCGGCCGAGGGCTGCTCGGTCGCGGCCCGGGCGCGGGAAGCGGCAAAGGCCGCGCCGAATGCGGAGACGGCGCTCCAGAGGATGTTGCGTCGGTTCATAATGGGCTCCTGACTTTGTCGGGACCCTATCACTTGTGCCGGAGCGCTGCGAGTTCCTTGCGGTCGGTCACGAGCGAGGCGCAATCGCTATTGGCGGTGCGGTCGAGGCGAAAGATCTTGTCATCGGCGCCGGCGACCAGCGAGCGTTCGGCCTCGTCGTCGGGCTTGTTGTTCTGCCAGACCCGGATCTGCTCGAGCCGGACGATGGCTGACCTGTTGTCCTTGGACAGCGCCACCTCGATGCCGCCGCCTTCGCAATCGACGCCGCAGCCGAGCCGGACCTCGTCGCCGTCCTTCAGCAGCACCGCATGGCTGCCGCAGTCGCCGCTCGAGTCGAAATCGCCGGAGCGATGCCGATAGCGGAAGCCGAGGCGGAAGGAGTTTCGGAACTCCTTGTTCTCCTTGTCCGGTTCCGCCGAGATCAGGAGCTTCATGGCGGCGACCTTCTGCTTGGGATGCCGCGCCAGATGCTCGGCATCGTAGCGGCGGACGAAGCAGGCATAGCTCGTCTTGTCGCCGGGCGGGCTGCCATAGATCCTGATGGTGAAGGCCTCGATCTCGGCCTTGGTGGTCTCGCGGACCTGGTCGGCCTCCTCGGCGCGGGCGCTGCCGGCGAACAAGGTGAGGGCGAAGGCAATGAGAAGAGATGGCTTCATGACCGCCTCGGGCAAAACGATGGGATGACCCGGCTATGCCTTCGTTAGTCGCGCCCAATCGCGGGTGCGTTCACGGGCCCGCGATCATCCCGGGGGGGCCGGTTTCGGCGATTTTGCCTGTCCCGGGACCGGATAAATGCTGCTAGACGGGCCGGATGAACAAGAGTGACCAATCGGATCGACGCATGAGACGGCGGACTTTCATTGGCGGCGCCGCACTTACCGCTGCCGCGCCCTGGCTTTCCGCGCGGGCGCAACCGGCGCCGCGCAAAAAGCTGGTCGGCATGGTCTCCTCGTTCGGCGAGCGGCAGATCCAGCCGTTGCGCGCCGCACTCCTGGACAGGCTGCGCGAACTCGGCTGGCGCGAGGGCGACAATCTCGAATTCGACCTGCGTCTGGCCGAGCCGATGCCATCGGCGCTGTCGGCGGCCTCGGCTGCATTGGTTCAGCGCGCACCCGACCTGCTCATTGCGCAGGGAAGCCCGACGCTCGAAGCCATGCGCAAACATTCGGGCACGATGCCGGTCGTGTTCCTGCTGGTGGCTGATCCCGTGGAGCTCGGTATCGTGAAATCTCTGTCGCATCCGGGCGGGAACCTGACCGGCTTCACCAACTTCGAGCTCGCGGTCGGCGGCAAATGGGTCGATCTTCTCAAGGACGCCGACACCACGATCGAGCGCATCGTCCTGATCGCGAACCCGGGCAACAACACAAGCGCGCCGTTTGCCCGCCAGATCGAGATCGATGGACGCGAGTCCGGTCTCAATGTGCAAACGATTTATGTGCGTGACGCCGCCGAGATCGAGCGCGCCATTCGCGGCGCGGCTGGTCCGCCAAGGGCCGGACTGATGACGCTGCCTGACTCGCTGCCGATTCTGCACCAAGACCTGATCATTAGGCTCAGCAACGAGCTACGCATTCCCGGCATCCATCCGTTCCGGACGTTTCCTCTGAACGGCGCGCTGATGTCGTACGGGCTGGATTTCCCCGACCTATTCCGGCAGGTCGCGTCCT
>NZ_PPPT01000227.1 GCF_006483445.1 Bradyrhizobium guangdongense | reverse complement strand
CAAGCCCACGGCTGTCCGGCTTAGATTTTCTGGACAAGGCGCATGGCGTTGATTCTAGTCAGTTCTGGACGTCTGCAAGCGTTCCGGGACACGACAGGAGATCAGCGCCATGCCGCATCACAATACAGTATTCCGTGACATCCTGAAGCTGATGCCGTGGCGTCAGTTTGAAGCGCTTGTGGAAGAACATAATGCGGATGCGCGAGTGCGGCGGCTGCCGACCAAGGCGCAGTTCGTGGCGTTGCTGTACGGGCAACTTTCGGGGGCGTCGGGGCTGCGCGAGATTGTGACGGGTCTTTCAAGCCACGGAGCGCGGCTTTACCACCTCGGCGCAACGCCGGTTCGGCGCTCGACACTCTCTGACGCCAACGCCGGCCGGCCTTCCGCAGTGTTTGCCGACCTTTTGGCCCTGATGATGAAGCAGGCCCATCGCGGCTTGCGCCGCAAGATGGCCGAGGCAGTCTATCTGCTCGACGCCACCAGCGTGCGGCTGAACGGGCATAGCGCCGATTGGGCGCGGTTCTCGGCCGGGGTCTGCGGCGCCAAGGTCCATGTGATCTACGACGCCGATGCGGATCGGCCGATCTATGCGGCGGTCACGGCGGCCAACGTCAACGATATCACGGCGGCCCATCAGATGCCGATCGACCCGGGCGCGACCTATGTCTTCGATCTCGGCTATTACGACTATCTCTGGTGGGCCACGCTCGACGACGCCGGTTGCCGGATCGTCACCCGCTTCAAATCCAATACGCCGCTCAACGTCGTCGAGGAGCTTCCGGTCGCCCCCGGCAGCAACATCCTCTCCGACCGCATCGGCTTCTTGCCTGCGCGTCAGGCCAAGAGCCGGCGCAATCCGATGCAGGACGCCGTGCGCGAGGTGCGGATCACGACCGACACCGGCAAGGTGCTGCGCATCCTGTCGAACGACCTGGATGCCTCCGCCGAGGACATTGCCGGGCTCTATCGCCGGCGATGGGCCATCGAGCTGTTCTTCCGCTGGGTCAAGCAGACCCTGAAGATCACCCGCTTCGTGGGCACTTCCGAGAACGCCGTGCGAATCCAGATCTCCGTCGCGCTGATCGCCTTTCTGCTACTCCGCCTGGCCCAAGCCGCTCAGAAAGCCGTTCAAAGCCCGCTCGTCTTCGCCAGGCTCGTCCGCGCCAATCTCATGCACCGCAGATCGATCCAAAACCTGGACGTGCCCGAGCCCGTCCTTCAAGATCATCGACAGATGAGCCTCAGTCTATGCTAATCGCCCAACCGGACAGCCGTGGG
>NZ_PPPT01000226.1 GCF_006483445.1 Bradyrhizobium guangdongense | reverse complement strand
GCCGCGCATAATCGCGAATGTAGTCGTTCTCGTCGCCGGTGAGCGAGGACTTGATGTAGACGAGGTAGCCGCTGTCGCCGCTGCCGTAGTCGATGGTGCCGATGGCGACATGCACGTGATCCTTCGGCTCGTCGTCGTGGTCCGTCGATACAGCCGGCTGATCGGCGTTGCGCTTCATCAAGACGCGCGTGCGATCGGCAACCGGCGTCCAGGGCAGATCGATCCGGACACCGAGATCGATGCGGGCATAACGCTGCAGCGTCATCAGCGAGGAGAAATTCATCGACGCGTCGGCCTCGGCATCGACCGCGATGATCACCTTGCAGCGGCGGCGCAGCAGCTCGTAGATGCCGAGATTTTCGATGTGGCCGCCATCGGTGAGATAGACGCCGTCGCTGTTCTCGTAGAGACGGCCCGAGATCTCCGACCACAGGAACAGCGGCGTGGACTTGCGCTGCGGCCGGGCATTGTCGTCGACATAACGCGGGTTCTTCAGCCAATAGCCGAGCCGCACGTTCAACAGCGCCAGCGTCGGCGTCAGCGCCCTGATCGAGTTCGATCCCATGTTCGACGATGCCGCCGCTCCCGAGATCGCCATCGCGGTCGCGAGGTCGAGGCTCTGCTCCAGGCTTTCGACCGCCGGCGTTTTGGCGTAGCGCGTCGCTTCGCTGCCGACAAAGAGCGGCGAGAACACGAAGAAGTCCGCATTGCGGCCGCGCCGGTTGGCGAAGTCGGAGCCCTGGATGTTCAGCGCCGTATTGATGAGATGATAGGGCGCGCGCAGCCGCGGCCGGACGGGCTGATCGTCCGTCGCAACGTCGTCCTCGCCGACCGCATAGAGCTCGCTCAGCTTCATCCGGTCGAGCGGCTTGAAATCGCGCCCCTGGTCGAGGCTCGCCTCGACGCGGGCGATGTTGCCGTCGGCGGATCGGGAAGGATCGAACAGGAACGCCTTGCTCAGACGATCGCGGTACAGACGATGCAGCGAATTGGCGTTGGGCGTCAGCAACAACGAGACGAGGAACAGCAGCAGACCGACGACCGCATAGAGCAGCGCCATCGGCAGGCTGAACGTATAGCCAAGTCTCAGTGCCGGTCCGTGAAACAGCGCCGGGATGCATGCTTCGATGACCTCGCCGGACCGCTGTGCCAGGTAATCGAGCCAGGCAGGAGCATGGGACTGCGGCGTCACAAACTCGGTCTTTGCGGCGGCCGCCGGACTCTTCGGTGTGATCTCGGCCGAGAAAGTGCCGGCGCCGGTATCGAACGCGATCTTGCCCGCCATGCTTCCCTGCGCAGGCGCATCCGCCTTCGCATCCGTCGTGCACTCCGCCGGACTCAGGGGCGGCCGGCAGTCGCGCGCGAGATCGTTGGCAATGCCCCAATAGGACAAATAGAGATAGGCGACCCAGATGATCAGCGGCAGCGCCAGGCCTGCGATCCACAGCGCGACCTTGGCCACGATCGCAAGCACCAGCGAGCCCCATTGCGAGGACACGCTGTTGCCCTTCAGGAGCTCGATGAACTGCTGCCTGAAGGCGGCGACGAAGGCACCGATCGGCGCGGCAATCGCCGCAAGCGACTTGACCCAATTGACCGCGACCGCTCCCGCCGGTCCGCCCAGGGCCGTGCCCTCTTCCACATCGAACATCTGGACCAGCATGAAGGGCTGAAACTCGAAGAACGCGGTCACCGCGAGCAATACCAGGAAGGTTGCCCCCGCCGTCGGCCCGTGCGAGCGGAACTCCTGACGGTTCTCCGGGCTCGCAAACGAGCGCACGACCGCCCAGGCAAAGAACAGCAGCACGCCGATGATCGCAGTTGCGAGCGTCAGCGCGAAATTCTCGACGCTGAGGAAGCGCGCGAAGTCGCAGGCGACGCCGAGCACCAGCGCGATGCCGGCCAGGTAAGTGAACATGATGCTCGGACCGATTCCCCTGTCCGAGCGGGATGTCCAATACAGGAGCCCGCTGATGGCAAGCAGCAGCAGGGAAATGGCGCCGCCGACGGCGGTGAAGCCGTAGCTGTCGACGACGCTGAAATCGTGCAGCTCGCAGACCTTGCGGTCCCTGAGACCGACGCCGAAAATGTTGGCGACCGTCAGGCAGCTCCGCAGCGGCGTCGACCAGATGGTCACGGCGGCGAGCAGCAGCACGACCGGGAAGGTCAGCCCGATATTGGCGATCAGGCCGCGCACCACGATCGCAATCCCGGTCAGGACGTCGCGGATGCCGGCCGGGATCAGGTAGTTGGAATAATTCCTGATATGTCCGACCGACGGCGTATCGCTGATCTCGCTGGCCGCCACGGTACCGCCGGCTGGCCGCTCACCGAACACGAAACGCCGTGCCACCGTCATGGTCGCGCTGAACGAGGTGCCGATGTAACCGCCGCCTGACACGGTCGAAAGATAATCGATCCGTCCGATCAGGCCGTGATGGTTCAGCGCCTGCAGCACGCCGAGACAGATCGCGGACGAGCGGATGCCGCCGCCCGACAGTGCGAGCCCAACGACATCGAGCATCTGGCAGGCGCCGACATCATGCGGGCTGAGTTGCCGGGTTGCCTCACGGCGGGTGTTGATCGCCGCGATCTCCTCGCGAACGATCTGCTGGTGCTTTTCGCACCAGGGGGTTTCCTCGTCGAAGGCTGCCGCGTTCCGCGCAGCACCTGGTCGCGCGACCTGTCCCTGGTCGGCCATGCAAGCCTCCAAACGGGCAAATACGATCGGCAATCAATAGTTGAAAAACAACAACAAGTATCTACAGGGTTAGTCTTGCCCCTGACGCGAATGTTCAATGCCGGCGATCAGGATCTCGAGGCCGGTCTCAAAGGTCGCCTGGAAATGCGCCGGCTGAAAATAGGGCGCGGCTGCCGCGAGATGCTTGAAATGGACGGCAATCGTCTCGTTTGACACCGGTTCCGCCGACGACGGCCCCTTGGCGTAGCCTGCCGTCTCGTCGAGCGCGGCGCCCGTGAGGTAGTAGCCGATCTCGCGAAAATATGTCGCAGCCTCGCGATCGCTGAATCCGGCCTCGCGCAAGATGCCGATGATCCCGTCGATATAGGCGACGCCGGCGCGCGTATTGAGCCGGTGCACCGCAAAGAACGGAAAGAACGCGGGATGCCTGAGCGCCATGGCGCGAAAGCCGTGCGCCGCGCGGCGCAACCGCTCGCGCCAGTCCCATTGCGGTTCCATCGCGACCTGCGCCTGCCCCAGCATCAGATCGATCAGCGCATCCATCAGATGCGCCTTGTTCGGGTAGTGGTGATAGATGCTCATCGCCTCGCAGCCGAGTTCCTCACCGAGCCGGCGCGTCGACAGGGCAGCCAGCCCCTCGCGATCGACCAGCGCCATGGCGGCCGCGGCGATCCGCTCCCGCGACAAGGACAGCCCTCGTCCCCGCTCGCCCGCAGCGCTCCGCTTGCGGGGAGCCGCGGGGCTGACTTTCGGGCTGGTTTTTTTGGGGCTTGCTTTTGTTGCCATGCGCTCGATTCCGATTCCGCTTGCAACCTTACACTGGAAGGCTGTATTGTGAAATCAGGCTTACGCTGTAAGGTTTGAGCAAAGCAATGTCGGCAATCGATCTGTTCGGCCTGTTGGTGCCCGTGACCTATCTGGTGATGCTTGGAATCGAGAGCCTCGCCCCGGCGCGGCAGTTTCCCCCCATCCCCTGGTGGCGGCTGAAGGGCTTTCTCTTCCTGACAGTGCAAGGCCTGATCGCAACGCTCACCCCGCTCGTCATTCCCGAGCCCTGGCTGGAGCACCACCGGCTGATCGACCTCACCGGGCTCGGCGTTATCTGGGGCGCGGCGCTGGGCTACTTCGTGCTGTCACTGGTGAACTATGTCTGGCACCGCAGCGCGCACACCTTTCCGGTGATGTGGCGCCTGTTCCACCAGATCCATCACAGCCCGCAGCGCATGGACATGTCGGGAGCAGCCCTTTTTCATCCCTTCGAGACGATCGCGTTCTTCTCGATCGCGACCGTGCTGACGACCCTGGTGCTCGGGCTCGATCCGGTGGCGGCAGCTGCGACCGGCTACATCGCCGCCTTCTACGGCTACTTCCAGCACATGAACGTGCGCACGCCGCAATGGCTCGGCTATGTCATCCAGCGGCCGGAGGCGCATTGCGTGCATCATCAGCGCGACGTGCACGCTTACAATTACGGCGACCTGCCGATCTGGGACATGCTGCTCGGCACTTTCCGCAATCCCGCGACGTTCGAAGGCGCCGTCGGCTTCGACAAGCCGGCCACGGATCGCCTTGGTGCGATGCTCGCTTTCGCCGACGTCAACGAACCTGCCGCCGGGCCGAACAGCCTCGGCCGCGGCGCAAGCCAGACGAGCTGACCGACTTCAGCCCATCGCCTCGAGCTCGTCGATCATCCCGGCGATGACGGACAGGCCGCCGTCCCAGAATTTGGGATCCTTGGCATCGAGGCCGAACGGACGCAGCAGCTCGGAATAATGCTTGGTGCCGCCGGCGGCGAGCATGTCGAGATAGCGCTCGGCAAAGCCCTCGGCGGCATGCTCGTAGACGGCATAGAGCGAATTCACGAGACAATCGCCGAACGCATAGGCGTAGACGTAGAACGGCGAATGGATGAAGTGCGGGATGTACATCCAGTAGCTCTCATAGCCCGCCTTGATCTCGATCGCGGGGCCGAGGCTCTCGCCTTGCACCGACAACCAGATCTGACCGATGCGCTCGGCGGTGAGCTCGCCGTTCTTGCGCTCGGTGTGGACGGCGCGCTCGAAGGAATAGAAAGCGATCTGCCGCACCACGGTGTTGATCATGTCCTCGACCTTGCCCGCGAGCAGCGCCTGGCGCTGTTTCGCATTCTTGGTCTGGGCCAGCAGCCGCTTGAAGGTCAGCATCTCGCCGAACACGCTGGCGGTTTCCGCCAAGGTCAGCGGCGTCGGCGCCATCAGTGCGCCGTTCTTCGCCGCCAGCACCTGATGCACGCCATGGCCGAGCTCATGCGCGAGCGTCATCACGTCGCGCGGCTTGCCCTGGTAGTTCATGAGCACGTAAGGGTGCGCTGACGGCGTGGTCGGATGCGAGAACGCGCCCGGCGCCTTGCCGGGCCGCACCGGCGCGTCGATCCAGCGATCGGTGAAGAAGCGCTCGGCGATGTCAGCCATCTTGGGCGAGAAGCCGCGATAGGCCGTCAGCACCATGTTCCTCGCCTCCGGCCAGGCGATGGTGTCGGTCGCCGCAAACGGCAGCGGCGCGTTGCGGTCCCAATAGGTCAACCGCTTCTTGCCAAACCACTTTGCCTTCAGCGCGTAGTAACGATGCGACAGTTTTGGATAGGCCGCGCGCACGGAGGCGACCAGCGCATCCACGACCTCGCGCTCGACGCGGTTGTTCAGATGCCGGGAATCCGCAACGTCCTTGAAGCCGCGCCAGCGGTCGGAGATGTCCTTGTCCTTGGCGAGGGTGTTGGTGATCAGCGCAAAGGTGCGCTCATTGGCCTTGAAGGTTTTTGCCAACGCTTCGGCGGCCGCCTTGCGCTTCGCGCCGTCGCGATCCTGCAGGAAATTGAGCGTCGGCTCGATCGCGAGCTCCTTGGCGCCCACCTTGAAGCGCAGGCTCGAGATGGTCTGGTCGAACAGCCGGTTGAAGGCGGAATAGCCGGTCTGCGACTTTTCCAGGAAGAGCTGTTCGAGCTTGTCCTCGAGCTGATAGGGCTTTTCCTTGCGCAAATCCTCGATCCACGGACGATAATGTGCGAGCTCCGCCGTCTGCATCGCGCGTTCAAGAAGTTCGTCATCGATGCGGTTGAGCTCGAGCGCGAAGAACAACAGATGGGTAGAGGCTTCCGTCAGCCGTTCCGACACGTCGCCGTAAAACTTCGAGATCTTGGGATTGACGCTGTCGCCGGCGTGGACGAGGCCGGCATAGGAGCCGAGCCGGCCGGCGAGATCGTCGATCGCCTCATAGCGTCGCACCGCCTCGGCGAGCCATTTTCCGCCATTTTCATTTGCAGCGCCTGCCGCGAGCTTGCCCTTGTAGTCGGTCTCAAACGCGACGCAATCAGCCGCCATCTTTTCCAGGTCGCGCGTCACTTCCGGCGCGTCGATGGAGGAATAAAGGTCGGCGAGATTCCATTCCGGAAGCTTTCCGGTCTTGCTCGCGGGCTTAGCCGACGATTTGGGCTTGGCCTTGGCGATGGCCTTTTTGGTGTTGGGCTTGCGGAGAGTGGAATTGGTGCGCGGAGACATGCTGCGAGAAACCTGTGTTCAACGATCGCAATGGCGGGGATCGCAATGTGACGGGTCGGCAAGGTTTAAGAGTGCGTTAATCGGCATGGGCGAGAGTGCCCCGATTCGAGACAGATAGTTGTAGCGTGCGGGGATCACCATGGCTGCCAGTATTTTGATCGCGGACGACGACGCTGTACAGCGCCGGCTCGTCGAGAACATGGTGCAAAAATGCGGCTATGAGACCATCGTCGTCGATTCCGGCGATGCCGCGCTCGCCGCCCTCACCGCGCCTGACGCTCCCGCGATCGACGCCGTGGTGCTGGATCTCGTGATGCCCGGCCTCGACGGCATGGGCGTGCTGGCGAAAATCCGCGAAGCGGGTCTCAACATTCCCGTGATCGTGCAGACCGCGCATGGCGGCATCGACAATGTGATCTCGGCGATGCGCGCCGGCGCCGCGGATTTCGTGGTCAAGCCGGTCGGTATGGAGCGCCTTCAGGTTTCGTTGCGCAATGCACTCAACACCTCCGCGCTCAAGGGCGAATTGCAGCGCATCCGTCACAGCCGCGAGGGGCGGCTGACCTTCGCCGACATCATCACCCGCGCCGACGCGATGGCGCCGCTGATGCGCTCGGCGCAGAAGGCGGCGAACTCGTCGATCCCCGTGCTGATCGAGGGGGAGTCCGGTGTCGGCAAGGAAATGTTCGCGCGCGCCATCCACGGCAGCGGCGAGCGCAAGTCAAAGCCGTTCGTCGCGGTCAATTGCGGAGCGATCCCCGACAACCTCGTGGAATCGATCCTGTTCGGTCATGAGAAGGGTGCCTTCACCGGCGCGACCGAACGTCACGCAGGCAAGTTCGTCGAAGCACATGGCGGCACGCTGTTCCTGGACGAGGTCAGCGAGCTGCCGCTGACCGCGCAGGTGAAATTGCTGCGCGCGCTTCAGGAAGGCGCCGTCGAAGCCGTCGGCGGACGCAAGCCGGTCAAGGTCGACGTCCGCATCGTCTCGGCGACCAATCGCAAATTGCTGGAGCGGGTGAAGCAGGGGCACTTCCGCGAAGATTTGTTCTACCGTCTCCATGTGCTGCCGCTGACCATCCCGCCGCTGCGGGCGCGGCGCGAGGACATTCCACATCTGCTACGACACTTCCTGGCGCGGTTTGCCGCGGAGGAGAGCCGCGCGATCGGCAGCGTCAGCGGTGAGGCCATGGCGCATCTGGCGCAGCTCGACTGGCCCGGCAACATCCGCCAGCTCGAAAATGCGGTGTACCGCGCGGTGGTTATGAGCGAAGGCGACCAGCTCGCGCTCTCCGACTTTCCGCTGCTCTCCGCACATCCGCATGAGGCGACGGACATCCCGACCGCGCCGCTGATCCTCGAGCCGATGGCCGCACTGACGGTGCCTGCGATGGTATCGGGTAGTGAAATACCCATTGCCCCGCTGCCCGCCGCGGGCTCGCTGTCCATGCTGACCAGCACCGGAGATGTACGGCCTCTGGAGGAGATGGAGAACGAAATCATCCGCTTCGCGATCTCGCATTATCGCGGACAGATGTCGGAAGTCGCGCGCCGCCTCAAAATCGGCCGCTCGACGCTCTACCGCAAACTGGACGAAGCCGGGGTTCCCGGTCATGGCGGCAAAAGCGGCGAGGAGACGCATTAAGCGACGCACTGAACCGGCCCTCGTCGACACGTTCTGGCCGCGTTCTGTTTATGGCCTAAATCGGGCACAAGTCCTTTGCATTACGGGGGATTTGAACCGTGTCTTGGAAGTGACAGACAGAGGGAAAAGCGCGTGGCAAAAGCGCACAATCCGTTGCAAAACGGCTCTCCTGAAGTCAGTTTGTCGTGAGTTGTCCCGCCTGCCGCTGGCTGCAAAAACGGGGCCTGTATATCGTCTGCGTCAGAATCGTTGCGTGCAGGCGTGCAACTTTCGAGAGGCCGGCGCGGTTAGCCGAAGCTCATTTAGACGATAACGAAGCTGTTCCACGAGGGACAGTTCACCCGAGGGGTGTGACACAATGCGAGATGTTTTGAATCACCGTGCAGGCTTTGACCGCGTCCTGATGACGGTCGCGGCGACCTTCCTCACGGTGTCGGCGACCTCTGCGCTGGCGCAGGACCAGGTGCGCAGCAGTGCCGCCGAACTCGCGATCGAAGCCGCGATCCCGCGCCCCGAACCCGCCAACGTTCCGCCACCGACCGCAGCCGACATCAAGCTCGACACCACCGCGACTGTGCAGGAGCCTGCCAAGGACGCGCCAAAGGCCGAAGCCGCAGCGCCCGCCCCGGCGAAGGTCGAGAGCAAGCCCGCCGACGTCGCCACTACGCCCGCTGCCGAACCGCCCAAGACCGAAGCGCCGAAGGCCGACACGGCCGCGGCACCCGCGACCCCGGCCGCACCTGCTGCCGCTGCCGCAACTCCGGCCGAGCCGCCGAAGGATGTCGCGAAGGAGCAGCCGGCCGCCGAGCCCGTGAAGGCCGCAAGCAACGTTCCGGCCGCGGATCAGCCGGTCGCCGACAAGATCAAGGATGCGCTGGGTGCAAAGACCTCGCGCTATTTCGACCGCAAGAATGAGCGTGCCGCTGTCGAGAAGTTTTACACTGCCCGCGAATTCGCGCCGGTGTGGACGCAAGCCGGCGCCCTCACCGCCTCGGCCAAGGGCGTGATCGCGCGGCTGAAGGATGCCTCCGCCGAGGGCCTCAACCCGGCCGACTATCCGGTGCCGGATTTCGCCGCCGCCACCTCGCCCGATGCGCTCGCCGAGGCCGAACTCAAGCTCACCGCCAGCATGCTCGACTATGCGCGCCAGGCGCAGAGCGGCCGCATGCACTATTCGCAGGTCTCCGGCGACATCCTCTATCCCGAGCACCCGACCGATCCGAACGACGTGCTTGCAAAGGTCTCGACCGCGAAGGACGCCTCAGCCGCGCTCGAGGACTACAACCCGCCGCATAAGCTCTACAAGGAGCTGAAGGCAAAGCTCGCGCAGCTCCGCGGCCAGGGCGACGGCCCGGTGATCGAGATCGCCGACGGCCCGGCGCTGAAATACACGCCTGCCAAGGGCAAGAAGCAGCCGGAAGTCGTCGTTGAAGATCCGCGCGTGCCGCAGCTTCGCACCAAGCTCGGCATTGCCGAGAACCCGACCGACACCCGCTACGACGCAACGGTTGCGGAAGCCGTGCGCAAATTCCAGGACGGCGCCGAGATTAAGGTGACCGGCATCCTCGACTCCGCGACGGTGAAGGCGCTGAACAGCCCGAAGCGAGACAAGCAGATCGACACCGTGCTCGTGAACATGGAGCGCTGGCGCTGGCTGCCGCGCGACCTGGGCACGCCGACGCTGGGCGATGCCTATGTCATCCTCAACATTCCCGACTTCACGCTGAAGGTGATGCAGCGCGGCCAGCAGGTCTGGACCACGCGCGTGGTCACCGGCAAGCCGGGCAACCACGCCACGCCGATGCTGACCGAGACGATGAAGTACATCACGGTCAATCCGACCTGGAACGTGCCGCCGTCGATCGTCTACAACGAATATCTGCCGGCGCTGCAGCAGGATCCGACCGTGCTCCAGCGCATGGGCCTGCGGCTCGAGCAGAACCGCGACGGCTCGGTGCACATCTCGCAGCCGCCGGGTGAAGCCAACGCGCTCGGCCGCATCCGCTTCAACTTCCCGAACAAGTTCCTGGTCTATCAGCACGACACCCCGGACAAGCACCTGTTCGCCAAGGACGAGCGCGCCTTCAGCCATGGCTGCATGCGCGTGCAATATCCGGATCAGTACGCCTCGGTGCTGCTCAACATCGCACTGCCGAACGAGAAGTACACGCCCGAGCGCGTGCGCAGCATGTACGGCACCAGCGAGGTCGACCTGAAATTCCCGACCCCGATCCCGGTCAACATCACCTATCAAACCGCCTTCGTTGACGACGCCGGCAAGCTGCAATTCCGCAAGGACATCTACGGCCGTGACGCCGCGATGATCTCCTTGATGAAGAACGGCCGCGGCAAGGACCTGGAGAATATGGTCGCCCGCTCCCAGCCGAGCTACGCGCGCCCGGCGACGACGCTGCCCTCAGGCGTGGCCTTCGCCAACAATGGCGGCTCCTCCGGCCCGTCCTTCTTCGAGCGGCTGTTCGGACCGCCGACCCCGCCGCCTGCCCCGGTTGGCCGCCGGCCGCCGCAGCGCGTCTTCACCCGCTAAGCCCCTCAGGCTTACGGCGACAGGACCGAAATTCCTCAATGAAATCAGCGATCCCGTCTCCCGACGGGATCGCTTAACGTTAACCATTCTCCACCAGAGCCGGAGCAATCGGCCTTTTTTCGCCACACTCGGCCGGTTAGGTCTGTATTCTGACTTGGGAAGAACTTGGGGGCGGGACGGTTAAATCAAGTTTTAACCATCTCGCTTTAAGAAAGCGTTCATCCTCTTTCGCGCGCTAGCGGGGTTGGCGGGAGAGTCCATTTTGAACGCTCGGTCGACTGGGTGGGCTCATTCGTGCTGACTGGTTTCGCACGCCAATTCGCTGCGTTGTCGTTGTCCCATGCGGGAGTCAGGGCCGGTTCCAGGATCGGCCTGACCTCGCTGCTGTTGCTTGCGGGCGCAGGATCGGTCCATGACGCGGCGGCGCTGAACGAGACCCGCACGCTCGCCTTCCACCACACCCATTCCGGCGAAGACCTCACCGTCACCTTCAAGCGCGACGGCCGCTACGACGAAGCCGCGCTCAAGCAGCTCAACCATTTCCTGCGCGACTGGCGCAACCAGGACGAGACGGTCATGGACCGTCACCTCTTCGACATCCTCTGGGAAGTCTATCGCGACGTCGACGGCAAGGCGCCGATCCAGATCATCTCCTCCTACCGTTCCCCCGCCACCAACGCGATGCTCCGCCGCCGCTCCTCGGGCGTGGCGCGTCACAGCCAGCATATGCTGGGGCATGCGATGGACTTCTTCATTCCCGGCGTGGCGCTATCCGACATTCGTGCCGCCGGCCTGCGCCTGCAGCGCGGCGGCGTCGGCTTCTATCCAACTTCCGGCTCGCCCTTCGTTCATCTGGACACCGGCAGCGTGAGGCACTGGCCGCGCATGACCTATGACCAGCTCGCCAAGGTGTTCCCGGACGGACGGACCGTGCATCAGTCCACCAGCGGTCCGATGAAGGGCTATGAGCTCGCCCGGGCCGACCTCGAGCGCCGCGGCAATGGCGAAGACGCCGGCAGCGTCAAGGCACCGAACTTCCTGGCCGCGCTGTTCAAGGGCAAGTCGGCCGCGCCCGCCTCCAATGACGAGGACGACGAGGGCGCAGCAGCGGCCCCGAGCGCCAAGCCGGCCGCACCAACCGTGGTTGCCGCAGCCAAGCAAGCTGAAAAGACCGCCGATCCTGTGCCGGTGCCGCGCGCAAAGCCGCAGATCGCCGCTTCGCTGCAGCTCGCTTCCGCCGACGCGCAGATCGTTGCGCCGCCCAAGGCCAAGCCCACACCGGTTGCCGAGAAGACGGCTGAGGCCAAACCGCAGACACCCGCCGACATCATCAATGCCCGCGGCTTCTGGGATACGCCGGCAGCACCGCAGCAGGCCACGCCGGCCCAGGTCGCAGCTCTCAAGGCGCGCCAGGCCGTCGGCGCCGCCGACCCGCAGTCGACCTCGAGCGTCTCCTCCGCCGCCTACCAAGCCCTCGCCTACGCGCCGGCGGCCGCCTCGCCGGTCGATCGCGCCAACGTCGTTGCCGCCTCTGCGCCGATCCCGCGCGCGCCTCGTCCGGCCACCGCCACCCGCGGCCTCGCGCCGGCCACGGAGATCAACACCGTCGTCGCCAAGGGTGGTCAGGGCATGATCGCGACCTCGGCCCGGCTCTCCGCCGCCAAGGGCGAGAGCATGTGGCTCAAGATCGTGATGCTGGCCCCGAGCGCCAGCCGCGCGATGTCGGTGACGCTGATGGGTGACGTCGACATGAACGCGATGCGCGCCTATTTCATCAAGCCGCAGGCCGTGATCGCGATGGGCTTCACCGATGATCCGATGCAGGGCATGTCCTGCGACAGTTTCTCGGGCACCGCGACCGCCAAGCTCGAGACGAAGTCCTTCGTCGTCCGCACTGCCTCGCTGCGCTGAATTCTTCCAAAACGTGGTTTTCGTAACCCGGATGAAGCGCAAGCGAAATCCGGGGTTGGATCAGCGCGTGACGCCCCCCGGATTGCGCTACGCTCCATCCGGGCTACGCGCTTGCTATCGCTTCGATCGCCGATCGAGATGATATGTCAGCGCGAGCGACAGGCAGATCGCCAGCGGCCGTTTCGGCAAAGCGCCTGACACCTTGAGCAGCAGCGCCCGGTTATCCCGGTACTCGAACTCGTCGGCAAAGCGCTCGCGAAAGGTCTCGATCAGCGTGGTCTTGCAATTGAACAGCACCGCCGCGTGCGCGTCGGCCCCCTTCACGCGGCCGAGCCTGATCGTGCTGCCGCTGCCCGTGTCCTCGGTGAGGTAGGCGGGCTCGCCCCATTTCAAAGTTTCCGTCAGATTGCCAACCGCATCATGCGCCTTGGCCGTCGCGAAGATGAGATTGCGCACTTCAAGGAGCCGCCGGCGGATCGGTGCCGGATAGGCGTCGAAGGCACGGTTCACTTCGCGAGGTAGCGGCGGCGCTGTCATGGCGTCTCTCCCAAGCCAAGAGCTCCGCGCCACGATACGCGGGGCCAGTGTCACGGGATGGCAGCATAGTTCGTAGCCCGGACGGAGCGCAGCGCAATCCGGGACAGACTATTGAGGGCGTCGAGAATCCCGGATTTCGCTACCGCTTCATCCGGGCTACGGCAGTGGTGCGAGAGGCGCGATGCCTCAAAGCATCCCCAGCGCCTGCATGTAGGTCTCGAGAATGGTCTCGGCCTCGGCGCGCTCGTTGGGATCCTGCTTGCGCAGGCGCACGATGGTGCGCAGCGCCTTGACGTCGAAGCCGTTGCCCTTGCTCTCGGCGTAGACATCCTTGATGTCGTCGGAGATCGCCTTCTTCTCTTCTTCCAGCCGTTCGATGCGCTCGATGATGGATTTGAGCTGATCCTTGGCAAATTTCGTTGCGGGCGCTTCTTCGTTCACGGCGGTGGCCATGGCCATCTCTCGTACTCCTGAGGCAACTGTCGATATTGAGGGGTAACGCCAGCGTCCTCGCGCCGCGCGTGTTGGATTGACCCTCAGGTTTGGCAGCCCTTACGTCAAGGCAGCATCGCGCTCGTCCACAGCGCGCCCACATCTTCCTGCGGCGGGATCGGAAAACTGCTTGTGCGGCGGACGACTCAGCTCAGGAGACGACCCCGTTAATGTCCGGGGTGGACCTTCTTCATGGCCTCGAGCTGCTCGGACGTGGCCGTGCCCTGGTGCTTCTGCTTCCAGGTCTCGTAGGGCATGCCGTAGACGGCCTCGCGGCTCTCGTCCTTGCTCAATGCGACGCCCTTGGCGTCGGCGGCGTCCTTGAGCCAGTTGGACAGGCAGTTGCGGCAGAAGCCAGCGAGATTCATCAGGTCGATGTTCTGGACGTCGGTCCGCGTCTTCAAATGCTCGACCAGGCGCCGGAAGGCGGCGGCTTCGAGCTCTGTTCTGGTTTTGTCGTCCATGGCTGACATCCTTGACCGGTGATCTCGTTATCCGGGCCTAAACCCCTAAGGGATTAGGTGGGTCTTGTCACAGATTTTGCCATATCGCAGCGCAAACAGGCAGTTCCCGCGGCTACGCGACATCGTCAATGTTCTGATATACCTCTGCCCGACAATGATCGCCGAATCTCCCATCATCGCCC
>NZ_PPPT01000225.1 GCF_006483445.1 Bradyrhizobium guangdongense | reverse complement strand
CTGCTCGCCCATCCCGACCGCAAGGTGCGGCTCGCGATCGCGCCGATGCTGGACTGGCTCGACAAACTCGATCCCGCAAGCGCGCTGCCGGCGCGCGACTATCCCTTTGTGCTCGCGGCCGGCCAGCGGCGCATGTTCAACGCCAACCAGATTTTTCGCGATCCCGCGTGGCGCCGCAACGATCCGGATGGCGCGCTTCTCATCAACGCGAACGACCTCGAAACGCTCGGCGCCAGCGACGGCGACTGGATCGCGGTGCGTTCGGCTGTGGGACGTATCGTCGCTCGCGCCAAGCGCGACGATTCCATGCGCGACGGTCAGCTCGCGCTGCCGCATGGTTACGGCCAGAGCTATCCTACCGCGAATGGCGAACGCCTCAACAACGGTCCGCGCATCAACGCGCTGACCGAAAGCGGCAATCGCGACCCGATCGCCGGCACGCCCTATCACAAGCACGTCGCCGTGCAGCTCGAACGCCTCGCCGCGGCGGAGGCCGCGACCTACGAAGAGCAGTCGCGGCGCATTCACGCCGCGTCAGCCTGACCCTGCAGGAGGCAATCAGGCCTTGCCGCTCTGGGCCGCCTTCACCCGCTCCGGCGTGAACGGAACGGTCCGCAGCCGCAGGCCGGTCGCATCGAAGACGGCATTGGCGAGCGCGGCACCGACCGCCGCGCAGGCGGCTTCGCCCGCACCGAGCGGCGGTTCGCTCGGACGATCGACCAGTTCGATCTCGATTTTGGGGACATCCGAGAATCGCAGAATGGGATAGCCGGCCCAGTCGACGCTCGTCACGCGGGCGCGGTCGAATTTCACCTCCTCCATCAGCACGCGGCTGATGGTTTGCAGGATGCTGCCCTCGACCTGGGAGCGCACGCCATCGGGATTGATGATCTGTCCGCAATCATGGGCGCAGGACACTCGCTCGACCTTGATTCTGCCGCTCGCCTGCTCGACCGCGACCTCCATGCCCATCGCAACCAGCGTCTCGCTGTGCTTGTAGTGGATGTAGGAGATACCACGGCCCAGCGCGGTCGCCGCGCCGACGTTCGGGCCCGGCGATGGCCGCGGCTCCCATTTCATCATCGCCGCCACGCGCTTGACCAGTTCGATACCCCGCGTGTTCTTCAAGCCTCGCAGCCGGAACGCGACGGGATCAAGCCGGGCCGCGGCGGCCAACTCGTCCATGAAACTCTCGACGGCAAAGCAGTTGGCGGGCTTACCCGGTGAGCGCAGCGGCGCCGGCCGCAACGGCGTCTCCTTCAGCCAATGCACGACGACCTGCATGTGCGCGGCCTCATAGGGCGGATCGCCGTTCTGCGAGATCAGCCCGGTGTTGAGGCCAACGATATTGTCGAGCCCGGCCGCCTGCGGTCCCAGCAGCGGAATATTGAGCAGACCCTTGGTGGTCTGCGGAATCCACATCTCGGTGCGCCAGTCCAGGATCTTGCCTTCGGCGTCCACGGATCCCGCGAGATCGAGCAGTTGCGGCGGCCCCTTCGGGTCCCAGCCGAGCTCGTCGGCGCGCGACCATTGCACGCGCACGGGACGCCCCACCGCCCGCGACAGGATCGCGGCATCGGCAGCGGCGTCCTCGTGGCCATTCATGCCGTAGCAGCCGGAACCTTCCAGATAGATCAGCCGCACTTTTTCCAGCGGCAGGCCGAGGAAGCGGGCATAGGTCACACGGTTGTCGTGCATGCCCTGCGATGCCGTCCAGATCGTCGCCTGATCGGCGCTCACGTCGGCGACCGCACAGGACGGTCCGAGCGAAGCGTGGCTCTGCATCGGCCAGAAATAGCTGGCGGTCAGGGCTTTCGCATCCTGCGGCGCCGGCGACGGCGGCGCGCCCTTGGCCACGAGCGTCTCCGCCGCGGCACCGGAAGCTTCGCGCAGCGATTGCGTCAGCCGGCTCTGGTCCGGCAGGTTCGACGCCTCGCTCCATTGCGCACGCAAGCTGCGCGCGGCGCGGACCGAGGTCCACTCGTCATCGGCCACGACGGCCAGAAAATCCTTGATTCGGACCACCTTCACGCCGGCGAGATCCTTGATCGAGTCCTCGTCGACCGAGACAAGCGTGGCGCCGATCGCAGGCGGCCGGATCACGCGCGCATGCAGCATGTCCGGCAAGGTGAGGTCATGGATGTAGGTCGCCGTTCCCAGGCATTTGGCCGCAACGTCGGGGCGCGGCAGCGGCTTGCCCACGATCGTGTAGCTCCTGGGATCCTTGAGCGGGGCGTTGGGGTCGAGCTTGAGATCGAACTTGCGACCTTCGAGCAGGGCCGCGAAGGCAATCCCGGCGCCGCCGGCCTTCGGCCGAACCTCGCCGTCTGCGGCGGTCAGCTCGTCCGGCTTCAAGTTGAGGCGTTGCGCGGCCAAATCGACCAGCCCCTTGCGCGCGGTCGCCGCGGCCTGCCGGATCTGCATGCCGCCGCGCTGGATGCCGGTCGAGCCCGCCGTCCGTCCCTGGTTTGGCGTCAGCGCGGTGTCGCCCTCGAAATATTTGATCCTGTCGACGCCGATGCCGAGCTCCTCGGCCGCAATCTGCGGGATCGCGATGCGAAGTCCCTGGCCGAGATCGACCTTGCCGCAATACACCGTCACGGTGCCGTCTGCGTTGACGGTGAGATAAGCGTCGACCTGCGTATTGTCCGTGCGGCGTGCGACGCCGGCGACGCTCTGCGCCAAAGCGGTGCCTGGCGTCACCGTGAGCGCGAAGCCGACGGTCAGCGCACCGCCCTTGAGGATGGCACGGCGGGAGAAGCGAGCCTGGTCCAATGATGCACTCATCTCAGCCTCGCTGTCCCGACGCCGCCATGACCGCGCTCACGACCCTGGTGTGCGAGCCGCAGCGGCAGAGATTGAGCTCCAGCGCCGAGCGTATCTCGCCTTCGCTGGGCTTGCCGTTCTTCTCAAGCAAGGCGGCCGCGCTCATGATCATCCCGCTGGTGCAATAGCCGCATTGCGGCACCTGATGCGCGATGAAGGCCGCCTGGAGCGGATGCGGCTTTGCGGCGGTCCCCAATCCCTCCAGCGTCGTGACAGCCTTGTCCTGCACATCGGCCACCGTCATCTGGCAGGACTGCACGGCGGTGCCGTCGACCACAATTGTGCACGCGCCGCACTGGCCAAGACCGCAGCCGAATTTGGTCGCTGTCAAACCGAGGCCGCGCAGCACATAGAGCAGCGGCTTGTCGGCATCGGCCTCCACGGACAGCACGCCTTCGTTGACACGTAGCCGGTACCTGGGCATGTCTTCACTCCCTGTGCGACGCCCACGATGTTAGCTGAAATCGGAACGGGAATTGAAGGGCTATCGCAGCGCGAAGCGCGCGATCAGGATCACGGGTCGTCGACCGGCGAGGTGTGGCACGGCGGAACCTCCCCGGACGTCAAGCGGTCAGGCTACTGCTTCTTCCGCCTGATATGCACGATGACGTCGAGCCTGGAGATCTCGGGGCCCGGCAGGGCCTGCGGCATCTGCCTGAAGGTCAGGTCCTGGGAGATGTCGACCAGGACGTCCTCGCCCTCGAGGTAGAAATGGGGATGGACGCTGGTGTCGGTATCGAAGAACGATTTTGAGCCGTCGGCCGAGATCCGGCGCAACAGGCCGGCTTCGGTGAACTGGTTGAGCGTGTTGTAGACGGTTGCGAGCGACAGCCGCATGTTCGCGGCCGCCGCTTCCTCGAACAGCGTTTCCGCCGAGACGTGACGATGGTCGTTGAGGAACAAGAGCTGCCCCAGCGCCAGGCGCTGGCGGGTCGGCCGGAGGCCCGCCTCGCGCAGCAGGTGTTCGCAATGAACTGTACCGTCATCGACGCGGGGCGCGTCGTCGGCCTCAGGCGCAACGTCGCCCGCGAAAGTGCTGGTGGAGAGGATGTCCATCGCCGGCTCGTCTCACGGTTTGATCGTACCGGAGCACGCATGCCTCGACTGCTCCTGTTGCCATCGGATCGCAAAAGCGGCGCTTTCGCTTTGATCCCGATCAAATTAGGCAACGGCCGGCTCTCTTCTGACCTGGCGCAAGGCGCAACGCCGATCCGCTGCCAGACTGCGCGGCATTGGCGAGGACAAGAGATGTCGAAACCCATACCGGACAAAGCCGAGGTCGCGCTCGAATATCCCGACAAATTCTATGTCGGGACGTTCGAACATTCATCGCGCTTCGAGGCGCATCTCGACGGCAGCGGATTTGCGCTGGTGCTGCAGCGCCCGGGCGCCGATGACGTGCGGAAATCGGTGCATCTGCACATCAACTTCGGCCTGCTCGCCGGCATTCTGCGCGAGCTCGCTTCGAGCGTGGCCGCGATTCCAAAGGACGACATCGCGCATCGCGAGCTGCTCGCCGAGGCGTTGGCTAAGTTGCAGGCGGCCTTGCGTTCTTAGCTCATCAAGGTTTCGCACGAACGAATCGCTGGTGGGCGATGCGAGCGCATTGAACATTTTTTGTGCTGTCGGTGTCGAGACTTTCATCTTGCAGCGCGGAATGGGAGGTGTGAGCCTCGAAGAGGATGGGGACTTGGATGGGCTGGTTGCAGCTTTGCGCGCGACGTGAGCGTGCGCGGAGCGCGCGCGGCTGGCGTGGCTAAAGAAAGAACAAGACATGAAGAAACGACTGTTGCTGGGCCTCCTCCTCGCCTGCGGCCTCGCCGCCACGGCATCGGCGCAAGAGCCGAAGACGGGAGGCACCATCAATGCGGTGATCCAGCCCGAGCCTCCCGGTCTTATGCTTGCACTGGTCCAGAACGGTCCGACCCAGATGGTGTCGGGCAACATTCTTGAGGGATTGCTGCGCTACAGCCCCAAGCTCGAGCCACTACCGGGCCTCGCAGAAAGCTGGGCGGTCGGCGAGGACGCAAAGACCTACACCTTCAAGCTCAAGAAGGGCGTGACCTGGCACGACGGCAAGCCCTTCACGTCCGCCGACGTGCTGTTCTCGCTCGAGATGCTGAAGCAGACGCATGCGCGCGCCCGCAACAATCTGCTCCAGGTCGACAAGGTCGAGGCGCCCGACGATTACACCGTCGTCTTCACGCTGAAGCAGCCGTTCGGTCCGTTCCTCGGCATCTTCGAGGTCGGCTCGATGCCGATGGTGCCAAAGCATCTTTATGAGGGCACCGACTGGAAGACCAACGCCTGGAACAACGCACCTGTCGGCACCGGCCCCTTCATGTTCAAAGAATGGCAAAAAGGTTCGTTCATTCGCCTGGTGAAGAATCCGAACTACCACGAGAAGGGCAAACCCTATCTCG
>NZ_PPPT01000224.1 GCF_006483445.1 Bradyrhizobium guangdongense | reverse complement strand
GCCGAACATCATCAGCACCGGCCACCACCAGCGGTTCAGCGCATCCTGTGCCATCGCCTTCTGCTCCTCGGAGCCGCGGCACAGCGTCACCATGATCTCGTAGCCCTGGCGCTGGTGGAACGACTCCTCCTTGCAGACGCGGATCATCGCGCGCGCATAGGGACCGTAGGAGCAGCGGCACAGCGGGATCTGGTTCATGATCGCCGCGCCGTCGACCAGCCAGCCGATCACGCCGATGTCGGCCCAGGTCAGCGTCGGATAGTTGAAGATCGACGAATATTTTGCCTTGCCCGTGAGCATCGCATCGACCAGCTCTTCGCGCGAGGCGCCTAGCGTCTCGGCGGCGGCATAGAGATAGAGCCCGTGGCCGCACTCGTCCTGCACCTTGGCCAGCAGCGCGGCCTTGCGGCGCAACGACGGCGCGCGGGTGATCCAGTTGCCCTCAGGCAGCATGCCGACGATTTCGGAGTGAGCGTGCTGGGAGATTTGCCGCGTCAGCGTCTTGCGATAGGCCGCCGGCATCCAGTCGTTCGGCTCGATGCGTTCCTCGGCATCGATGCGCGCCTGGAATGCTGCTGCCCTGGCCGCATCCTCGACGTTGCGGTCATCGGCGTCAGCCGCATTGAGCGCCTGGGTGTACATGGGCGTCCTCCCGATTTATTGGGAGCGAATATATATCAAAAATACGCCAATGCAATATATTTCTGTAACATGAATGGCCAAAGCGTTTTCGAGCGAAGTGGGTACCGGTTCGCGTGAAGAAAACGCATCAAAACAAGAGTCTACGCTTCGAAGCGTCGCTCGAGGACCTTGCGGGCGGCCGGCAAGGGGCCCTTCTCGTTGGTGCCATGGCTATCAAGCCATTGTTCCGACGGCACAAGCAGCGCCCGATAGATCTCGCCGCACAGCGTACGGGCCGCCCTGCCCGGCCAATCCGCCGGCAGCAGGCTTTCCGGCAACAAGGGATCGCGCAGCACGACGCGGCGGTAATAGTGGATCAGGAGCACGCGTGCGGTGAAGGCGTCGGCGTCCGAGAGACCAGTGCCGCGGCCGATTGCTGCGCGCAGCGGCTCGAACATCTTCATGAACTTGAGATAGGCGTCCGCCGTACGCTCGAGCGGCCAGCTCGCGCTAAGCAGGCGGCGGCCGCTGTCGTCCTCGGCCGAGACTTCGAGCCGGATCGCACCCGCGGCTTCGTCCGGCACGGGCACGCCCGATGGCGCGACCCACACGCCCGGTAGCGGACTGCCAAAGCCTGCATTGCGTAGCGCCTCGCGCGAGGCGTCCCGGTCCTCGCCATTGCCAATCAGCAACAGCTCGAAGCGGCCGGTCCAGTCCGACGGCGGCGGATCGTAGATGTGGCGCGTCGCGGCCTCAAACGTCTGATGCCCCTTCTCGGCGAGACGATAAAAGGAGTTGCGGCCAACCTTCTCGCGCGTCAGCCAGCCATCGGCCGCAAGCCGCGACATCGCGGTGCGAACCACGCCGCTGTCGATGTCGAGGCCTGCGAAGAATTCGAGCAGCGTACCGAGCCACACCGAACCGCCGCGCGGCACGATGGCGTCCCCGAACACGGTGATGACGATGGAGCCGGTGCGCGACGGCTCGCGCTTGAGCTGATCGATGATGCGGGAGAGCGGATGCGCCATGCACGAGGCATAGCGCGATTTGCGCACGAGCGACAATGGAGGCCGGAAGCGACGCGCACCGCTGCTTACTCTCCCTCTCCCCGTTCTTACGGGGAGAGGGTTGGGGTGAGGGGCTGCTTCCGCAGAAACAGTGGGAGTTGGACTCGTGGAGAGTCCCCCTCACCGATCGCTTCGCGATCGACCTCTCCCCGCAAGCGGGGCGAGGTGAAGAGGTTACCGATGCGGGTTCGGATACACCATGCTGCGCCAGCCGCTGCGATCGAAGGGCTGCCACTCGCCTTCCTCCTGCGCGAGGCGGTCGGCGACGGCGTAGACGGCGGCGGGATGATGGCCCATGCCGCAATGGCTGCTCTCGACCTCGATGCTCTCGGTCTGCGCCGAGGTCTTTTCCATGCAGCCCTGCCAGGCACACACGCCATCGGTGCGGCTGAAGATGGCTGTGGTCGGCACCGGCGGCGGCTCGGCGAGCGCGCCACCGAAGCGCGGATCCTCTTCGTCGGCCTTGCGGCCGCTGGCCCACTCATAGACGCGCCAGGCGTTGGTCGAGCGCGGATCGCCGGCAAAGGGGCTGCCGAGCGTGATCACCTGGCGCACGCGATCCGGCATCATCTTGGCGAGCTGGCGCGCATAGAGACCGCCGAGGCTCCAGCCGACCAGGCTGACCTTGCGGCCATGGGTGTCGTTGAGCTCGTGGACGAGATCGACCATCGCGTGCTGCACGCCCGGACGAAGGCCGTAGTTGCGGCCCTGGCGCCAGCCGCTGACGGCGTAGCCTTTACCCCTGAGGAAGCTGCGCAGCGGCCGCGTCGACGCATCGGACGCAACGAGGCCCGGCAGCACGAGCACCGGATGGCCGTCACCGCGCGGCGCCAGCGAGAGCAGCGGCAGCGCGCCGAGGAATGCGCCCAGCTCGTGGATCGCGCGCCCCTCCAGAAACATCAGGGTGCGAGACGGCGGAGACAGGGTCTGGGCAGTGGCGGTCATCAAGGTTTCCTCTGGAAGCCAGCCGCGAACCGCGACGGCGTGTGGGGTGAGAATTCCAATTCGCCGGCTTCTTGAACGTTCCGCAGCGCAACATGAATCAGCTAGGCGGCCGGTTCCCGATATTCAAGCGGGTGAGGCGCAAGGCCACAATAGGCCACCGCGTTAATGCTAACGACCGTGACGCAATAGTCACAGCATTCGAAGCAGGAATTCTACGGAGTAGAGCGCCAGTCCCGCGAGGCCGCCGATCAGCGAACCGTTGAAGCGGATGTATTGCAGGTCGCGGCCGATGTTGATTTCGATCAGCGAAATCAACTGCGTCATATTCCACGACTTCACCTGGTCGGAGATGAAGGTCGAGACGCCGCTCTTCTGGTCGGCGATGAAGCTGCGCAGCACCGCAACGAGGCCTTTGTTGATCTCGCCGCGCAGTTCGGCATCACCAGCCAGCGCTTCGCCCGCCGCAACGAACATGCCCGCGAGATGATGCTGCAGCACCTGCGTCTCGCCCGAGGCGCTGCGCTCGATGAAGGCGCGCGTGTTGGCCCACACCGTGCGCGCGAGATCGGCGAGCTCGGGCCGCGCCAGCAGGTCGCGCTTCAGGCCGTCGATGCGGTCGATATAGGTCTGGTCGGTGCCGAGCCGGTCGACGAAGCTCAGCACCATGCGGTCGAACTCGCCGCGGAACGGGTGTTTGGGATCGCTGCGCACTTCGTCGAAGAAGGCGGTTGCGGACGCCACAATCTTGTTCACCAGAAACCTGTCGGCGCGGTAGAAGCGCAGCAAGGTCGGCAGCTCCGCGCGGATTTTTTCGCGGATCATCGCCATGGTTTCCGTACCCGTCAGCGTGTCGTGCATCACGCGCAGGAGATCGTCGAACAACACCTGGTGCCGCCCCTCCTCCACGAAGCCGCGCAGCGTGCCGGCGGCAAGCGGCGCGAGATCGATCGACTGAAGCTGCGAGGACATGCGGCGGATGATGAAGGTCATCAGGCCGGAGGTCTCGGTGGCCGACACCGCCTCCGGCAACAGGCGCAACGCAAAGCGGGCGAGGTCGTCGCTGCGTTTGCGATCGCGCAGCCAGTCGGCGACAAAGGAGCCGAAATCGATCTGCTTCAGCTTGGCTTCGACCGGCGCGGCCTCGAGGAAATGCACCTCGATGAACTCGCCGAGCTTTTCGGCAATGCGCTCCTGATTGCTCTGGATAATGGCGGTGTGCGGGATCGGCAGGCCCAGCGGCCGCTTGAACAGTGCGACCACGGCGTACCAGTCGGCGAGGCCGCCGATGGTGGCAGCCTCCGCAAACGCCGCGACGAAGCCGAACACCGGATGCACGTTGAGGAGCCACTTCGCGACCACGAACAGCGCCAGCGTCGAGGCCAGCACCAGCGTCGCCAGCGCCTTAACGCGTCGCAGCTCCGCCGCGCGCTGCGCGTCGCCGGGCGTGTCGAAGGAGAAGCTGGCGGGTGGGGTCATGGTGGCTTCACAGTACCCGTCATTGCTGTTTCGTAGGGTGGGTTAGCGAAGCGTAACCCACCTCTTCTGCTTCCGTGTCAAGAGAAGTGGTGGGTTACGCCTTCGGCTAACCCACCCTACGGATTCAATGACTGTGCACAAAAAACAAGGCCCGCCGAAGCGGGCCTCAAAACACAGTTTCAACTCAACTCACGCAACGCAATCAGGCGGTCTTGTTGTAGACCTTCGCGAAGTTGTCCTGAGCGGACTTCGCGCTGTTGGCGGCGAGCTTGCCGAGATACTCGGAGGTCGCCTTGGCGCGCGAGACGAACACTTCGCCACGGGCACGGAGCATGTCCGACTGGATCTGGACGGCTTCGTTGAGCGACTTGGCGGACGCGAGCTTCTCGATGCCGGCGAAGAACGCCTCGGCGTCCTGGAAGATCGCCTGCTGGATGTTGCGGCTGATCTTGCCGGCTTCGGTGACGGATTCCGTCGCGGCGTTCTCGAGAGCGGCGGTCACGCGCTCAGAGCCAGCGAGCACTTCGGCAGCGCGATCCTTCGCGGTGTTGGCGGTCTTCTTGACGAACTCGCGGGCGGACTCGGGAACTTCCATGTTCTGGATGTTCTTGAACGCGTCCTTGAAGCCTTCGAAAGCGGTGTTGGTTTCAGTGGTCATAGGGGTCTCTCCATCCTCAGGGGGTTGAGCTATGGGCTCACCCCGTCCTGATTGGCCCGGGGCAACTCCTATATGGCATAGTTAATGGTGCATCGCAACAATCATGTTGCAGCGCGATATCACAAAATCGTGAACAGCCTTAATGGCGGGCAAGGTGCTGCCTCCCTGGCCGACCGGGGTCCGTCGCTCCTGCGACTTTAGTTGGGGCGGCGCTCCTAGCGCTGGACGGCGCCCGGAAGCCCATAGGCCTCCATCTGGGCCTGGACCTGCGCGATGTTGTGCCCGAGCACGACGATGTCGTGGGTCTTGCCATCGACGTCGCGGACGTGGTCGCGCAGCAGCGCCTCCGCCTTGAAGCCGAGGCTCTCGAACAGCGTGATCGCCGCCTGCTGGTCGACCGTCATCTGCACCGACAGCTTTTCCAGGCCCGCTCCCAGGGCCAGCGCAAAGGTCTCCTGCGACAGCGCCCGGCCGACGCCCTTCCCGCGCACATCGACCGACACCACCATGCGGATCTCGCCGACATGGGGCGACCAGGAATGCGGATCGCGCACCAGCGTGCCGCAGCCCACGACCTTGCCGTCTTTCACCGCAAGGAGGCTCGTGATCGCCCCGCGCTCGATCTCCTTGACCCAGGCTGACAGCACCTTTGGCTGACTGATGTTGCGCGGCAGGAACAGGAGATCATGGGTCGGCAGGGCCTGGCCGAAGGCCAGCACCGCGGGCTCGTCCGCGGACGACATCACGCGGATCTCGATATCGCCGGCGTCGGTCTTGATGTGACGCGGGTAGGAACGCGCTTCGCTCATGTCGATCTCTTCCCCAACCAGGAGTCCAGTTTCGGCCACAGCCGCTTGATGGCATTGGCGCCGGCGACGAGGGAGACGTGACCGCCCTTGAGCATCACCTCCTCCTTGTCCGTCGACCCGATCTTGGTGATCAGATGCTTTGCCGCATCATACGGCACGATGTGATCGTGCTCGGCGACCGCATGCAGGATCGGCACCTTGATGTTCTCGAGCTTTGCCGCGCGCCCGCCGACCGACATGGTGTCGTTGAACAGCTTGTTGTCCCACATCAGGTCTTTGGTAATGGTGCGGAAATATTCGCCGGCGAGCGGCAGCGTGTCGGTCGCCCAGCGGTCGAACATCCGGTACGACTTCACGAACTCGTCGTTCCAGATGTTCTCCCAGAGCTGGATCTGGCTGGCGGTGCGCGAGGCCGGGCGCAGCATCTCGAACGACGACAAAATCATCTCCGGCGGCACGTTGCCGACGCTGTCGACGAGGCGGTCGACGTCAAAGTAGCGGCGGTCGGAGAAGTTCGAGAACAGCTTCATCTCGCGAAAATCGATCGGCGTGGTGAAGCAGATCAGGTTCTTCATCGGCCCGTCGTGGAAGATCGAGCCATAGAGCAGCGACAGCACGCCGCCAAAACAATAGCCGATGACGGAGACGTCCGTCTCGCCGGAATCCTGCTGCACGCGGCGGACGCAGTCCGGGATGAAATCGAGGACGTAGTCCTCCATCCGCAGGCTCTTCTCCTCCGGCCGCGGCGCTGACCAGTCCAGCATGTAGACGTCGTAGCCGCGCTTGAGCAGGAACTCGATAAAGCTCTGGCCCGGCACGAGATCGAGGATGTAGCCGCGGTTGGTGGTCGCCATCACGATCAAGACCGGTATGCGGTAGAGCTCGTCGGATTGCGGCCGGTAGTGATAGAGGCTCATCGTGCCACGCGAATGCAGCACGTCCTTCGGCGTCGACCCCAACGTCGGGCCGGAGGTCGAGAAATACTCGACGCCCTTGATGCTGCGCTGGATCGCGCGCTGCACCTCGGACTGGATGCGTTCCGGGATCGATGCGAAATCGAGCGTGCCGGCGGATGCATTCATTTCTGCTCTCCACCTTCGGACGGTGGACGCTTGGTGCGCGGCGGCCGCGGCGTGGTGTCGATGCCCTGCGCCACGCCGGAACTCGCGGCCATCTGGCTCAGCATCGATTTGATCTCGCCGATCTGGCCTTCGATGGATTGCAACCGCTCGGCAAGGCCCGTGACCTGCTCGCGACTCGGCAGGTTCATCGTGACGAGGTATTTCTCCATGAGCTCGCCGAGCTGCTTCTGAGCACCTGCAGCAACGCCTCCCGCGCGGTTCATCGCCTGCGAGAATTCTGGCGAGGCCATGGCTTTGTTGGCGAAAGAGTTGAAGCCTTGCTCCATCTCGCCAACCATTTTCTGCCACATGGCAACGGGATCGTTGATCTTGTCGGTCATCGGCGTCCTCCACTCACGAGGGCTTTTTGGGATGCCCTTCTTTTTCCGCCATACGACACCGTCGCGGCGAGCCGGTCAACCCGGGAGGCTTCTTTGCGGCGGGAAACCATGCGATAGAACTGATACGTCCAACCGGTTATCCAAGGAGCGGTCCGTGAACGCCTCTGCCCATCAACCGCCGCAGATCGTGCGCGCCAACGGCATCGACATCTGCTACGAGATTTTTGGCGATGCGAACGCAGAGCCGCTGCTGCTCATCATGGGGCTTGGTGCCCAGATGATCCATTGGGACGATGCGTTCTGCGAACAGCTCGCCGCGCGCGGCTTTCGCGTGATCCGCTTCGACAATCGCGACATCGGCAAGTCCAGCCACATGACCGGCGGCAAACGGCTGACGCCGTTCGAGCTGCTCAAGCTGCGGTTCCTCAAAATTCCGGTCGCTGCGACCTACAAGCTCATCGACATGGCCAAGGACACGGTCGGGCTGATGGATGCGCTCGGCATCAAGTCCGCGCATCTGGTCGGCGCGTCCATGGGCGGCATGATCGCGCAGGAGGTCACGCTGTCGTTTCCGCAGCGCGTGCGCTCGCTCACCTCGATCATGTCGACCACGGGCAATCCGCGCGTGCCGCCGCCGACCCGCGAAGCCGCAGCCATGCTGATGGCGCCGCCGCCGCGCAGCAAGGAAGAATATATCGAGCGCTTTGGCAGGACCTGGAAAGTGCTGCGCGCCGGCAGCTTTCCCGAGGAGGAAG
Source organism: Bradyrhizobium guangdongense (assembly GCF_006483445.1). GTDB lineage: Bacteria > Pseudomonadota > Alphaproteobacteria > Rhizobiales > Xanthobacteraceae > Bradyrhizobium > Bradyrhizobium guangdongense_A. Next base: position 4,646 of record NZ_PPPT01000224.1, on the reverse strand, counting down.
CGCTGGATCCCGGCCGCGCCGAGCGCACCTTTGCCCGCGGCCTCAACCCCGCCGGCGTCGGCCGCCAGTTGCGCGCGGTGCTGGCCTCAGGCAGCCGCAAGGAACGGCTGCACAAGGTGACCGCGCCGACGCTGGTCATCCATGGCACCGTCGATCCGCTGGTGCGCCCCGAAGGCGGCAAGGACACCGCAGCCTCGATCCCGAACGCGAAGCTGTTGATGATCGACGGCATGGGCCATGCGCTGCCGGCGCGGTTCTGGCCCGAGATCATCGGCGCGATCGACGAGCACGCGCATCGCGCGGCGGCGAAGGCGGCGTAGACCTCCGCAACAGGTCTCCTCGCAGTGACCATGTGAGCCAGCGGTTACTCTCTTACCGAGAGCCGGCGCGACGGCTATCTTTGCCTTTCTCAATCGCAAGGGAAGGCTGCGGCCTCACGGAGCTCACATGCACCTCGTCGTCCGACCGTTCGCCATGATTGCCGCCTCGCTTCTGATGCTGTCCGGCGCCAGCGGCGCAGCGTTGGCCGCGAGCGCGCAGGAAGAAGCCAATCGCCAGACCGTGCTGTCCTTCTACGAAAAGGGCCTCAACCAGAAGGACGCCGACGCGGCGCTTGCCCATGTCGGCGACCGCTATGTCCAGCACAATCCCAATGCGGCCGACGGTCCCGACGGTTTCCGCAAATTCATCGGCTTCCTGCGCGAAAAGTTTCCGAACTCGAAGAGCGAGATCAAGCGCTCGTTCGTGGACGGCGACTACGTCATTCTTCACGTCCACGCCGTTCGCGAGCCCGGAACCAAGGGCAGCGCGATCGTCGACATCTTCAAGCTGGAGAACGGCAAGATCGTCGAGCACTGGGACGTCGTGCAGCCGATCCCCGAAAATCCCGCGAACAACAACACGATGTTCTGACGGTCGCGTTGGGCGACCGCGTCAGGCCTTCGTCGCGATCCAGATCACGTGCCGCGCGCCGCCGCCTCGTCCGGTGGCGCGGACGGCGACTTCGTTGACGTCAAATCCGGCCTGTTGAAGCCGCCTGGTGAATTTCGGATGCGGGCCGGACGACCAGACGGCAAGGACCCCGCCGCGCCGCAACGCGGTGTGCGCGATCTTCAGCCCTGCGGCATCATACAGCCCATCGTTCGCCTTGCGGGTCAGACCTTCCGGACCGTTGTCGACGTCGAGCAGGATCGCATCGAATGTCCCGGGATGATCCTTGATGATCCCCGCGACGTCAGCCTCGCGGATATCGACGCGGGGGTCGTCGAGGCTATCGCCAAAAATCTCCGCCATCGGCTCCCGCGCCCAGGCGACGACCTCCGGAACCAGCTCGGCCACCACGACCTTCGCCTGCTTCCCGAGCACTCCGAGCGCGGCCCGCAGCGTAAAGCCCATGCCGAGCCCGCCGATCAGCACACGCGGCTTGGCGACCTTCTCGATCTTCTTCGCCGCGAGCGTCGCAAGCGCCACCTCCGAGCCCGACAGGCGGCTGTTCATCAGCTCGTTGGTGCCGAGCTTGATGGAAAACTCCTTGCCGCGACGCATCAGGCGGAGTTCGTCCTTGGTGCCGGGGATGCGCGCGGTGCCGAGTTTGACCCAGGGAATCATGGGAGTGCTTTAGCACGGCCGGACTTCGTAGGGTGGGTTAGCGTAGCGGCTGCGCAAGGCGCAGTCCGCCAAGCGTAACCCACCACTTCTGTTGACGCGGAGACCAAAGAGGGGGGTACGCCGCGCGGCCTGCGCTTCGCGCAGCCGCACAGCTAACCCACCCTACGATTCCGCAATCCGCAGCTAACCGCCCGCCCAGACGTCGAGCACGTAGCGGTTCTTGGCGCCGAGATCCTCGATCCAGCGCGCGCCAGCGGCGGCATCCGCACCGCTCTTCTCGCGATAGATCGCAACCAGCGCGGCCTTCACGTCCGGCTCCATCTTGCCGCCGTCGCCACAGACGTAAATGATCGCGCCCTGCTCGATCAGCGGCCAGACCTTGTCCTTTTGCGCGGCGAGCACGTGCTGCACATAGGTCTTCGGTCCGTCGGCGCGCGAGAACGCCGTGAACAGCTCGGTGATGCCGCCTGCGGCGAGCGACTTCAGCTCGTCCGCATAGAGGAAATCCTGATCCGGATGGCGGCAGCCGAAGAACAGTATCGACGGCCCGAGCGTCGCGCCCTTGGCTTTGCGCGCGGCGCGCTCCTGGAGGAAGCCGCGGAACGGTGCTAGCCCTGTGCCCGGTCCGATCATGATGATCGGCACGGCTGAATCGTCCGGCAGGCGAAAACCCGCCTTGGTCTCGCGCACGATGGCGTAGATGGTGTCGCCGACGCGGCGATCGCTCAGATAATTCGAGCAGATGCCTTTGTAGATGCCGCGGCCGGACGCCGCCGGCCCCTCGACCACGCCGACGGTAACGCTGCAGCGCGCCGGATCCACCGAGGGCGAGGACGAGATCGAGTAATAGCGCGGCGCCAGCAGCGACAGCATTTCCAGATAGGCATGGAACGGCAATTCGCAGGCCGGATATTCCAGGAGCAGGTCGAGCACCGATTTGCGTTTTGCGAGGATCTCGCTGCGATAGCGTTCGCTCGCCTCCGCATCGTCGCCGACGAACGCCAGTAGTTTTGGCTTGGTCACCGGGCAGCGCGTGTGCTCCGACATGATCTGGATCTGCTTGCGGGTCGCGACCTGCTGCAGCTCGACGAAGTCGGTCAGGAGCTGACCGACCGAGACGGTCTCGCCGACCGGCAGCTGCGCGCGGCGCCCCTCGGCGACGCCGAGCCTGATCTGGTCGGCCGGCAGGAAACCGAAGCGGCGCGCGACCGCATCGACCAACGCGGGATCGTTGCGCGGCACGACGCTGAGATGATCGCCGACGCGATAGGTCACCCCGGGCGGCAATTGCACCTCGATGTGGCGTGTCGAGCGCTCCGACGGATTGGGGCCATCCTTGTTCTGGAGCTCGTTGTTGGCGACGAGCTTCATCGCCGCGGTGCCGCCAAGCGCCGCGATGGCGTTGACCGCGCCGGGCGCGACCGGCTCGACCTTGTAGAGCGCCTCGTCGTCGGCGCTGCGGCTGAAATTCGCCGCCAGCCCGAACTCCTTCATCGCGGCCGGCGCGGCCGCCGCGAACCATTTTTCGAACTGGCCGTCGAGGTCGCTGCGGGCATCGCCCTCGCCGCGCGCATAGACGCTGCGCGCGCCGTGGGCCGCAAGCTGCTCGTCGATGAAGCGTGGCACGGACTGATAGGTCGCCGCCCAGTCACTGTTGCCGCAACCGAACACGGCGTAGCGGACATTTGCGAAGGCATCCTTCGGCAGGCCGCCATGCAGCGACTTCACGAACTGCGTGGCATTATCCGGCGGCGCGCCGTTATAGGAGGCGCAGAAGATCAGCACGCCGCCCTCTGTCGGCAACTTGCCGACATAATTGTCGAGCGGCGCGAGCTTGCTGGCAAAACCGTTCACTTGCGCGAGGTCGGCAACGCGCGCCGCCATTTCCTCGGCGGTGCCGAGATTGGAGCCGTAGAGCACCAGCAGCGGCGTGTTGTGGCCGGGCCGTGCGGTGGCGCGCGGCGTTGACGCACCGGCGTTCGCCGTCGCCGCGGTCGGTCCCGCATAGGCACCACGCTCGCGATCGGCGCGCGGGCGAACCTTGATCTTGAAGCCTTCCGGCTTCATCGTCAGGGTTTCCTTCAGATGCATCTGGTAGCGCTGATGGTCGACCAGCTTGAAGCGCTGCAGGATCATGCCGAGCGCGAGCGCGGCCTCATGCATGGCGAAGCCGCGACCGATGCAGGCGCGCTGACCGTTGCCGAACGGCTTCCAGGCGTTGACCGGACGTTTCGCTTCGGCCTCACGGCTGAAGTTCTCGGGATCGAAATTGTCGGGGTTCGGACCCCAGACGCTGGGGTCGCGATGCAGCGCGGTCACCAGGATCGTCGTGAAGGTGCCCTTCTTGAGCTTGTACTTGCCGCCACCGATGGTCTCGTCCTTGAGCGGCGAGATGCCATAGGCCGGCGCCGGCGGCCACAGCCGCAGCGCCTCCTTCAGGATCTGCGTGATGTAGGTGAGCTGCGTCACCTGCTGATAGGTCGGCCTTGCATCGACATTGGGCCCGAAGACGCGATCGACCTCGTCATAGGCCTTCTTCAGGATGTCGGGGTGCTTGAGCAGCGCGTAGAGCGTGTAGGACAACAGGCCGCTGGTGGTCTCATGGCCTGCGATCAGGAAGGTGTTGATCTGGTAGCGGATGTTGACGTCGTCGAGCTGCTCGCCGGTCGAACGGTCGACGCCGGTCATCATCGCAGCCAGCATGTCCTTCTTGTCGTCGGTCGCGTCAGCATTCTTGCGGCGCTCGGCGATGATCTCGTCGACCATCCTGTTCATGAAGGCGACGTCTTCGGCCAAGGTCTTGCGGCGCTTCTGCATCCAGATCTGCTCGAACGGGAGGCCGCGCGTCATCATGATGGTTTCGAGCGAGCGCACCAGCGACTCGACGAAGGGATGGTAGTCGCTCCGGTAGAACGAGTTGAAGCGATAGTCGAAGCCGCACAGGCCGATGGTGTCGAGCGTGAGCGCGGTCATGTCGTGGACGACGTCGATTTCGTCGTCGGCGTTGAGCCGCTCCCATTTCTTGACGAGCTGCTCGG
>NZ_PPPT01000223.1 GCF_006483445.1 Bradyrhizobium guangdongense | reverse complement strand
TGCTGCTGGCCGCCGGAGAGCTGCCCGGGCCGCCGCTGCGCCAGATTCTCCATCTTGATCATGCGCAGCGCCGCTTTGACGCGCGCCTCGGTCTCCGCCTTGTTGACCTTGCGCACCGAGAGCGGAAAGGCGACGTTTTCCTCGATCGTCAGGTGCGGAAACAAGGCATAGTTCTGGAACACCATGCCGATGTCGCGCTTGTGCGGCGGCATGTTCTTGATCGGCCGGTCCGCAAGGTAGATCTCGCCATGGGTCGGAACCTCGAAGCCCGCCAGCATCATCAGCGTGGTGGTCTTGCCCGAGCCCGACGGTCCCAGCAGGGTGATGAACTCGCCCTTCCGGATGTCGAGATCGAGGTTCTTCACCACGAGGTGCTCGCCATCATAGGTCTTCTGGATGCCGGAAAAGCGCACCAATGTCGGTGCGACCATGCCGTCCTCGTGCGCCGTCGATGAGTCTCGACCCGGGACCAACATCAGCCTAAACACCAACGATGAACATCTGACACGGTCGAAACTTCTTTGCCGCTGCACCTGTGCAGCGTCTTCTCCAGGGGTGTGCCGAGCAGCTTAGCACCCTCCGACGAGAATGCCAGCGGCGCAAGCAGTGGACGCCCGTCGCCACCTTCGTCATTCCGGGGCGCGCGTTGGCGCGAGCCCGGAATCCATCGCGCCACGAGTCGCGCGGATGAATGGATTCCGGGCCCGCGCCTGCGGGCGCGTCCCGGAATGACGAGTAGCTCACATCCCCGACAGCTTGGTCACGAAGACGTTCAGCGTGCCGCCGGCTTCCGCGATGATGCGCAGGGTCTTGGAATCGAAGGCGATGTCGGCGAGCGTCAGGCTCGAGATATTGGCCTCGACGCGCAGGCCGTCCTCGGTCTTCTGGTACTCGGCGATCGCGGCTGCGATCTTCTCGCGCGCATTGGCGGCGATCGGCTTCAGGTCGAGCGTTGCCTTCTGCACCAGCGCCTGCTGCATCTGCGGAACGACGGCGCGCGCCGCGGCGCCCAAAAGTCCGAACGCGGCCTCGGACTCCACCGCGAGCTGGATGTCGGCAAGCCGCAGCGTCTGCTGCGCCTGGTCGAGCATCGGCCGGCCCCAGATATGGACGGTCGCCTCTGCGCCGAGGCCCAAAAAGCTCTTCTTCTCCTTGGCGCGCACCAGCAGCGAGATCAGCAGGCGCTCCCCCGACGGCACGATGGTGACGCTCTTGACGGTCACGTCCACCGGGCCGGAGCCGTCCTCGGGATAGGTGTGGCCCACCATCTGCGCGGCCACGAGTTTATTGATTTCGGTAAAGGGCACGTCGATGGGAACGCCGATGCTCACACCGGTGCCGCTCGGCGGCCCGATCGTGATCTTGTCGGGGAACGGACAATTGGGCTTGGTCGGCGTCGAGGTGACCTTGGTCTCCGCTTCGATGCCGAGCAACAGCGTGACGGCGGAGGCATCGACGCGCGGCTGCGCCGCGATCGCCCGCACCGGCTTCAGTTCCAGCCACAGCGGTGGCAGCGATGCGGAGGCGCCCGAGCCTTGCAGCGGGATCGAGCGGCAAGCTTTGGCCCATTGCGCCTTCGCGTTGTCGCGCAGGCTCGGATCGTTGCGAATGCGTTCGCCGACCGCGTTGAGCTGCTCGCCGACCGTCTTGTCGATCAGCGGCTTGACTTGCGCCGGCACGTTCACCTTGGCGCCGGCGACGTTGACGTTGGTGTCGCCGAGATTGACCTGCGCGCCGAGATTGGGCTCGAGATGCCAGTTGGCCGAAAGTTTTGGCCGCGACGTGATGACGACATTGCCCTTGATCTCGGCTGACGCGTTCAGGTTCTTGATGTTGACGGCGCCGATCTGCTTGGCGGCATTGTTGCCGAGCACGCCGCTGAGGGCGTCGCCGAGCGCGCCGGTCGCCTTCGATGATAGCGAGCCCGTCACATTCAGCTTGCCGGTCAGCGGCGTCGAGAGCGTGAGCACGTCCTTGTCGCCGCTGGCGGCGATCGGTCCGCGCGACGCCGTCCAGCCGATATCGGCGTTCTGCAGGATCTGCGAGATCGGGTTGTCGGCCTTGCCGGCAAAATTGCGCGCCGCGCTCTTCTCGGCGGCTTCCCGGATCGCCGAGATCGCGATCGCCACGGGGGCGATCACCACGGAGCTGCGCGCGGCCGGCGGCAGCGGTGGCAGTTGCGCGACGGCCGGCGCCGGCCCGGTGCCGCGCGGCGACAGCCAGTCCATGGCCTTCAGGCTGATGAAAAACGACACCGCGATCACGGCGAGCGCGATCAGCACAGTCTTCAAGTTCAAATTCAGACGCATCAATCCCCCGGCCGGCCCCTCGGTTCAGGATTCTACAGGGCAGGCGAGGGCCGCGCTAGAGCGCATGGATGGGGTGGAATTGGGGCGGCTAGCTACCGCTTTTCAGGAGACTGCGAATGACCCTGGCCAAGGGCTTCTCATTCCCGACAAAGCTGTCAACCATGGCTTGAAGGACTATTTCGGGGACGAGGTGTTCCATCGCGAGGGGGTGACCGGCCTTCTCTGCAAGGAGCGCCAGGAAAGTCAATTGCGTGCGACCGTTGCCTTCGCGAAACGGGTGGATAGCGTTGAGTTCGGCGAGGAAGTGAGCGGCTTTGCCTGCAAAGCCGTCGGGGGTCGTGTCCCTCAGGTGGTTCTGATCCAAAAGCTCCCGAAAGAGCTTCGACATTTCCCGATCGATGCTCTCGGGGTAACAAAACATGCTGCCGCCCTTTGAGATTCTCACCGTGCGAATCTTGCCTGCCCAAGCGTAGACATCCTGGAACAGGTGGCGGTGGATGGCGCGATAGTGGGAATAAGTGAGCCGGCCGACCGGCAACGGCTCTTCGGCGCGCTGCGCGGCAATTTCCGCTTCGAAAGCATCGAGCCCTTGCTGCGTCCTGATATCCAGCTTGTTCTTGAGGACCGTCGTACCCGGATAGCAATACGGGTCTTCAACGGCATCGTACATGCGAGGAGCTATCCTTTCTTGTGGGCCTTGATGATTTCGCGGCGACGTGCGGCCGCCGATAGTCCCTCGCGATCAAATTGAGCTACGCGCTTCTTCATCCCGGCAGACGGCAGGATGCCCTCGACGGCGCTGATCTTGGCAAAGCGCTCGCGGCCGATAACGACCCTGGCGCCACCATTTGTCTTTGTTGTCTTTGGTTTTCTGTTCTTCGACATAGCATGAATCATATCACGTCGCGCGCCGCTTTGCACTTGAGAACCGTTCGGCGGAAGTGGCTTTTAGGCAATGCGAGAATCTCCGCGAGGCTCTGCCACCATTCTCTCCTACGGATAACCCGATCCCGGCGTCTCGACCTCGACGACGTCGATGCGCGCAGACGATTTGCGCTGTCTCAGCAATCCCGGCGATGTGACCGCGCTGATGCAGTACAGCGTCTTTCGATCTGCGCCGCCGAACGCGCAGGCGATGCCGCGGCGCCCCTCGAGTGCGATCCGCTGCCGCTCCACCCCGTCGCGATCGACCTTGATGAAGGCGTCTTCGCCATAGGATGCCACCCAGACCGCGCCGTCACGGTCGAGGCAGATGCCGTCGGGCTCCCTGCCGCAAGCGAGCTTGCGGCGGAGATGAAGGCTGCCGTCCTCAGCGAGGTCGTAATCGGCGAGGCATTCGCCGTCCATCTCGGCGACAACGAGGCGCTTGTGATCGGCCGTAACAGCGATGCCGTTCGGAAAGCGCAAGCCTTCCGCAACGACGCGCTTTGCGCCATCTGTAGTCACCAGGATGATGCGGCCATCGGCACCGCGATCGGGCGGCGGCGGCAGGTTGAAACCGAGGTCGCCGACAAAGGCGCGGCCGAGACCGTCGACGATCATGTCGTCGATCGTGCCGGTGGCGATGTCGGAGAGATCGGCATAAAGCGAGAGCTGCCCGTCGGCGAAGGCGAGGAGTTGCTTGCGGAACATGGTCAGCACGATGAGGCGTCCGTCCGGCAAAATGCCGGTGCCGCAGGGCGTGTCGTCGAAGGTCGCATGCTGCTCGCTGTCGCCGGACGGGCCGATGCTCAGCAGCGTGCGCGCCATGCAGTCGACGAACCAGAGCCGGCCCTTATGCCAGCGCGGGGCTTCGAAATATTTGCCGCCGTCGAACACGGTTTTGAGGATCGCCTCGCTCATCGGTCACTCCCTGTGAAAAATCTCGCCATCAGGATCTCGTCGGAGTACCAGCCGTCCTGTTTGAGGCCGCGCGGCAGGCGGCCATATTCGACGAAGCCCGCGCTTTCGTAGAGACGCACGGCGCCAGCGTTGTCGCTGATGACGGTCAGGTGAAGCTGCTCGACCCGCTCGGCCGCATGCGCCAGGACTGCATCGATCAGGCGTTTTCCGAGGCCGGTCTTTCGCGCCGCCGACCGCACATACATGCCCCACAGATCCGCCTTGTGCGCCGACTTCCTGCCGTCGTGCCGGCGAAAGCCGGCGACGCCCATCAGCGTGTCGTCGACGAAGGCGCCGAACACGTCAGCGGTCGCAAGCCGTTGCTCGAACTGGGTGACGGGCAGGTCGCGCTCGCGCTCGAGCGTGCTGGCAAAGGCCTCGGGATTGACTTCGAGCGCTTCCAGCCGGATGAGCCGGAAGAGCGCGGCGTCAGCCGGTGTCAGCAAGCGGATGCGAATGTCTGAGGTGGGCGGCATGGCAGTCGTCAACGCAGCGTGACCGCAAAAGCGTCTTCGAGCAGAGCGAGCATGGCGGCCCATGAGCGGCGGTCGGCGGCCTCGTGATAGGCGAGGTCCGGAAGGCCCGCGCCGATCAGCTCCGGATTAGTGAAGCCATGAGCCGCGCCACCGTAGACGTGGACCTGCCAGTCCACGCTGGCCTGACGCATGTCGCGCTCGAAGTTTGCGAGCTGTGTAAGAGATACGAGCGCGTCCGCGGCTCCGTGACAAACCAGAACCCGCGCCTTGATGTTCGCCGCATCTTCCGGCCGCTCGTTCGGGAAACCACCGTGAAAGCTGATAACGGCGGACAGTGCAGCGCCGGTTCGTGCCAGCTCCAGCGCCGTCGTCCCGCCGAAGCAATAGCCGATCGCTGCGAGCTTCGAGGGGACGACGGCGTCGTGCTGTGCCAGCGCATTGCGCGCCGCTTCTGCTCTTTCGCGCCAGCGCGCAGTGTCCGCGCGCAAGTCGTTCATCAGTTCGATGGCCTGCGGCACGTCGGGCGCCGTTTTGCCTTCGCCGTAGAGGTCGGCAATGAGCACGACAATGCCAAGCGCGGCGAGCCGCTCCGCGCAAGCGATGGAATGGGTGCCGATGCCGCGCGCATCCGGAAACAGGACCACGCCTGGCCGCCTGCTGGTGGCGTCGGTGCTGACGAGGAGGCCCTGGAGCGCGGTGACGCCGTCGCGATAGCTGAGGATCGTCTTGTTCATTCTGTCGTCCTTCGCCGGACGAACAGACCATAGGGGTTGTCTCGAGGCAACCTTCGATTGCGATGCTTCAACACACCCCGACGTCGTCCTGGACAAGCGAGCTCCTGGCAACGCGAAGCGTTGTCCAGTGGCGAGCGCGACCCAGGACCCATTACCACCAGTCGTGAGGTGTTAGGTCGTTTTGGCCACACATCGCCCTAACAACATGCATTCGGGGTAATGGGTCCTGGCTTTCGCCAGGACGACATTGTGGTGTTAGCTGCGCCTACGGCTTCTCGCCCGCGGATTGCAGATACGCGATCACCTTGTCGGCCTCCTCGCCCGAGAGCCCGGTATACGGCCTCATCCTGTTGCCAGAGACGATTTCATCCGGATTGGCGATGAAGCGCGTGAGCTTATCCTGGTCCCAGACGAAGCCGGCGTCCTTCATGGCGGAGGAATAGGCGTAGTCGGACAGCGACCCGGCCTTGCGGCCGATGATGTTGTGCAGATTGGGGCCGAGGCGATTGTCGCCTTCCTTCACGGTGTGACACGTCCGGCAAGAATTGTTGAAGGCCTGCTGCGCGGCTTCGTCGGCGGCAAGGCCGCCGTGCGCGGACGAGACCAAGCCCAGTCCGCCGACCACCATTGCCAGAAGCTGTCGCATGAGCGCCTCTCGGGTTGCGCGCCTTGTCCGCCTAAGCATCATGCAAACGAAAACGGCCCCGGAGGGTTCCGGGGCCGCTCGCGTCAGAATGTCTCTGCCGTTAGCGCGAAAGATCGGCGCGGCGGTCGGTCTGCGGCAGCACGATCACCTTGGTGCCGACGTTGACGCGGGAGTAGAGGTCGGTGACGTCCTCATTGGTCAGGCGGATGCAACCGGAGGACACGCGCTGGCCGATCGTGTTGGGGGCGTTGGTGCCGTGGATGCGGTAGATGGTGCCGCCGAGATACATGGCGCGGGCGCCGAGCGGGTTGCCGGGGCCGCCGCTCATGTGGCGCGGCAGATAGGGCTGACGAGCGATCATTTCCGGCGGCGGGGTCCAATCCGGCCACTCGGCCTTCTTGGTCACCGACTGCACGCCGGACCAGGTAAAACCGTCGCGGCCAACGCCGATGCCGTAGCGGATCGCCTGGCCGTTGCCGAGCACGTAATAGAGATAGGTGTTGGGCGTATCGATCACGATGGTGCCCGGCGCTTCACGCGTGGCGTAGCTCACGGTCTGGCGGCGGAAGCGCGCCGGCATCTCGACCGCGTCCTGATCCTCCGAGGGAGAGGCCTGATAGGGCTGCTGGTAAGCCGGCTGGAAGGGCTGGAACGGCTGAAACTGCGGCTGCGGCGCGGCGTAGCCGGGCGGCGGCGCGAAGAGCGGGAAGAGCTGCACGGGCGCGGCCTTGGCCGTCCCGGAGAATGCGATGGCGGAGACCGCGACGGCGCCGAAAGCAAAGGCGCGCGAAAACGTCTTGAACGTGTCCAGATTCAACATTGATCGCCCCTGTATGGATCGGATTTTTGATCACCGCGGCCCGTGCGGTGTTCCGTTGCCTAAATCACTAACGGCAAAACGTTTCGGGACGTTTGCGTGATCGCGCGAAAAAGGTTTCGTCGCGGCAAGGTTTGTTTCATGACGGTTTCATGGCTGGGCGGGTGCTGACCCCAACAAAAAGCCGTGCCGACACTTATGTGACGTCACACGCCTGAAATATCCATGGTTGAACGTCCAAAACCGAGAATCATCAAACTCTCGGGATTTTCCCATGCGGGTATTAATCGCAACCGACGCCTGGCATCCGCAGGTCAACGGTGTTGTCCGAACTCTGACCTCGCTCGCCAAGGCCGCCAGGGCGCTCGACGTCGAGATCGACTTTTTGACGCCGGACGGCTTTCCGTCGCTGCCGCTGCCGACCTATCCGGGCCTGCGGATCGCGCTGCCGAGCCGCGGCGAGATCGCAAGGCGGATCGAGAAGGCCGCGCCCGAGGCGCTGCATATCGCGACCGAAGGCCCGATCGGCTGGGCCGCGCGGGCCTATTGCCGTCGCCGCAAGCTCTCGTTCACCACGTCCTACACGACGCGCTTTCCGGAATATGTCTCGGTGCGATCAGGCATCCCCGACAGTGTCGGCTACGCCGTGCTGCGTCACTTCCACGATGCTGCCGCGATGACCATGGTCGCCACGGCCTCGCTGCGGCAGGAGCTATCCGGGCGCGGCTTCAAGCGGCTCGGCTTCTGGACGCGCGGCGTCGACACCACGCTGTTTCACCCCGACTCCCCTGCGCAGCTCGATCTGCCCGGGCCGATCTTCATGACCATGGGGCGCGTGGCCGTCGAGAAGAACCTCGAGGCGTTCCTCTCGCTCGATCTGCCCGGCACCAAGGTCGTGGTCGGCGATGGGCCGCAGAAGGCGCAGCTCGAGAAGAAATACCCTGATGCCGTCTTCCTCGGCGAGAAGAAGGGCGCGGACCTGACCGCGCATCTCGCCGCCGCCGATGTCTTCGTGTTTCCGAGCCTCACCGACACCTTTGGCGTGGTGCAGCTCGAGGCGCTGGCCTGCGGCACGCCGGTTGCGGCGTTTCCGGTCACGGGGCCGAAGGACGTCATTGCCGATCACCCGATCGGCGCGATCGACAATGATTTGCGCGCCGCATGTCTGCGCGCGCTCACCATGTCGCGCGAGACCTGCCGCAATTTTGCGCTGGAACGCTCCTGGGAGAACAGCGCGCGTCAGTTCGTCGGCAATCTCACCTCACTCCAGCCCAGCCGTGTGCTGCGTCCCACGCCCGTGCTGGCACGGCAGCCCGTGCGTGGCTGAAACCCCTTAACCTGATCACAGCGAGATTCTTAGCGATGGCCAAGACCATGAACCTTGACGGCACCCAGCAACTCGACCTCACCCGCGGCACGGTCGAGCAGGCCTATGACCGCTGGGCGCCCGTCTACGACCTCGTGTTCGGCGGTGTGTTCGCCAAGGGGCGGCAGGCGGCGATCACGGCCACCAACAAGATCGGCGGCCGCGTGCTCGAGGTCGGCGTCGGCACCGGCATCTCGCTGCCGATGTATGCGGGCAATGTCCGCGTCTTCGGCACCGACATCTCGGAGGCCATGCTCGACAAGGCCCGCCGCCGCGTCAGCGAGTTGAAGCTGAAGAATGTCGAGGGTCTCGCGGTCATGGATGCCGAGAAGCTGGAATTCCCCGACAATTCCTTCGACGTCGTGATGGCGCAATATGTCGTCACGGCGGTGCCGAACCCCGAGATCGCGCTGGACGAATTCGCGCGCGTGCTGCGCCCCGGCGGCGAGCTGATCATCCTCACCCGCGTCAGCGCCGATGCCGGCATGCGCCGCTTCATCGAGCAGCGGCTGCAGCCGGTGGTGCGTCCGCTCGGCTTCCGTACCGCCGAGTTCGCCTGGTCGCGCTACGCAAAATGGCTCGCGGGCGCCAATGGCATGGAGCTTGCCGAGCGCCGCCTGATTCCGCCGCTCGGCCATTTCTCGCTGGTGCGCTTCCGCAAGATCGACATCGCCAAAGCCGCGTGAGCCGCCGTGGCTCGTGTGCGTCAGCGCGTCGCTGCAATCAGTCACATGACATGATGATGATGTCACACCAGCTACATCGAATCTCTGTATCCCGGATCCGAAGACCTTTTTGGGGGTGACAATGATCAAGAATTACCTCGAGCAATTGAAGATCCAGCGCTGGGACGACCATCGCTACTATCACCACAGCCGCATCAATCAGAGCCTGCACTTCATCAGCGCGGCGAGCTTCCTGTTCGCTTATGTCTGGCTGTTCGTCGATCCCGTGATCTCGGCGCTGGTCGGATGGCTGGTCTCGATGACCTCGCGCCAGGCCGGTCACTTCTTCTTCGAGCCGAAGGGCTATGACCACGTCAACCAGGCGACCCACGAGCACAAGGAAGAGATCAAGGTCGGCTACAACCTTCAGCGCAAGGTGGTGCTGATGTCGATCTGGGCACTGTCGCCGCTGGTGCTGCTCGTCGATCCGACGCTGTTCGGCCTGTTCACGCCCTGGGCTGGCGCGACCGACTTCATGCGGCAAGTCGCAAAGATCTGGCTCGTGGTCGGCGGCGGCGGTCTCCTGTTCCGCACCGTGCACCTGTTCTTCATCCGCGACGTCGAGACGGGTCTGGTCTGGATGACCAAGATCCTCACGGATCCCTTCCACGATTTGATGCTCTACCGCAAGGCGCCGCTTGCGCTGCTCCGCGGCGAGCTGATGGACCCCGGCCTGCACCTGATGCCGGAGCACACGCTCGGTCTCATCGCCGAGCCCACGCTCGAAGAGCAGCACGCGTAAGCGTGCTGCACGATCCAAGCATTCCGATGTCTGTTGCTTACGTCATGCCCGGGCTTGTCCCGGGCATCCACGTCTTGGGGGCTTCTTCGCCTCTCCCCGCGTGCGGGGAGAGGCCG
>NZ_PPPT01000222.1 GCF_006483445.1 Bradyrhizobium guangdongense | reverse complement strand
CCCGGGCATGACGAGCTTGGGCACGAGCCTCCGCGAGTCCGACTGCTACTGTTTTCGCGGATAGAGGCCCCTCACCCCAACCCTCTCAGCGCGAGCGAAGCTCGTCGCGGCCCCGTAAGAACGAGGAGAGGGAGAAGATGCGCTCACTGCATCCGCATGATCTGATCCATCGGCGGCATGTTCGCGTTCAGATGCGACATGATCCAGACGGAGCCGCCGACCACCAGGAACACGATCAGGAGACCGAAGGCCAGCGCCAGCACGTTGTTGGTGTTGTCGGGGCCGGTCGTGATGTGCAGGAAGAACACGAGGTGCACGCCCATCTGCGCGATCGCCAGCACGATCAGCGCGACGGGGATCGAGGGCTGCCAGACCAGATTGGTGCCGGCGATGAAGAACGACGTCGCGGTCAGCAGCAGCGCAAGCGCAAGGCCGATGACATAGCCGAGCACGCGGGCACCGACACTATGTTCGCCCTCATCGCCCGGCGCGAAGCCGATGTCGCTATGGTCAGACAGATCGCTCATGGGGCACTCCCGAGCAGATAGACGACGGAAAACACCGCTACCCAGATGATGTCGAGCGCGTGCCAGAACAGCGCAAAGCACAGCATCCGGCGCATGATGTCGGCGCGAAAGCCTTTTGCAAAGACCTGGGCCATCATGGTGAGCAGCCAGAGGATGCCGGCCGTGACGTGCAGGCCGTGGCAGCCGACCAGCGTGAAAAACGCCGTGAGGAACGCGCTGCGGGTGGGACCGGCGCCGCGCGCGACGAGATCGGCGAATTCGCGGAACTCGATGGCGAGGAAGATCAGGCCGAGCACGCCGGTCGCGGCCATCGACACGTAGAACCAGAATTTGTTGCGGACGTCGGCGGCGATGCTCGCCATGCCGCAGGTGAAGCTCGACAGCAGCAGGCAGACCGTCTCGATCGCGACGTTGCGCTGGTCGAACAGCTCTGCGCCCTTGGGGCCATCAGCGGTCTGGTTGAGCAACACCGCATAGGCCGCGAAGAAGCAGGAGAACATCACGATGTCGGAGAGCAGGAAGATCCAGAAGCCGAATCCGGTGACCACGCGCTTCGGCGCCGGTCCGGGATGCTCGATCACCACTCCGATGTGATGGGGATCGTGCCCTGCGGTCGCAGCTATCGCCATCACACCGTCCCCGCGACGCTGACGAGATTGCGACGTTCCTCGATATTGGCGCGGTCGATGCGCGCGACGTCGGCGGCCGGAATGACGTATTCGTCATGGTCGCGCCAGGCGAACACCACGAAGGTCGCCCAGGCGCCGATGAGGCCCAGGATGACCATCCACCAGATGTGCCAGATCAGCGCAAAGCCCATGATGGTCGCAAAGAACGCGCAGACGAAGCCGGTCGGCGAATTCCGGGGCATCTCGATGTCCCGATACTCCGGCTCGGTGTGTTCGAGCTGCTCCTGCCGGGCTTTTGCCTTCATCTCCCAATAGGCGTCCTCGCCGCGGACATCGGGTGAGATGGCAAAGTTGAAGACCGGCGGCGGCGACGAGGTCGCCCATTCCAGCGAGCGGCCGTCCCAGGGATCGCCGGTGCGGTCGCGCAACGCCTCGCGGTTGCGGATGCTGACGACGACCTGCACGATCTGGCAGACCACCGCCAAGGTCAGGATCGCCATGCCGATGACGGCGACGATCATCCAGGGCCGCCACGCCGCGACGTCGTAATGCTGCATGCGCCGGGTCATGCCGAGCATGCCCGCGGCATAGAGCGGGATGAAGGTGACGTAGAAGCCGATGAAAGTGCACCAGAACGCCGCCTTGCCCCACCACTCATCCAGCCGGAAGCCAAAGGCTTTTGGAAACCAGTAGGTGAAGCCGGCAAACGCGCCGAACAGCACGCCGCCGATGATGACGTTGTGGAAGTGCGCGACCAGGAACATGCTGTTGTGCAGCATGAAGTCGGCCGGCGGCACCGCGACCAGCACGCCGGTCAATCCGCCGATGATGAAGGTGACCATGAAGCCGACCGACCACAGCATCGGCGTCGTGAAGCGGATGCGGCCGCCATACATCGTGAACAGCCAGTTGTAGATCTTCACCCCGGTCGGCACCGCGATGATCATGCTCGCAATGCCGAAGATGGCGTTGACGTCGGGCCCCGCCCCCATCGTGAAGAAATGGTGCAGCCAGACCATGAAGGAGATGACGCAGATCGCCATGGTCGCGAGCACCATGGAGCGGTAGCCGAACAGCGGCTTACCGGAGAAGGTCGAGACCACCTCGGAGAAGATGCCGAACGCCGGCAGCACGAGGATGTAGACCTCCGGATGTCCCCAGGCCCAGATCAGGTTCATGAACATCATGATGTTGCCGCCGGCTTCGTTGGTGAAGAAGTGGAAGCCGAGGTAGCGGTCGAGCAGCAGCATCGCGAGCGTGGCGGTGAGGATCGGGAACGCGGCGACGATCAGGAGGTTTGAAGCGAGCGTGGTCCAGCAGAACATCGGCATGCGCAGATAGTTCATGCCTTTTGTGCGCAACTTCAGGACCGTCGTGACGAGATTGATCCCGGCGACCAGCGTGCCGACGCCGGAGATTTGCAGCGACCAGGCGTAATAGTCGACGCCGACGCCGGGCGAATAGACGAGCCCGGAGAGCGGCGGAAAGGCAAGCCAGCCCGTGCGCGCGAATTCGCCGACGACGAGCGAGAGGTTGACGAGCAGCGCGCCGGTCGCGGTCAGCCAGAAGCCCACCGAGTTCAGCGTCGGGAAGGCGACGTCGCGCACGCCGAGCTGGAGCGGCACGACGAGGTTCATCAGCCCGATCACGAACGGCATCGCCACGAAGAAGATCATGAT
>NZ_PPPT01000221.1 GCF_006483445.1 Bradyrhizobium guangdongense | reverse complement strand
CGGTCCCCGCCTCCAAAGGGAAAAAATGCGTATGGGTCCGGCCGCACGCCGATGAACCGATCCGGGTTGAAGCGCTCCGGGTCCTGCCACACATCCGGCCGGTGATGGACGAGATAGATTCCTGCCGAAACACCGGCCCCGGCCGGCAGGTCGAGCGCGCCTATTCTCTTGGGTCTCTTCAGGATACGCGCGACGTCCGTAGTCACCGGCGTAAGCCGTGCCGATTCCTTCACGACGGCGTCGAGATAGCTGAGATTCTGGACGTGTTCCGGCATCAGCCGTCCGCCACGCCCGGTCTCCCTGTCGCGCTCGGCACGCAGTTTCGCCATGACCTCGGGCCTGGCCAGGATGTGATAGAAGAGCCAGACGAGAGCAGACGTCGTCGTCTCGGTCCCCGCCATCAGCAGGGTGAACAATTCGTCGAACAGCTCCTGCTCGGTCATCGCATTGCCGGCCTCGTCGCGTGCCGCGACGAGCAGCGACAGGACATCGACGCGCGACCCGGCCTCGCGCCTGCAGCGGGCTATTTCCTCCGACAACAACGATGCCAGCTCTGCGCGAAGCTGCAGGAACCGACTCCAGGGCGAGTAGCCGCCGAGTTTTCGGCGAAGCGTGGGGAGGAAGATGAAGCCCGCCGATGGGCTATCCACCATATCGAGAATACGCCCCTGAAGGCTTCTGACCTGCGCGAGTCTCTCGTCCTCGAAACCAAAGATCGTCCGAAGAAGCACATCCATCAGGATCTTTCGCACTTCCCCATGGATCTTGAACGGCCGCGCAACAGGCCATTGATCGGCCACCTCGTCCGCAATGCGCACGATCTCGCGAAAGTACAGCGGCATGCGCTCCTGGTGGAGCGGCGGCATCATCAGCCTGCGATGGCGCAAATATCGATCGCCGTCGAGCACGACCAGCGAATTCCAGCCCAGAATGGGACCGAGCAAGCGCGCGGCAGGCTCCCCGCCGACCAATTCGCCCGGCTCGGCCGTGAAGATCTGCCGAATTTCGTCGGGATCCGAAAACACGACCATGCGCGGCTGCGTCATCGGCTGAACCGTAAACGTGTTGCCGTAACGCCGCCGGTTCGCCTCGATCGCTCCATAAGGCCCCAGCATGTACCGAATGCTCTGCAGGAAAGGCGAAAGGCGCGGACCGCGCGGCCAGCCAGTCCATGCGTCAGCTTCGTTCCTGTGAGGTCGAAGCTTCGAGTCGTGCCGTTCAATATCCACGATACGTCTGCCGATATGCGCTGCGCCGGCAATATGCACGAACCGCTGCCCGCTCGTAAACTTCGGCGGCAATGCCCTTCACCAATCGCCGGAAATATAGCACAACTCCAACATGGACCCGTTCAAGCGCAGGACTCACACCGGCGAGGCCGCTGCAGGTGCGACACTTCATCCCGTCATCTGCGGTGTTGACGAGCTGATGCAATTTCGCCGGTGTGGATTTACCCACATCGTGTCGATCATGGATCCCGGCTCCGACGTGCCGACCGTGTTCGAGACTTTCGATGCGCACCAGCGACTGGATCTGCGCTTTCACGACATCATCGACCCGGACAGCGATATGGTCGTGCCCAATGGCGAACACATCGGGGAGCTTCTGCGATTTGGCCGCGCCATGTACGCCTCGAAATCGTCCATCAAGCTCCTCGCGCACTGCCACGCGGGTGTCTCACGGTCGAGCGCCGCCGCGACCTTGATGCTGGCAGCGGCGCAGCCCGGCGCCCCTGCCCAGGCGTTCAGCCGCCTGCTCGCGATTGCTCCAAACGCGTGGCCAAACCTGCGCATGATCGAGCTCGGTGACGCATTGCTCGGATGCAACGGACAGCTCGTCGCGGCCGCGAGAGCGCACTACGCAAACATGATCGAACGGTATCCGGCGCTTCGGCAGATGATCGCGGTTGACAAACATCTGCGTGCAACGCGGGAGTAGCTCCGTATATTACCGTCACTCTGCTGAATGATCGATGCGGCACAGAACGGGATCGATTGACTCTCATCGCCCCAGTCGAGCATACCGCACCGCTCGACTCATCCTCGGCTCTGCGACCAAAAACGGCTGCATTGTCAGGACCGACAGCCCTCGATATAGATTAAGCTCGCGCGCATGATCCTGGTTGGAGCGCCGGAGATGGACGTCAGCATCCAAGCGCAATTTTCCGTTCAGTCGGCCCAAGCCGCCATACGACGGTCGAGCCATTTCACCTATCTCTTGAGCTTGCTGCTGCCCGCGGCCGATCGGCCGTACTTCTGGGCCTGGTACGTCTATGTTCGTTGGTTGGACGATATCGCGGACGACGTATCGCTGGCGTCGGCCACGCGGTACGATTTCCTGACGCGACAGATCCAGCTTGTTCACGACCTCTATTCTGGACGGCGGGTAAATCTGTCCAAGGACGAAGCACCGCTCGACGCATTGGTAGCCTATGACATCGGTCGCGATGCGTTGCTCAAGGATTCCTTGAGCATGATGCTCAGTGCGATGCAGTTCGACGTGCAGCGTCACGGAACCATCTCGGAATACCAGGAGCTGCGGCGCAACTTCGACTACGAAGTGTCAAACTGCCTGCTCGCCATCGGCTATTTCTGCCGCATTCCCGGTCTTCCGGCAAAAATACCCGGACGCGCTGCCGCGAACGGTGCCAAGGTCGCGCATGTCCTGCGAGATTTTCTGCGCGATTGCGACGAGGGCATCTACAACATCTCCCGCGAAGAGCTCGATGCCTACGGCATGGCGCTACCGACTCTGACGGCGGATATCGCGACGCCAACCGGGCGTCGGTGGGTCGCGTCGAATGTGCGCCTTGCCGAGCGCCACTTGATGAGCGGCTTGCAGGAGGCCAGCACAACGCCCGGACTTCGATATCCGCTCATCGTTGCCATCCTCGTCGCCAAGTACCAGGCATACCTCGACCGTTTCCGCGCCAACGACTATGTGATGCAACGACAGGCCAGCATCGGCTTCGGCTTTGCAAAGAATCTGCTTGCCAATCTCGGCACCCTGTTGCTGCACCGGCCGCGCGCGGCGGTTCGCCGCAGCATCGGTGCCGACACACCGAAGGCGCTGGCGCAGCGCTCGGCACCGGCATGGGCGGGACTCCTAGCCAGGCTGCTTCCCATCTTCAACCGCCCGGTCGTCGCGGCGATCGACCAGGCCTTGAGGGACGTCTCAATTCCCGATGACAAGCGACGGAAGCTCCGTCGTCGTTTCGCGACAGCCTATTGGATAGGCCGCAACTCCTACGCATCCATCGATACCCGTCGAGACGAAGGCCATGCCGGTCGAGGCCATAGCGCCGGCCTGGTCTATGCGTTCTGGTCCATCGCCGCGATAGAGCTGGATCGGCTGATCGATGATCGTGCGTTGGCCCCGGAGCGGGCACTGGCATTGATCGATGAATGGTTGGGCAAGGCGGCGAAAGCAATCTCCGGCGTCTCCATAGACCAAACTTGCCGCCGGACCGAAATTCCGACATCGTCGGACGACCAAAACGACTCGTTTCAACGACTGACCAGCGCCTTTCAGCACAGCCTGTCCCGGTACTGCGATCTGGCTGTCGACATCGACTCCCGCCGTTCGATCGCCGACACATTTCTCGGCGAAGCGCGCGCCGTGCTGATGGCTCAGTTCAATAGCCGCGAGCAAAAGATCCTCGATCCGGGCCACGACTGGCACTGGTATATGACGCAACTCCTCAATCAGAAGACCCTGGGCTTTGCCTTTGCCCCATGGGCGCTTTGGGTCCGCGACGACACGACCAGCGAGCGGCGCCGCAATCTGGAGGACGACTGCCTGACTCTCATCGCCGGATACTGGCATTGGCAGATCCTCGATGACGTGGCCGATATCAGGGGCGACACGCGCCAGGGTCTTGTCACGACACCGGGGTTCATTCTCCTGTCCCAGGGGGCACTCGCGCGGAGCTATCTCGATTGCGTGAGCACGACGACACGCGAGAACGCTGCCGAGAGCGCTACGACGTCACCGCCTGTCGCCGCCATTCTGGCCACTGAGCTCGTCAGCGAACGTTTCCTCGCCTCTCCCCTCGCGGACGATTTCAGGCATTTGATCAGCCTCTCACATCCGGCTGACACGCCAGCCGCACGTGAGAGCATGCTGCGATGCGCGCTCGTCAACGGCGACGACGACGTTTCAGCCGACTTGATTTGCATTGCGCGCGCGCGGCGCGACCAGGCGGCGAGCTATGTGGATGCCATGAGGTCGGGCGATTGGAGCGCGGCCTTGAACGTTCTTGGGCAAAGCCGCGTCATGGGACGTATTCTCGTGACCGTGGACCAGGACGTCGGACAGAGCGAGGCCAGGGAGCGGCTGGCTCTGATCCGCGCCCCTTCGTCACGCGCTGTGCTTGGCATCGTCGAAATGCTGATCAGGCACTGCTATCGAAAGGCTCGTCGCGCCAGTCTCGAAGTCTGACCCGGAGGCCTGGGTGTGTTCCGGAACCGGCTTTGGAGTAACACGAATTTCATGGTCGATTCCGCTCAATATCGGTCCAACGGTCGAACGAGACCCGTATGAATGCCGCCTCGCCTCCCCCTCGGCTTGCCACGCTCGACAATCTGAGCTGGCTCGTCCGTGTCCGGCTATTCGCGACCGCGTTGATTGTCGCATCGATCTATGGATGGAAATTCCGGCGTCTGCAACGCTCGCTCAAGCCGGCCGAATGTTTTCTGACCGCGGACGACCGGCGCATGCTGAAGCTGCGACGCCGGTTCATCGCCGGCGCTGCGGCCGGTTATATCGCAAGCACGGAGTCGCTGTCCCAGCCGCTTCTTGCCCGCAGCAATCTCATTTACGCCGACCTGGGCGCCTTCTGGAGCAATTGGCTGATTGCCGCCGACGCGACGATGGACCTCGAAGCGCTTGCCCTGCCCGAGGTGCGCCGATTATTCGGCCAGTCGTTGAATGCGATGCTGAGCAAGGTTGACAGTCGCTTGCCGAACGATCTCCGGCACAGGCTCAGGGCTCGTTCCGGTGCCATGTTCGGAAACGATGTGCCCGAAGCGGACGCGTTGCCGGCCGGTCCGGACTTTCGGCTGCGACGATATACGCTTCGGATGGCCGCGGAGATCGGCAATCGCATCTCCGACCTGGTTGCGCTGTATGGAGCCCAGCCACTCGCAAAGGCGCTCGACCAGTTCTATTCGCGCACGCTCGACCTCATGGCGGCTCAGCTCGAGACCTACGATCAGGCCATCGTCGACGACGACCACGACTTCGGATGGTACCGGCGCATGATGCACGGGAAATTCATGAACGTGTTGCTCGCGCCGACCGCGCTCTTTACAAATCCCGCCGCGGGACTCTATCCCGAGGCGGAGATGCGCCTGGCGTTTCACCTGCTCAATCGCAACTTTCTCCATCGCCAGATCCTCGACGATCTCCTGGACTTCGAGGAAGATCTGGCGGATCACTTCGCAAATACGCTGATCTACGTCCTCGTCAGCCAGGGACGACTTGCCGCTCTCATGGCCAATGGCGACGCACCCGCGAGCGCGGTCATGGCCGAACTGGATCGATCGGGCCTGCTTGTTCACCCGGCCAAAGGCCTCGACGACGACATCCTGCCGGACGAAGCCCGATCCGCAGACGGCGCGCCGCTTGCTGTCGACACGCTCGTCCACGCGGCCCTGCGAAATGGCCCGGACGACACGTCTGTTCCGCTGCACGTCCTGGTCGATAAATGCATGCAGCAACGGACGGCGCTATACGACGCCTGGGCCAGGCGCGATCACGCCACAGTTCAGGCGATCGTGCTGAAAAGCGGAGTCGCCAACCGTATCCTCGGCAGCATCGCGGAGGGGGCTGACCAGCCCCGAATCGAAGATGACTTGAAGCGATGTATGGCACGCAGCAATATCCAAGGCGGCGTCTACACCTACTACGCGCGCACACTGAGGACTTACGAAAAATGCGTCAGCAAATGGCAATCGCATACCGCCCCGCAGTCGCGTCATGAGCCCGCACGAGCGGGATAATTGGATCGAGACGCGACGCTCCATCGTGATAGCTCGGCCACACGATCTCGTGTTCGCCTTCGTCTGCGAGCCGCGCAACGACAGCGATTGGCTCACCAATGTCGGCGACGTCGAGTGCCTGACTCCCGGGCCATTCCGCACCGGCTCCCGTTTTCGCGAGTTTCCCATCTTTCTCGGCGCCCGCGTCCAGATGGAGTGGGAGGTGACTGATTTCGACCCAACCGGATATTTCGCCGGCAGGAGCATTTCGGCGCCCGTCGCGTTCGAGAGAAGCATCGACTGCGAAGCGACAGGATCCGGCACGCGCCTCACGAAATTCGTTCGGCTGCAGATCGCATTGCCGTTCCTGTCGGTGTCGGCCGCCGATGGACTGTTGAAGAGTGCGACCGACCGCGCGCTGGCCCGCCTGAAGACTGTCCTGGAAAGTGCCGAGTCTTCCGCCGCGAGATCCGACGAAACGTGAAACGTCCGGCGGAACGCGCAATCGCGCCGATCGCTGCGGCCCGAGCCGAGATCGGCTATCGCACGTGTCCGCCGCTTCGGCCCGAAACTTCGGTCGTGGAGACGATCGACCGATCGATTGCGGCAAGCTGGCGTCCCTGGCGCCAGATGCGCGACACGAGAAAAATAGCAAACACCAGCAGCGAAGCGGAGGTCCAGTAAGGATCTACACCGAGCGACGTCTGGAAATTGTACAGCCTGTCGCTATGGAGGCCGAGATAGGCGGCGGCCGCCACCAGGACCGCCCAGAACCCTTGCTGCAACAGTCGTAGTCGGAGCGTTCGCAACGAGATATCGATGCCGTGGCTGACCCTCTGGACGGTCTGAAGCTCGTCGAAAGCAAGCCGGGCCTGCTGGTAAATGCTCACCATCGAGGAAAAGGCCTGCGCCGGCCTCATCGCATCCTCGATGTCCAGTACGGCCGCCCGCCTGAAGAAAACCATCAACTCTTGTGCTGCATTGAATGACGGCGAGAGCTCGAAGACGATCGATTCGAGCGTCAGCATCGTCGTGAAATATTGCGCAAGATCGGTCGGAAGCGCGAGCTGATGCTTTCGGACCACGGTCATCAGGCTCGCCATGAGGCGTTGCGCGGTGCGGCGCGGCTCGCTCTCCACCGGAGAGGAAAAGCCATCCACATAATCTTCCAGGACCCGGGCGACATCCCTGCGGAACTGCGTTGCATCGTACGAAGCCGGCACCTCGAGGCAGTACAGCAGTTCATCGACGGCAGCGTCGAACTTCTGCTGGATTGCGCATCGCCAAAAATAGCGCAGCGACTCCTGCCGATCCTCGGACAACCGCCCGATCACGGCATAGTCGACATATGAAACCCCGTTCTCGGCCAGAGCTAGGATGCCGGCGGGGCTTATGTCGGCATGAAAGATTCCGTCGCGGAAGATCTCATTGAGAGCATTCCAGTACAGGTGCCGCGCGATCCGGTCGATATCGTAGCCGCGCCGCGCGATCTCGCGGAGATAGGGCTGCCCGGAACGCCGCTTCGCGTCGATGATCTGAGAGATGGGAATACCGTCGACAAGCTCCGAGGTCAGGACACAGCCCGCACTCCATTCGCGCCGAAACCGCGCGCTGCTCTCCCATTCGTCATCGTCGGCCAGGGCCGCCATTCGTTCGGCATTCGTTAGCGTCGTCTCGAGATTCAGCTCGATAAAGCGTCCTTTGACGAACTCCTCCACGGCATCGCGCGCATGAGCGATCTCGAAGCCACGGAACAGCCCGACGCCGGCAAGGAGCCGCATCAATCTCGCGTCGAGGACACACTCGCGGCGCATCGAGGGGTCCTGGACCTTGACGACGAGTTTCGTTCCGTCGGGTGCGGTCGCAAGATGAAACTGTCCACTCGACGTGATCGTGAAGGGCTCCGGCGCGAACGACACGAATGCCTGCTCCGGAGCCACACCAAGCTCGGCGACGACAATGCCGCGGATCGCCGAATAGGCAAGCGGCGTCGGATCGTTCCGGATGGCGAGGAGCTCGCTGCAATATTCCGCCGGCCACAGATCGAAACGCAGGGCCAAGGTCTGCCCGAGCTTGATCCAGTTGGTGCCCAGCGATTCAAGCGTTGATCGCAGGGCTTGCGCGCGCACCCGACGCGAGCGGCTGCGGACAAGGACCGGCAAGAGAGCGATTGCTTTCCCGGCGACGCGGCCAGTCCGAGCGATCACGTGGGCGGTCAGTCGCATGTGCCCTCTGTCCCTGCCGTCGCGTGGCTCAATCACCCAGCAGCATATACCTTCGGTCATGCTCGAGGGATCATCAGCCCACCGCGGCAATCACTATCGCATTTTGCCGCAGCGCAAATCAATTCGTCTCGTGCGTCGCCGACGTGAGCCATCAATAGTGCAGAGTGGTAGTTTGGTAACTTCATCGGAACGGCGTGCCGCTGGACAGCAGCCGGTCTCGTGGCTATCCTTTGCAATTATCAAATGTCATTCCTTTTGCAGAGGCTGCCTGCATGACCAAAAGCGCCGCTCCGCGAGATCAAGCTGCAGACTACGACGATGATGTCGTCAGCGCTGCCGACATCGAAAAGTGGACCGAGCGAGAGCGTGCTCGGCGTCGCGCCTGGCTCGAAGGCCCGACCGACGAAGAAAAGGAAGAGTGGGCCGCGACGGAACGTCGGCGGCGACTTCATCGCCGGGCACATGATCACGACAATGACGACGAGGATTTTTCCGAGGGCCGTCGCGTTGCGGATCGCTGGCAGCGCGAAGTGGGGCTTGCGCTGGCCGGCATTGCCGGGCGCATCATGGACTCGCCCTACTCCCTGCTGGGCAATCTGATCCGCGAAGGACGACAGCTTGAGGACGATTATCTTCCACGTCGGCGTCGGCGACGCGTACCGTCCGATGATTGAACGGCGAATGGCCGGAACAAACCATTTGCCATCAGGCGTCGCTGAAGATGATGGACGCGATCGCTAGCACCGTTTGGCGATTTTGGCAGATTTGCGCGACAACGTTTCGCTGCGTCATTCTTCCAGCCTTCCGCCCAGCGGCAGCATGCGCACCGCTGCCGGTCCGGGTGCGCGAGGCCATCGAGCGCCTTGGCGGGGTCTGGATCAAGGTCGGTCAGGCGCTTTCGCTGCGCTTCGATCTTTTGCCTCGAGAGTACTGCGACGAGTTTCTCAAGCTTCTCGGTGAAACGGCGACCTTCCCCTACAGCGAGGTCAGGACCACCATCCGGAACGAGTTCGGACAGTCTCCGGAGGAGTTGTTCGCCTCGTTTGCCTCCGTTCCGCTCGCGGCGGCGTCGATCGCGCAGGTTCATCTGGCCACAGACAACGACGGGACGCGGCTCGCGGTCAAGATCAAGAAGCCGGGCATCGAGCGGCAGTTCAAGGCGGACTTCCGCATCATGCGGATGCTGGCAAGGTGTCTCCGCCTCGTGAGCGGACACCTGGGGAGCTCGGCCCGAACCTTTCTCGACGAATTCGAGCGATGGACCATCGAGGAACTCGATTTCAGAAACGAGGCTCGCCACGGCCATCGCTTTGCCCTGTTCGCAAAGGGCGACCCACTTCAGGCCACCGCCCGCGTGCGCTTCGAATTCACGACATCGGACGTTCTGACGACGGAATTCCTGGACGGGGTCCGCGTACTGGACATCGTGACCGCCCTCAGGGCGCGGGACCTAACGAGGCTGGCGGAGTTTCGCCGCCGCGGGATAGAACCCGTGCAGGTCGCACGCAACATCGCCTGGAACCTGCTTAACCAAGCTCTCCGCGACGGGTTCTTTCACGCCGACATGCATCCCGCAAACCTGATCGCGTTGCCGGGCAACGTGATCGCGTATCTGGATTTTGGCATCGTCGGGACCCTCTCGGACGATCTCCGCGAGTCGCTGCAACGCTACCTCGTCTATCTCGTCGAGTGCGATTTCGGTCGCGCAGTGGACGAGATGCTTCGCTGGATGGGAGGATCGGAACGCTCGAACATGGAGGCGGCGCGCCAGGATCTCATGCTCATGTTCGAGGGATATCGATATGGCACAGGCGCCAATGAGGGCCGCCCTCTTCAACTGACATCCGACTTCATCATCGACATGATGTCGGCCGCGCGCCGCTACGACCTCGCGATCGCGCCGGAAATGATCCTCTATCAGAAGGCCGTTCTTTCCATCGACGCGACGTTCTCTGCGCTCGCGCCAGGACACGACCTGTTTCTCGAGGCCGGCAAATTCTTCAGACGCGCCACCCGCATCGATTTGTACGACATGGCACGGCCGTCCGCAGCCGCCGTGCTCGACGTTGCGCATCAGATGAGGTGTCTGGCGAGCGACTTCCGCTCGACGCAGGGCGTCGGACGCACGTTCCGGGTATGGCTCGACATGCTGCAGGCGCGCCTGTTGTCGTATGAATTCTGGGCGATCCTGTTGGGCGTCGGCGCCTACGTCGTCTACCAGGACGACAGGTTGCAGGACTTCCCGCGGATGCTCGGCGTGAGCAGATACTGGATTGCGGGCGGCCTCGCGCTGACTGCAATTGCGTTGCTTGCGCCGATCTGGCGGCAAGGGCGCAGACTGTCCGCGACCGACCCGCGCGACCACCGGGGGCGCGCGCATTCGCAACGCACCCGCCAATAGACCAGCCTCGCGCGCCTCTCGCCGATCGGCCTCTCAGCTCATGCCCTCGACCGCCATCAGGGCGCAGAGGCCGACGAATGCGACGTTCTCGTCCAGTATGAGATAGGCAGGTATCGGTTCGAGATATCTTCGGAGCCGTCCCTTCGCCTCGAAGCGCGCGCGAAATTGGGATGCTGCAAGATATTCAGGGATGTGGCGCAAGATGCCGCCGCCGATGAATATTCCGCCTCTCGCGCCCAGCGCGAGCGCGAGATTGCCGGCGACGGACCCAAGCATCGCGCAAAACATGTCGAGGGCAGCGCGACTGATCGGGCAATCCCCCTCGCTCCCGACCCGGGTGATTTCGGCCGCACGACGTGTTGATGGCGTCATGCCGTCGAGAATCGCAAGCGCGTCATAGAGATTCTCGAGTCCAGGACCCGACAGGACGCGTTCGGAGGAAACATGAGCGAAGCGTCGTCGCAAATGCTCGATGACGGCATCCTCGCGCAACGAGCCGCCCGCCATGGTGGAGTGCCCGCCCTCGCTCGAAAGCACGATTTGACCGCCGGCGTGCGGTATGCTGACCGCCATTCCCAGGCCGGTGCCCGGTCCCAGCGCAGCAAGGGGCGCTCCCGCGATCCGTTCTCGTCCGCCGAGTTGGAACAGGCTGCCGGCAGGGAGATGGGGCAGAGCCCACGCCACCGCCTCGAAGTCATTGATCAGACGAACGGTCGCGAATCCATGCGTTCGCCGCAACTCCTCCGCATCGATCACCCAGGAATTGTTGGTGAGAGCGCAGCGGCCATTCTGGACCACGCCGGAAGCAGCAAGGATTGCGCCATGGATCGCGCCGGGTCTCGGCAAATCGCCGAGATAGGCCGCAAGTGCCTGCTGAAAGGTGCCGTAGTCGCTGACGGCCATACGCGCCACCGCGCTCATCTTTCCATCAGTCAGGAGCGCGAAGCGGGCGTTGGTCCCGCCGATATCTGCCACCAGGACTGTTCGGTCGGATCCTTCGCGAGCGGCAGGCATCATCATGGATGTGACGCCCGGATCAGGTCGGCGTACCAGCGAAAAGACGATTTAGGGATTCGCCGAAGCGATGCATAGTCGACATAGGTCAGGCCGAACCTGACGCTGTAGCCAGAATCCCATTCGAAATTGTCGAGCAGTGACCACACGAAGTAGCCGCGAACATCGACGCCGCTGGCAGCGGCCGAATTCATTGCGCCGATATAAGCCCGCAGCATGTCTATCCGGCCAGAATCGATCACCGCACCCGTCTGATCAGGTTGCTCAAAGCTGCCATATCCGTTCTCGAGAACGTAAATCGGCAAACCATAGCGGGCATGGACGAGCTGCAGCGTCTCCCTGAAAGCCTCGGGTTCGATCGGCCATTCGATCGGCGTCAGGGGCACGCCGGCCGGCTTCTCGCCAAAGTCGTAACCCAACATCGAATCCGGGCGGGATTTCACGTAGACCGGGCTGTAGTGGTTCAGTCCAAACCAATCGAGCGGACGGCAAATGCGCGCGAGGTCGCCCGGCTGCATATACGGCTCGATCGCCGATCGCATGGAAGACGGATACTCGCCGCGGCATTGCGGATCCGGAAAGGCGTAGTTCCAGTAGACATTCAGGTTCGCCGCGGCCAGCGCATCGGCCTCGCTTGAGCTCGAAGGCCGGCATGGCTGCAGATTATGGATGCATCCGATCGAAGCGCCGGCAACCTTTGCGCGGAGCACGTCCACTGCGGCGCCGTGCGCGAGATTGACGTTGTGGATCATGCGGTGAAACTGCGCCTCGCTGCCGCGGTCCCGCTTGCCGAGCGAGTGGTTGAACAGGCTGAACATCGACGGCTCGTTGAATGTCGCGAAACGCTTGACCCGGTCGCCGAAGCGCGCGGCAACCAGAGCCGTATAGTCGGCGAACCACACCGTCGACTCCCGGTTGAACCACCCGCCGCGCTCCTCCAGGGCCTGCGGCAAGTCCCAATGATACAGACACAGCCACGGCTCGATGCCGGCAGCCAGGAGCTCGTCGACCAGACGGTCATAGAATGAAAGGCCAGCCTCGTTGGCGGATCCGCATCCCAGCGGCAACACGCGCGGCCAGGCAATCGAGAACCGGTATGCCTGCACGCCCAGCGTCTTCATCAGGCCGACATCTTCGCGGTAGCGATGATAATGGTCACACGCGACGTCGCCCGTGTCGTGATTCTTGATCTCGCCACGTTGGCAATAGACGTCCCAGACGCTTGGTCCGCGGCCATCCTCCTGCGTCGCTCCCTCGATCTGGAAGCTCGAGGTTGAAACGCCCCAGATGAAATTTGGACGTAGGCTGGCGATGTTCGGCAGTTGCGTTGTCGACATGAAACGACCTGCGTGGTCCTGCCCTGCCTGTGCTCGGTCACGGTGCTGCGCGCCGGCCCGTTGGCTTTCAGGTACGTTGTCTCCCTGTCGCATTGGTAGTCAGGCTGGTTCCGGATGGTATTGAGATAGGTCAAGAAGCCCCGGCAATACCGTGCGATGGATAGCCATCCTTCGTGCTTGCCAGGGGCCGCCATTGCAGAGAACGAGATGGGGCGGGGTCGTCGACGACGGCCTCACTGGGAGCGGCTTCTTCCGCGTTGCCGAGCGCAATGGAGTGTTGTGGTTCGTCGATCCCGACGGTGGTCGCTTTCTCTCCAAAGGCGTCAATGCCATCCGCTTCGATCCGGAACGCATCGGCCTGACCGACCGCGTGCCCTACGCCGAGGCTTGCCGAGTTAAGTATGGCAATCTGCACGCATGGCGCACCGCTATTTCTGACCGGCTGGCAAGCTGGAACTTCAACACGGTCGGCTGCTGGTCAGATGAACTCGTCGCCAGTGCCGGATCGCAAATGCTGGCAAACGCACCGACCATAGAGCTCGGCGCGTCGTTTCGGTTGCACCGACGCGGCCAGATCTTTCCGGATGTCTTCGATCCCGAATTTGCAGCGCATATCCACGCAAGCGCCAACAAGCGTTGCGCGGACCGGCGCAACGATCCCGGATTGCTCGGGACCTTTATCGACAACGAACTGTACTGGTCTCCCGACTGGCGGGGGGCCGACGAGTTGTTGACGGTATTCCTGAACTTTCCGTCACATCTTCCTGGCCGCGTTGCTGCCATCTCGAGGCTGCAGGCACATTACCGGGACTTCTCCCAGTTCAACGCGGTATGGCGCACGCCGGCACGCTCCTGGGAGCAGCTCGGCAGAATCGAACACATTGTCGCGCCGTTCTTCCGAATGCCGCCCGGCGGCCTGAACGACGCGCTCGAGGCCAAGGCCAACCTTGGCAACCCCGCGCGCGAGGCGTTCTGCGCGGATTGCGATACCTTCGTGGCCGTTGTCGCCGACAAGTACTTCGAACTGTGCGTGTCGGCGATCAAGGCGGTGGATCCCAATCATCTCGTGATTGGCTCCAGGTTCGGCTATCAGCCGCTGCCGGGCGTCGTTGCCGCGGCCGGCCGGCACCTCGATGTGATCTCCTTCAACCGCTACGATTTCGACCCGCTGCCGGTGATCGACGCCTATGCCACGACCGGCAAACCATGCCTGATCTCTGAATTCTCCTTCCGCGGCGACGATGCGGGCTTGCCGAACAGCCGGGGCGGAGGACCACGGGTGGCCACCCAGACCGAGCGCGCGCAGGCTTTCGAACGGTACGTAACGGCGGCCCTCGGCAAGCCGAACGTGGTCGGCTATCACTGGTTCGAGCATGCCGATCAGCCGGCCGAGGGGCGTTTTGACGGTGAAGATTCGAATTTCGGCATCGTGACGATTCAAGACGATGTCTACGACGAGCTGACGAGGACGATGACCAAGGTCAACGCCGCAGCGGAGCGCATTCACGCCGCCGCCGGCGCGTCGACCGTCATCTGATCATTGCAGCGAGCGAAAGCCTCAGGTCCCGGATTTTGCCGGACAAGTCTCGGCATCGAACGCTACGGCCCTGGTGCGAAACATGCGAATGTTGCTACGGCTCTTTGGCGGGATCCCGTCACGGGCCAGGATCGATTTTACTCCAGAGTCGCCAATGGTTCGAATGGACCGGAACAAGTCTATTGGTCTGGCAATCGGCCCAACCGTCCTCGGTGCGGCGATTCGAGCGAAGATCCCAGCCGGACCAGCGTAGCCTGGGCTCGCTCATCCCTGACCTGCTGCTCCAGTGCTCCATGCAGCAGCTTCAAGGTCTGCAACTGCTGGCGCAGGTCGTGCCTCGCGGCGGCGAGAAAGCGGGACTTCTCACGGTTGGCCTGTTCGGCGGCCTGCTTGGCCTCGGTGAGCTGCTCGGCGGCCTGCTTGAAAGCGGTGATGTCGGTGAACGAGATCAGGATTCGCTTTTCAGTCAGCCCTGCATCGTGGATCTCCTCGGCCGCGACCGCAAGGACGCGCTGCCCGAGCGGCG
>NZ_PPPT01000220.1 GCF_006483445.1 Bradyrhizobium guangdongense | reverse complement strand
CGCAACAGATCATCCATGAGATACGCCTTACTAACCTGGACTTCGCGGCCGGCCGGCGGCCCTTGATCACGTCGGCCTAGCGGCCTCTCGCGACCGGCACCTTTGCCAAGCAGAGGAGAGAAATCGACGGAGAGCCCTCTCCTGAATGGTTAGACACTCCCTTTCACGGTCCCGTTAATTTCCACCTCCGTGCTAATACGGATATTGAAGACAACTGAAGCATTTGCGCCGAAGGACGAGTGGTTTTCGGCAAGCTCGCGGAACTCACACTTGCAGCGTCGAGCGCGCGCAACTTTTCTGACGGTGGCGAAGCGGCGTTACGAAAATGTTGAGGCTGCGGAAGGCGCTACGCGGGCGCCGCGCAATTTGAACCAAATTGGCGTCGTGCGCGAATGCACCAACACCTGACATCTTGCGGAGGCCGGCCAACGGGCGCGCGCTCCAGTCACGGTAAATAATTCGTTAGCGCGGCACCCGACGCAATGCCGGCGCGCTAACCCAAGCGTTTGGCTTTCACGTCGGAGCGCGTGGCATCCGCCGGGGACAGGCACTCGTTGATGACGGCGAGCAGTGCTGCCGCCGTGAAGGGCTTGCGCAGGTAGCGGGTCGCCCCGAGTTCGAGCGCCATCCTCAGAAAATCCGGCGCCGGCGAGTTGACGTCGGCGAAGGAGTAACCCGTCGTTGCGACCAGCGGGATCGTCGGTGCCTTCTCGTGAAACAGCCTCACCGACTCGAAGCCGCGCATATGCGGCATGAAGATGTCGATGATGATCAGGTCGAAGCGCTCGCGTTCGAGGGCCCGCAGTCCGGCCTCTCCGCCGCTCGCCATCGTGACTTCAAAACCATCGCGCTGAAGATGAGCCTCGATGGCCATGCAGACCATGGGGTCATCGTCGACAACAAGAATCCGGCGCAGACGTTCTGTCCCCGATTGAGTTTCTCGTTTCGACGATTCAATAATTGAATCGTGGGGCACTCCCTTCTCCTTTGGCTTGAGGCGAAATGCGGGATGTCGCGCGGGCCGCCCCGTCCGAGCGCCGCGCTGAATACGAGCGATGACCAATGATTGAAGACCGGCGGCAGGCGCGCGGGATCGCCCGTGTCATCAAGACGTCATGGCGCCCGCAGCATCGTGGCTTGCTGACCGGCAGCATGCGGCTCATGATAGCCCCCTTGCCGTTTTCTCCCGCCCGTTGGGCGCGACCCAGGCAGCGCCGCCAGGTCTTTGCGAATCACGCCGTCCACATTTCCGCCGCAAATGCGGCAGGCTGTCTGCCCTCTAACGTAAATATAGACCAATGCACAACTTGTACCTTACATTCTAGTAACGCTGCAACTAGACAATGAAGCGGCGCTCGACCCCAATCCTTGAGAGCATGATGGGCTTCGCATGACCGAGAGCGGCCGACCGTCAAATCAGTTGCTGCAGGCGCTCGACGCGGACGAATTCGCACTGCTGCAGCCTCATTTGTCGACCGCTGCTTTGGCCAGAGCGACGATTCTCGGCGAGCAGGGCACCGCGCAGAAGCACGTCTACTTCCCGCATGACGGCGCCGTGTCGCTGACGGTCAACCTCGCCGAGGGACAGACGATCGCGGTGGCGTTGCTCGGGCGCGACAGCGTCATAGGCGGCGGTGCAACGCTGGCCGACGGCCGGGCGACGACCGACACGGCAGTGCTGTTTCCCTGCACGGTGTCGGTCATCGAGCTTGCGGCCCTCCGGGACGTGGCCGACAGGAGGGCGCGATTTCGTCGCTTGATCGTCCGGCACGAACAGGCCTTGCTGGCGCACGCCCAGCAATCGCTGCTGTGCAATACGCTGCACCCGGTCGAGGCCCGGCTGTCGCGCTGGCTGTTGCGCGCGCGTGACCTTTACGATCGCGAAACCCTGCCGCTGACACAGGAGCTGCTCGCGCAGATGATCGGCGTACGCCGCAACGCCGTCTCCATCGTCGCCCATACGCTCCAGCAAAGCGGCATCATCAGGTACAGCCGCGGCCAGATCGAGATCGTCGATACAGAGGCGCTGGCAGCGACGTCCTGCGGGTGCCATGACGCGGTGAAGACGCAGTACGAACGCCTGTTGAAGGCTGAGCCATGACCGCGCCGCAACCGGAGGCAGCGGCTCGTCTGCATGCCAGCGTGCACATACGCATGCACAGCAATACGACTGCGCCAAATGTCCCAATTGCCAATATATCCCAACGGTCAGATGATGGAACCTAGCCTGCGCAGGGATGGGCGGACGGGACTTGCGCAGCGAGCGGCGCTTCGTCAGCCGGGATAGGCGAGAGGCGGGCTATGGAATTGACGGCGCGTCCACCCAACGGCTTCCTGTCCGCTTTGTCTGCGGACGACTATGAATTGATCCGTGCGCAATTGCGCACCGTCGACCTGCCGCACGAAGCCGTGCTGGTCGAGACGGGCGACATCCTCAAGCGCGCCTATTTCCCGCACCGTGGCGTCATCTCGCTGGTGGTGAAGCTCGCCAAGGGAGAGCATGTGCAGGTCGCCATGATCGGGCGCGACAGCCTGCTCGGCGCCTTCTCCGCCATGGGCGAAGCGTCGGCGCTGAACACCGCGATCGTGCTGGTGGCCGGAACGGCGTCGGTGCTCGAGCTCGACCGGTTGCGCGCGGCCGCCGACCAGAGCGCGAGCCTGCGCGCCCTGCTCGCCCGTCATGGCCTCGCGGTCTATGCCCAGGTCCAGCAGACCGCCGGCTGCAATGCCTCCCATCCCGTGGAGTCGCGGCTGTCGCGATGCCTGCTGCAAACCCACGACCTGTCCGGCGACGTCCGGCTGCTGCTGACCCAGGAGGCGCTGGCGCAGATGATCGGGGCGCGGCGCAACAGCGTATCGCTGGTCGCCAACACGCTGCAGCATGCGAACTACATCCACTACAGCCGCGGTCATATCCAGATCAACAATCTCGACGGGCTGCGCCAGACCGCATGCGAGTGCTACGCGACGGTCAAGACGCAATACGAGCGGCTGCTCGGATCTTCATGAGCGCGACCGCCGGGCCGCCGCAGCGGGCGTGGTAAACGCCGTACTGATGCGCGACGAAAAAAGCCGGCGGAATTCCTACGACAACCGAAATTTTCGCAGGCTAGAAGCGCAAGCCGGGGGAAGCCTCCGTCTTGCGGACGGCGGCCGATCACAGGACGGACACGGATCATGCTCAAGACCACCGCCGGCACGCCAGCGTCGGCCGCCGACGCCGAGCCCGCGCGCATCCCTGGCGCGTTCGAGGAGTTGGCACGCGAGATCGGCCATGACGGCGCCTGCGAAGTCCGCGCGGTATTCTGGAACGACACCAATGCGCGCCTGAAGCGCTTCCGCGAGCTTGCACTCGATCAGCATCGCGATCGAATCGCGCGCGAGGCGCATTCGCTGAAAGGCTCCGCGCGAACCTTCGGCTATCGCCGGCTGGCCACGCTCGCCTTGCAGCTCGAGAGCAGCGTCGAGGCGCTGACGAATGCCGAATATTGCGGCCTGATGGACCAGGTCGACGCGGCCTATGCGGCTGCGCTCGAGCAAGAGCCGGCAAGCTAACCGGCACTCCGTTGCGTACCCGCCGTACTTCTACGGCGTGGAATTTTCACACATGGCTAATCATAGGTGGTGATAGTCGCCCGAGACCAGGAGGGCCTTATGTTCACCTATGAAACCGCGGACCAGAAGGAAGTCCGCCGCTTCCGCATCGCGCAGTTCAACGGTCGCATGGCGACGGTGAAATCCGGTAGCGAAACGGTGACGGGCTTCGTGCGTTCTGTGCTGGAGCAGGAATCGGCGATTCCGCCCCGCTGGACCATCACCATCATCCCGACCGCCAAGGAAGAGCCCAGGGCCTTGCGGCCCGTCTCGCGCGTGCGTCCCTTCGCGGAAGATCTCTACTGAGAACGGCCGGGCGGCGCAGTTCGCGCGGGCGCCCTCTTCACGACAGCTTCAGTCGATCGAGTGCAGCAGCGCAGCGCGGACCAGGTCCGCGGTGTTGCGGGCGCCGAGCTTGCGCATCGCCTCCGCCCGGTGGCTTTCGAACGTGCGCGGGCTGATCTGCATGCGTAGCGCGCCCTGCTTGTTGGAATAGCCTTCGCTGATCAGGCGCAGCACCTCGCGCTCGCGCTTGGTGAGCCGCTTCTGGCCCGACAGGTTGGACAGCTCGACGCTGACGGGGCGAGGGTCCTGCGCACGGGCGGACCTCGTGTCCGCGTCCGCCGAAAGCACCGCCGTGCCGGGCCGTTGCGGCCCGACGAACTGCTTGACGAGTGCACAGACCCGCTCGGTCTGCGCCAGCGCATTCTCCACCACGCGCTGGATGTAGGCGCGGTCGCCCGACACCGGTGCAAGCTGATCGCTGTGGTGCTTGATCTCGCCCATATAGAGCAGCAGCGCGGTCAAGGGACCGTTGAGCTCGCGGGCCATCGCGGCGGCGGCCTCGTCGGCCGTCTGGGCGCGCGCGGCATTGAGCCGGGAGAGTTCGAGCCCCTCGTGCGGAGACGTGTTGCCCTCGTACCAATCCGACGGTCGCGAATCAGCGGCCGTATCTTGCTGATGCCCCATATGAAACGTTTAACGGAACTCGGGCCGAATCGTGGTTAACTTTTTACTCCGTAAGACTACGGTAAATCGAGAGGTTTTACGCAAGATCCGCCGGAATTGTACAATTAGTGCTTGCGAATACTTGGGTTCCACCGTGCTCCGGTTGTGAAAACTGCCTATTTCTCGGGCTCCGGCAGAAATCCTCCGCGCGCGGCCACCCCCGGATCGCGGGTCCGTAGTTTTCGCATTTTACAGATTAATTAACGGCGACTTGCTTCTCTTAGCCGCAGTTGAGAGCGCGCAAATGCCTCCACGTGACGGGCCGATAACCCGTGCGGGAAACGCTGCGGAAGATTGCGTGCCATGGGCGAGATCGAACAGCTTTGGGAGTTTCTGCAGAAGCTGACGCCGCTGTCGCGGAGCTGTCTGCTGAGCGAACTCGAGCGGCTCGAGCTGTGCGGGATCGACATGCCCGGCTCGGCCGACATCGTGTCCAAGCTGCGCGCCGAATTCCGCAAGGACGGATCGACGGCGGCGCGCGCCAATAATCCGTCGCGCTATTTCTTCGCGCCGCTTGAACGATTCCTGATCGACGGTGCGCCCGAGCACGCCAATTCGGGCCGCATCTCGCGCAACACGCTGACCCCGATCTGGGAGTGGATCTGCCGCGACCTGCTGCCGACCATGGCGCGGGACTACATCAAGGCCATCACCGACCTGACCGACGCCAACGACCCCAAGGAAGCGTTGAAGATCGCTTCCATGTTCCAGACCAAGGTCGTCAAGGTTTTGGAAAATACGCTCGCCACGCCCGACGGCGACGAACTGGCCCGTACCAAGCTCGGGCAGTATACGGCCTCGCGCACCGCCTTCGACGACGTCATCAAGATCCTGCAGGTGCTGCGCTCGCATGACGCGCTGATGAAGTTCAATGCCAAGCTGCCGGAACGGATCGGCAAGCTCGACGATAGCCAGGCGGCGAAGGTCACGGCACTGCTGGATGCGATCCGGAAATCGCATCCCAACGCGCTGCCCTTTGCGATCGCACTGGTGGCGCGCCGCCTGCAGACGTCCTGGCATCTGATCCGCCTCGCGACCAAATCGGCGGCCAGCAAGAGCGCAAAGGACGTCGCGGCAACACCCTACGCGATCGCGGTTTTGATGGCGCTCGACCAGCTCGACGACAAACGGCTGGCGCTGCGGGTCGCACTCAAGCACAACCGCGTGCTGGTCGCGCGCGATCTCCTCGCCGATATCTACGACACCGAGTATGCGCTGCGGGTCCGCATCGACGACATCGAGCAGTCCGAATGGGGCGTCCGCCTGCAGCAATTGATGGATGCGATCTCGGCGCTGGTGGCCGCCGAGGTCAGCCGCTTCCCCGCAAATGTCGGCCACATCCTCGGCTCGCGCCGCCTGCGCAGCAACCAGTCGCTGACGGGAAAGCTGACCTATCTCGCGTGGAAGGGCCGCGACGCCGTCACCGACGGCGCAGCGGTGTTCCGGAAGCTGATCGGACAGACCTGAAGAAAGCGACTCAGCGCTAATCCCGCGACGCGCGCGGCAGCCTGAGAAAGCGGTCGAGAAACCGTCCCGACAGGACAAATCTGAACCACCAGACCATCATGCGCCGCGTCGTCATTGCTGCGGTCCTCGACGGCCGAACGCGTGTGCGGCCGCGAGCAGCAATACCGCGGCCGCGTTCGGACCCTTGTGAGGTGGTTCACAATTGCAAGACTGCCTGGTACGACCGCGCTCAAACGTCATCCGGGCGCGAGCGCGCCAAGTCATGATATCCTTGCCGCCGTTGGCACAGAGTCGTGAAGAGGTGCCCAACAGGCAGACGACAACCGGCAACTGATACCGTCATTATTCAATTGGGGCGGCGCGGCGTGCGGCGCGTCCCAATCGAGCCGCGCGGCGCCAGCACGCACCGACACATCGTCGCCGTTATGTCGTTCAATTTCCGCAACATCGGGACGGCGCGCCGCAAATCGCAAAATCTTCTCGAACGATTTTCGTACAATTTTACGAATGGTGTGCGCTCTAACGTTACTCGAATAATTCAACAATCAAGCTGAAGCTCTCCATATTTGAAGCCTCGCTCGCCGTTAAGAGACCGTCACGGAACGGGAGTGGTGTGCGATGAACGACGGGCTGGTTGAACTGGTCGGACGGAAACCTGCAATCTTCGGACGGCGGAAGGTGACGCCGCGGGCTTGTGTCGTGGACGGCAAGCGGCATTTGCGGGCCTTCCTCGGCGATATCCTCGAGGACCTCGGCTTCGTCACCAGCGAATGCGGCCGGGTCGACGATTTGCAAGGCGTCCTTGTCGCCGAACTGCCCGATCTCGTTCTGCTCGGCATCGCCGCCGACGGCATCGAGCCCGGGAAGATTCTGGAAACGCTGGTCCGCGAGCAATTCGCCGGCAAGGTTCTCGCCGTCGGCGCCCGCGAGTCGATCGTGTTGAAGGCAGTGCAGCAGGTCGGGCGGGAATATGGCCTCGATATGCTGCCGCCGCTGACCACGCCATTCGCGGCCGAGACGCTGCGCGACCGCATCGCCGTGCTGCTGCCGGACGAACCGGCGCCGAGCCCGGCAGTGCATGTCGGCGAGGCGCTTCATGCCGGCTGGCTCGAGCTCTGGTACCAGCCGAAGATCGACGCGCGCACGCTGGTTCGCTGCGGCGCCGAGGCGCTGGTGCGGATGCGGCACCCGACCTGGGGCGTGGTGCCGCCGGCCTACTTCATCCCCGAGCCGCATGATCCGCATTTTTGCGCGTTGTCGGAGTTCGTGATCGAACGCGCATTCCGGGACTGGCATTACCTGATGGAGCAGCAGAGCAAGGTCGATCTCTCGATCAACCTGCCGTCGTCATATCTGAGAGAGCCGCAGGCCGTGCGCGAGCTCTGTCGCCGCATGCCGACACATCCGGCGTTCCACGGGCTGACGATCGAGATCGGCAGCAACGAAGTGATCGAGGAGATCGGAGCGCTGAGCGACGTCGCGCGCGAGGTGCGCTTCCACAACATCGGACTTGCGATCGACAAAGTCGGCGCCAACTGGCCGGCCCTGACGGGCATCGACAAATTCCCCTTCGCCAAGCTCAACGCCGATCGTCATTTCGTCACCGGCTGCGGCAACGACCGCTTGAAACGGAACGTGTGCCGTCATGTCGTCGAGCTTGCCCGCGAGTACGGCGTGCCGGCGGTCGCCGAAGGCATCGAGAGCCGCGCCGACCTGATCGCCGCCAACGAGATCGGCTTCGACCTGGTGCAGGGCTATCTGTTCGGCAAGCCGATGCCGCTGAAGAAGTTTGCCCGGAGCTCGTTGACGCGGACGGTGACGGGAGGGGCGTGAGCCGCGCCGCGCGAATGTGCCGCCTTCCGATGCCCGCGCGAGGGATGAAGGTGGAGACACCGGCGGACAACATCTAATTGGTGCGCGTTCCTGCGGCTCCTGAGGCCCCGCTGCGCTCCGGGAGCATTGACTTGGATCAATGCTGCCGACGGCCAGCGTGTACCCGGTGTCGTGCGGACTTGGAGGACATTCCAATGCGCTCATTCGCTTTGACGATCTTGACGATGAGTATCGCCTTAGCAGCAGGGCACGCCCGGGCTCAAAAACACGATCCGGCTTTTCCCGTTTGCCTCGCCGTCGTCTCTTTCGGTGCCACCCACTATCGATGCAGCTACACGACGATGGATC
Source organism: Bradyrhizobium guangdongense (assembly GCF_006483445.1). Lineage (GTDB taxonomy): Bacteria > Pseudomonadota > Alphaproteobacteria > Rhizobiales > Xanthobacteraceae > Bradyrhizobium > Bradyrhizobium guangdongense_A. The sequence goes on along the minus strand of NZ_PPPT01000220.1, from coordinate 4,128 downwards.
AATGCAGGGCGTCGGCCAACGGTCAGACGTGCATCCTCAACCCGAATTACGCTGGAGCGTCGTCGAGAGCGAACAAGGGGCATAACTCGCGCCAAGCCGATCCAAGCGCGCTCGCTCGGACCAGAGCGTACGTGCCACCTCAGCCGCGGGTCCACTCGCGGGGCACGCCGTACAACCAGTCCAATGAACCGTATTACGGAGCGTCCCAAGGTTACGCGCCCGGCGAGAAGGAACAGTTCCTCCAGAGCGTGAGGCAAAACCTCTAGGAAACACCCGGTCCCGATCGGGCATGACGGCGAGTAGCGAGCGGGCCGATCGGCCGGCACGTGTCCCTCCTCAGCCGCGCCGGCTTTGCGCTTTCGCCGGCGGCGGACGCTTTGTCGAGATCGCAAGGTAGAACCTGTCGGCGAGATCTGCCGCCTGATCGCGCCGAAATGCCCTCGCGCAAACGGCGCAGGCGGTGCCGTCGCTAGTTGGAGGCCACGGTCCACAGCGACGATTTTGCGGCCTCGACCTGCACCACCTCTCCGAGCCGCATCTCCGTCAATGCAGGCACCTCGAAATGAAGCTCCCCCGCGCTCGTCCGCAGACGCAGAGATCGACGCGCACCCCGGTATACCGACGCGATGACCTCGCCGCGCCAGGCGGCGTCGACATCTTGCGAGATGGGCCCGACGCGGAGGTCCTCCGGTCTCACCAGCACACGCACGCTCTGCCCACACGAGAAGGACTGGTTTCCGTACGCGATGCCCTGCCAGCCCTCGCCCCGCACCTCGAACCGCGAAAGGTCCGGTGCAGCCGCCTCGACCCCGGTGACGACCGCATCCAGGAGATTGGGCGAGCCGAGAAAGCTCGCGACCGCTTCCGAATTAGGCCTCTGGTAGATTTCGGTGGGTGTCCCGATCTGCAATATCCGCCCGCCCCGCATGACCACAATCCGATCGGAGAGCGCCATGGCCTCGTCCTGGTCGTGAGTCACGTAAAGGGTCGTGATGCCCAGTCGCCTCTGCAGCGAGCGAAACTCGTCGCCCATCTGTGCGCGCAGCCGCGCATCCAGATTGCTCAGGGGCTCGTCGAGCAGCAGCACCTCAGGCTCGAACACCATCGCCCGCGCAATCGCCACCCGTTGCTGCTGTCCGCCCGAGAGAGCCGGCGCCGGCCGATCGGCAAAGCGATCCATTTCCACCAGCCGCAGCGCTCGATCCACTCGCTCGCGGATCTCCGCCGTCGACCGCCTACGCACCTGGAGCGGATAAGCGACGTTGTCGAACACCCGCATATGCGGCCAGATCGCGTAGGACTGGAACACCATGCCGAGTTGGCGTCGGTCGGGAGCAAGATGAACATGCCTGGCGGGTTCACTCACAACGCGCCGCCCAATCGATATCCGCCCGCCCGTTGCCTCCTCGAGGCCCGCCACCATCCGCAGCGTGGTGGTCTTGCCGCAGCCCGACGGCCCGAGCAACGTGACGAATTCGCCCGCCGCGACGTGCAGATGGATGCCATCCACCGCCGTGAACCCGCCGAAGGTCCTGGAGACGTTTTCGAGAAGCACTTCTGCCATATTCGTATCCCGATCGTTTCGATCACAGCGCGTTGACGTAGCGCTTGATGAGCCGCAGCTGCACCCAGCGAAACAGGAAAACCAGCGACATCATCATGAGGCCGACCACGCTGACTGCCTCGGCCTGCCCGTTCTCCCACATCCGCAGCAACACGACGGAGAGAACCTCCGAGCCCACCGAATACAGCAGCACCGAAGCGCTGAGCTCCCGCATGATGCCGAAGAACGTCAGCACCCAGCCAACCGCGAATGACGGCCACGCCAGTGCGACCAGGATCCGCCACAACGTCTGCCACCAGCCCGCTCCGTGAACGCGCGAGCACTCTTCAAGATCGAACGAAAGCTGATGATACGCGGCCGACATCACCCGCACGGAAATCGGGGTCCCCAGCGCGACATAGGCAATCAGCAAGGCCCAGATCGTGCCGTAGATGGTGATCGCTCCGGGCAGGAAGGCAAAACCCCAGAGAAAGCCGACGGCGAGCACCATGCCCGGCATCATCCAGGGCAGCCATGCCAGTACGTCGATCAGGCGGCGACCGGACCAGCGCGTTCGCGTCGACACATAGGCGACGATGCTGCCAAGCAACATGGTCACCGAAGCCCCGCCGAAACCGAGCAGAAAGGTGTTGCGGAACGCGCGCCAGACCTCGTCATTGCCGAGCACCGAGCGGTAATGATCGAGCGTCAGCATGTCCCACTGATAGAAGCCGAAGAACTGGAAGAACGAACCGAGCAGCAGCTGACCTATGGGCAGCACGACACTGACGAGGAAGAAGACCATACACAGGGCAAAGGTCAGCCAGCGCCACGACCCAAGCTTGATGACGCGCGGCGAATAGCCCTTGCCGGTTACGGTCTGGAAGCTACGGCCCCGCAGCATGCGCCATTGCCAGAACACCAGCAGGAACATCAGCGCCATGATGACGAAGCTCAGCGCGCTGGCGAACTGATAATTCGGAATCGATTGATGGTGGATGGAATTGTAGATCGCGGTGGTCACCACCTCGATCCGCGCAGGCGTACCGAAGAACAGCGGGGACTCGAAATTCTCGAGCCCGCGAATGAAGCTGAGCAGGAATGCCGTGATCACCGCCGGCATCATCAATGGCAGGCTGACCCGGCGGAACGTGCTCCACTGCGAGCCGCCGCACATGCGGCTCGCCTCCTCCAGCGCCGGATCCATGGCGCGAAAGGCCTCGACGACGAAAAGGAACAGGAACGGCGTCGAGTATTGCACCATGTGCCACACCACGCCGGAATAGGAATAGACATTGATCAGAGGCGTCTCGGAGCCGAACATCCTCTGCCAGACGAGATTGATCACGCCGACCTGCGGGTTACCGAGCATGCCCCAGGCCATCGCCGTGAGAATGGGCGGAACGAAGAACGGCAGCGTGATCAGGACCTCGAGCGCGCCGCGCATCGGCGTGTCCGTACGCGAGATGATCCAGCCGAACAAAACGGCCAGCAGGAGCGAGAAGATCGTCTTGAGAAGAGAGATGCCGACCGTATTGGCGAACAGCAGGGCGGTCGGCCAGGTGAAGACCTGGCGATAGCCCGACAGATCGAACGTCCCGGCAATTCCCGGCGGCGTGGTGTGCAGGCTGCCGTAGAGCAGCATCGACAAGGGATAGAGCGACAGGAATGCGAGCAGAAGCGCCAGCGCCGCGAGGGCCAGCCGCCGCGGCGCCTTGCCTTCCATCAGGCGGCCGGCACGAAACCCCAATCGCATCGATCCCGTCGCGACCTCGTTCGAGGACAACGTGCTCATCTGGCGCCTACTGATAGAGCTTGCGGGCCAGCTCCATCATGCTGGGGCGTTCCGCGAGAGTCGCCATGCCCATCAGCTTGGCATTGGCGAATATCTTGGCGTCGTCATTGGCGCGCTCCGCAACACCCTTCACCACCGGCAGCATCCAGGCATTCGCATAGAGGAGCTGCGAATCGGCTTCCAGGAAGTGATTGATGAGCAGACGAGCGGCATTCGGATGGGCGGCGTTCTTCAAGAGCGCGAACTCCATCTGCGCATAAGGCGCTCCCTCCTCCGGAATAACGACCTTGATCGGGAGCCCCTTCAGATCCGAGGCAAAGGCGAACACCTGCGGGACATAGATCGGGTACTCGCCGCGCGCGACGCGGCGCGCGTCGTTGCGCATATCGCGGCTGAAGATTGGCTTTTGATCGGCAAGCTTCTCGTTGAACGATGCTCCCATCTTGTTCTGGAGAACGGCGAACATGGTGTTGCCGCTGCCCAGAGGACGCATGTCGTCCGACAGGATCTTGCCCTTCCATTTGGGGTCGTTCAGGTCATTCCAGCTCTTCGGCTCCTCGTCGGCCTTGACCAGACGCGTATTGATCAGGATACCCATCGGCTGCACATAGGCGGGCACACTGACGTCCGATACCTTGAACGGCTCCCGCAGATTGGCAGCATTCGGAATCGCACCGACCTTCTGCACATAGTCGCCGGTCTTGAGCTGCTCCTCGATCATGGTCGTCGTGATGATCTCGGTGTCGCCGAGGAAGCGTCCCGCGGACTGCTCGGTACGGACGCGCTCGGC